>CAZPFK010000108.1:0-4709 GCA_964585855.1 uncultured Vicinamibacteraceae bacterium
CGGTGGGATTCGAACCCACGAATAACGGATTTGCAATCCGTCCCCTTGGACCACTTGGGTACACGGCCGGGGCGAAGTCAAGAATACTCTGAACCTGCGGGGGTGGCAACCGTTCTGTAGCGGGGGGCGGGCGGTAGAATCGTGCGTCGTGGCCTCCAAACGCGTTTCCCACAGCATTCTTGATCCGTATATCGCCCCGCTGGTGCCCGGGCTGTACCGGGCGCTTCGGATTCCGGCGTGGTTTCCGCCGGAGGGGATCATCGCCGTCGGACATCTGAGCGCGATTGCGGGGGCGGTCGGTTTTGCGATGTGCGGCCGGTTCTGGTGGGGCGGAGTCGTCGCGGCTCTTGGGGTGATCGGCAATCACCTGGCGGATTCGGTGGACGGGACGCACGCGCGCGCGACGGGGCAGTGCCGCAACGGCGGGGAGCTGCTGGACCACTTCACGGACCCGCTCTCGTTTTCGTACTGGATGATCGGCCTTGCGGTCGCGGCCGGGCAGCCGTGGCTGGGGTACGCGGCGGTGCTGTGCATTTATGCGACGGCGGTGCTGACGGGGATCAAGGCGAAGATGGTGGGCGAGTTTACATTGGCGGCGTTCGGGCCGACGGAGTTCAAGGCGTTGCTGGCGGGTTTCGGGGTGGTGATGGCGGTGGTGGTTTTGCTGCCGCAGGGCGTGTTGCCGGAGGAGTTGGGTGAGGAGGAGGTGGTGGGGTGGTTTCTGGCTGTTCTGGTGGCGGTGGGGGCGGTGTCGCTGCTGTGGAACCTTGTGCGCACGGTGCGCGAGGTGAACCGGCACGGCGCGGCGGCGGACACGCAGCCGTGGGATTTTCGGAGGATGAGGAAGTAGGGGGGGCTAGGGCAGAATCCGCGCCGTGCGGAAGGGGGTCTTCACTGAATCTTCGCCGTTCTGACCACGTGCGATTACGGCCTGAATCACGACGGTCATCAACGGCGTGTTCTGAGAGATGTTTACATTGATCGTCGCCACGCCGTTGGCGTCGGCAACAGCCGAGCCGGCGGGTTCGATTGGATCGAGCAAGTCGAGTGTGAGGCCACCGTACTTCTGCTGGCCGAGGCTGTTGCCCGCGCCGGTAAGAGAGTAGAGGAAATCCACGGTTTCTCCGGGTTGAGCATCGGCGACCGTGAGGGCAACCTGCGTTCCGCGTTTGAGCGGCGGGTGGTCAAGGGTGGGGCCGTCGCTGGTGGTCGCATTCTGAAATGCAAGGAATCCGGCCTGGCTGGAAACAATGACGTCATTGCGTCCATCGAGATTCATGTCGAAGATCGCGCCAGATATAGGCCTGCTCCACACCCCCGCATCGTAGAAATCTGGTTCAGCGAAATGGAACACACCCTCGTTCCTGATCACCCAGAGTCCCTCATAGTCGCGCGAAATGACGTCAAGGCGACCATTGTTGTTGAGGTCAGAGACAGAGATGCTTGCTGAGATATTGGTGTTACCATACATGACGGTTGCGCGAGAAGTGAACACAACCTCGTCATCACCATGATTCTCCATTACAACCATCTCTACCGGTTGAAAGTATTCGTACGAGCAGGCAGCTATGATCAGATCCGGGTCACTGTCGCCATCCATGTCGCCACTGATCAGTTGCACCGGGAATGAGTCCTCACCCCAGAGACCGCCGCCATACGGCAGCGGGGACTCGATGGTTGTCGGAAACGCCCCGGTTCCATCCCCCAGCAACACACGAACCTGGCTCTGGTCGAGTTTCCAGCCGTACATATAGTCGATCGAATCATCAAGGGCCAGCATTGCAGCATCAAGGTCCCCGTCAGAATCAAAATCTCCTAATATAATGCTCTTATTATGGATCCACGGCAACTCAACCGATGTATAAAGTTCGAGTTCCCCGGCATTATTGAGGAATACGTGTAGTTGTGAATCCGAGCTCCGATCGTCAAGAACGACAACGTCTGTCCAGCCATCGCCGTTCAAATCACCAGTCGCCAAACTCTCAGATCTTCTGGGAAGTGCGATGGTCTGCATCATTCCCGGGCGTCCGATATCGCGGTATAAGAGCACATTCACTTCGTGCGAATCGCGGCGACTCGCGGTCCATATGATGTCGCGATTACCGTCGAGATCCAAATCAGCACTGCTGATCCCGGTTGGTCTTGTTGACGGTTCAAACAGCGAGCCGAGATAGCGGAGTGCTCCATCATTATCGTTGATAAAGAGAGACAGGCTTTCAATTGCTTCAGCAGCGATGACATCATGAAAGCCGTCGTTGTTGACGTCTAACACTGTGAATCCTGAGATGTCTGAGGCAGTGAGGTATTCAACCGGGTCTTCGAAGAGTATCTGCGCCGGCGCACTCCTCGGCCCGTGTGCTCCAAGCCCGACGACGATGATTACGGATTTTGTTTTGGCCGCCACGCGGTCACACTTGTTCATGACGAGCACTCACTTCGACACATGCTCAACTATTATTGAACTACTTTGACTTGGAATGGGGTCTTGATGGAATCAAGTCCGTGCGGCCCACGGCGGACGACTGCCTGAACAGCAACCGGGCCGGTCGGGGCGGAGTCAGGGATTTTGGTTCGAAGAACCGCTACGCCGAGTTCGTCTGCACGCACCGAGCCCGCAATCAGTACGGGCTCAGCAAGGTCCAGTGTCATTCCTCCAAGTAGTCTTTGCCCGGTAGTACGCCCTGTTCCAGTCATGGAATAGAGGAAGTGCACTACTTCCTCCGGGTTTACCCTCCTGACTCGCAGGACCGCATCCTCGCCCCTCACGAGCGGGCTGATGCTGAGGATTGGACCCTGAAGTTGTGTCAGATTCTTGATTACCGCGAGACCGTTGTGGCCCGCGGTTGCTGCATCAATCTGTCCGTCTCCTGTAAGATCACTTAGCGAAAAATACGACTGCCAGACTCCAGTACGAAATGGACTCTGCGAAGAGAATGAAAAATCTCCCTCATTCGTTAGAACGGATATGCCCTCGATGTCATCCGTTGTAAATGCAAGGTCGAGTCTGCCATCGGTATTCAGATCATCCAGTTGCATCCACATCCGGTCACCTTCAGAGCCGTGAACGATTGATGCCTCGGTAAAACCACCCATTGTATCCCCTCGAAGGAAATGGACGGCGTTAAAATACTGCGGCCGATTCATTGGGCTGCCAGAAATAGCTGCATCAAGGTCTCCATCGTTATCGAGATCACCTATAACAAGATCGCTAACTTCAAGATTATCTGTTTGAAAGTCAACCGGATAGTCGGTCTGAAGCTCAAAGATAGAACCGTTTGATTGATTCGAGAGGAGTACGAGTTGAGTCCCTTTTGTGTATGGTCCGATGCCGCGGTAGTCATAAACATATTGGAATACTACGAAGAGATCAGTATCGCCGTCTGCATCAATATCTCCGCTGCTCAGCCCGCGCGGTCGATAAGCTGAATCCGGATAGTCAAACACGATCTGCTCGGTGAACTGGCGGTCTGCCCCGGCGATCATTGCGATAACGCCGTGTAGTGATGGCAGGACAACGTCTACAAGCCCGTCGTTCGTTATGTCGACGGTAATATGATCAGGTATCGTACGTGCTGAGGTCGATGTTGTTACGATATCTCCTTCGAGTCCGGATGAATCGTTGTACCAAGCAGATATGTATGCGTCATACTGGTCGTCGAGGAAGACCCAGACCAAGTCAATGTCTCTGTCACTTTCAAGATCTGTCGCAGTGAGGCTCGTTACGTTGCCGGTGGGGATCGTTGTTGCATGCGCGAACGAACCCGATTGATCGTTGAAGTAAATTTGAAGATCGCCATCAAGCGCTATGGCGATATCAACCGCGCCGTCTCCGTTAAGATCAGCCGTCACAATGTCTTGTGCACGCGCAATATCTGAATAGATTGTGGGCTCACCGAACTGAATTGTCTGGCCGACGGCGCCTGTTCCCATAACAGTCACGCCGAGTCCGATAAGTGCCAGCCGGCTGGATGGCGAAGCATCCAGCGACGACTTCGTGTATCCGGTTTCTCTCATCCGGCACCTCCTTCGGGACACGTCCATGATAATTGTGGTCGCCAGTTCTGCAAGGGAATAGTCGCGCTTTTTACGTATTTTGCGGTAGAGCCATCCGGCTTCTGCCACGCTCAGAAGGAGTCGAGTTGAAGCTGCAGAATCGAATCGTCGGGCTGAGATTCAGTATCGGTTGACGGTAACCGGCTGTCTCTCGGCTGGGCGACTCAGGCAAGCCCTGCGGTTCAGGGGCAAGTGCTGGCCGTGTAGCGCGACATGGTGTCAACTTGAGTATCGACTATCTGCGCGTTTGTCTTCCCCCAACTCATGTTAGCTGCCATCACGAGTCACTGATGCGCATTGACGCAATGCTCAGGATGTGGGAACGGTTGTCCAGAAGGAACTGGCGGTGGCAGCCGAGCCGCCCCCTCCCCGGCGCTGTTCCGCATTCGGGGTAGGGAGATGGAACACGCTTACTTCGTTCGGCTCCTTTCTCTGGATGCCCGCCTGCGCGGGCATGACGGAGGGAGTGCCGAGCGTGCCGAAGCGAGCAACCTGGTGGTTGCAGAGTTTGAGTGAGGAGAAGGCACTGGGCAATGGGCACTAGGCACTAGGCACTAGGCACTAGGCACTAGGCACTGAGGCACTAGGCACTGGGCACTGAGGCACTGGGGGAGAGAGTGGAACGGTCCGCACGGCGGACCCTACCGACTGGCCGT
>CAZPFK010000108.1:4809-7574 GCA_964585855.1 uncultured Vicinamibacteraceae bacterium
GGCACTGGGGGAGAGAGTGGAACGGTCCGCACGGCGGACCCTACCGACTGGCCGTGGCACCCGATCCGCACAGGCAAGATGCCCGTGCCACTCTACTTCTGCGCATCGTGCTGGAGGCGGCGGAGGAGGTCGAAGGCCTGGAGGGGCGTGAGGGCGTTGAGGTCGAGGGTGCGCAGCTGGTCGAGTGCCGGGTGAGGCATGTACTCGCGGAAGAGCGACATCTGTCCGTCGTCGGCGGGTGGGGAGGAGCGGGAGGCGGAGCCGTTGCGCAGCGCGGGGAGGGCCTCGGGGTCGAGGTCGTGGGTCTCAAGGGCCTTGCAGAGGTCCATGGCGCGGCTGATTGTTTCCGGCGGCAGGCCGGCGATGCGGGCCACGTAAATGCCGTAGGAGCGGTCGGCGCGGCCGGGCTGAATGCGGTAGAGGAAGACGATCTCATCGGCCCATTCGCGCACGGCGACGTGGAGGTTGATGACCGCCGGCGATCGTTCGGCCAGCGCGGTGAGTTCGTGGTAGTGGGTGGCAAAGAGGGTGCGGGTGCGGCGGGCGGCGAGGTTTTCGGCGATCGCCCAGGCCAGCGAGAGGCCGTCGAAGGTGGAGGTGCCGCGGCCGATTTCATCGAGGATGACCAGGGAGCGGTCGGTGGCGTGGTGGAGGATGTTGGCTGTCTCGATCATCTCGACCATGAAGGTGGATCGGCCGGCGTGGAGCTCATCGTTGGCGCCGATGCGGGTGAAGATGCGATCGGTGAGGCCGATGACGGCTGATTCGGCGGGGACGAATGAGCCGGTGTGGGCCAGGAGGGTCATCAGCGCGACCTGGCGGATGCAGGTGCTTTTTCCGGCCATGTTCGGCCCGGTGATGAGGGCGAGGGTCGCGGTAGTCGCGTGCTCATCGGAGGGATTGAGCCCGGCGGTGTTGAGCGAGGTGTCGTTGGGGACGAAGCCGGAGTCGAGGAGTTCATCGAGGACGGGGTGTCGCCCGGCGACGATGTGGAGGGCGGGCTGGTCGATGATCTCGGGCCGGCAGTAGCGGCGTCGTCGGGCCTGACGGGCGAAACAGGAGAGGACATCGAGTTCGGCGACGGCGTCGGCGAAGGCGGTGAGCGCAGCGCATCGGGCGGCGGCGTCGGCGCAGAGCTGGTCGAAGAGGGTCTGCTCGCGCGCGACGGCGCGATCACGGGCGGTGAGGACGCGGTTTTCGAAGTCCTTGAGTTCGGGGGTGATGTAGCGCTCGGCGTTCTTGAGCGTCTGCTTGCGGGTGAAGTGGTCGGGGACTTTCGAGGCGTTGACAGCGGTGACTTCGATGTAGTACCCGAAAACCTTGTTGTAGCCGACTTTCAGGGAGGCGATGCCGGTTTCGGTGACGAGCTGCTGCTGAAAGCGGGAGAGCCAGGCGTTGGCGTCGCGCTGGAGACTGCGGGCCTCGTCGAGGTCTTCATCGACGCCGTCGCGGATCATTCCGCCTTCGCGGGTGTGGGCCGGGGGGCTTTCGACGCAGGTGGTCTCGATGCGCTGCGCGAGTTCGGTAAGTTCGGTTTCGACTTCGGTGAGATGTTCGACCTGCGGTGCGAAGGCGTCGGCGGGGGCGAGGAGGTCGCGGAGTTCGGCGGCGCGGTGGAGGGAGCGGCCGAGTGCGACGAGGTCGCGCGGGGTGGCGCGGGCCATGGCGAGTCGGGAGCCGATGCGTGCGACATCCTGCACGCCTTCGAGGGCGTCGGCGAGGGTGCGTGCGGTGGCGGTGTCGTCGATGAGGGTCTGGACGCAGCGCTGCCGGGCGTTGATGGCGTCGCTGTTTCGCAGCGGAAAGCAGAGCCAGTCGCGCAACAGTCGCCGGCCCATCGGCGTGCGGCAGTGGCTGAAGACTGAGAGGAGCGAGCCGGCGGTCTCCCCGGTCCGCGTGGTCTTTTCGATCTCCAGGGCGCGGAGACTGACGGGATCGATGCGCAGGTAGGCGTCGATCTCGCGGCGTTTCGGTGGGCGAAGGTGGGCGAGGCGGTCGCGGCCGCTGTCTCCGGATTGTGTTTCGAGGAGGTAGCGGACCAGGGCGCCGGCGGGGCCGATGCAGGGGTCATCGTCGTCGAGGCCGAAGCCGGCCAGCGTGGTGACGGCGAATTGGCGGCAGAGGGCTTCGAGGGCCTCGGCGGAGCGGAAGTACCAGGCGGGCCGGGCGGTGAGGCAGGCGTCGGTGAGGCCGGGGTCGGCGGCGATGAGCCGAGTGAGTCGGGGCGGGGCCTCGCCGGTGGCGGTTTCGACGTGGAGGAGTTCGGCGAGTCCGAAGCGGGGGATCTCTTCGAGGAGGCGGTCGGCGGAGAGGGTGCAGACTTCGAATGAGCCGGTGGAGAGCTCGGCCAGTGCGAGTGCTGCGGGGGAGTCGTCGCCGGGGTGTGTGAAGAAGAGTGCGGCGACGCGGTTGGCGGCGGAGTCGTCGAGGAGGGATTCATCGACGAGGGTTCCGGGGGTGACGACGCGGGTGACGGCGCGATCGACGACGCCTTTGGCTTCGGCGGGGTCCTGGACCTGTTCGGCGACGGCGACGCGGTATCCCTGCTGGATGAGACGGCGGAGGTATCCCTCGACGGAGTGGTAGGGGACGCCGGCCATGGGGACGCCCTTGGTTCGTTCGGTGAGGGTGATGCCCAGGGCCTTGTGGCAGGTGACGGCGTCTTCGAAGAAGGTTTCGTAGAAGTCGCCCATGCGGAAGAAGAGGATGCACTGGGGGTGCTGCTTCTTGAAGGCGGCGTACTGCCGCATGGCGGGTGTTTCGCG
>CAZPFK010000109.1:0-7387 GCA_964585855.1 uncultured Vicinamibacteraceae bacterium
GCTTCACATCACCGCTCCACAAACACCACAAGCGCGTACACCGCCTGCGGCATCTCCGCCCGCGTCTGCTCAGGCAGGTCGTGCAGAACCACAGACACCCGACCGGTCGGGTCGGCTGACACCTTCGCCAGTTGCCGGGCTTTCCCGGCCAGGGGCGATTGCGATGTGGTCACGTTGACCACGGCATCCGCGCCATACTCCCGGGCATGGCGAAGCAGGTCACGCCGGATCACCTCATCAGTGACGGCAACGCTGCGATGGTGGTCAACCACGACTCCGACAAGGCGGTGTCGGCCGTTCGGCTCCCCTGTTTCCCAGACCTCGATGCCGTCGAGGGTTGTCATCGAGCCGCCCTGGCCATCGTAGAGAAATGCCGGCCCGTCGTTGGGGAAAGAGTGTGTTGAAACGCATCCGGAAGTGAGAGCAGCCGAGACGAGGAGAGATGCGAAGCGCAGCATGTTGAGTCTCCGGGATTGTGTGTCCGTCGGGAGGTGAATCGGCCACGCCCGTGCGCTGCATCTTATGACAACGCACCGCGCCCGGCCGCCACTGGGTAAGGATTGGTCCGCACGGCGGACCCTGATTACGACTGCCCTCAATCGCCGATGTGTCGTTCGAAGAAGCGTGTCTTCACGGAGTCTGCGCCATCCGGGCCGCGGGGGATCACCGCCTGCACGGCGACCGAGGCGTTGGGCAGTGAGGCAGGCACGCGCACGGTGACTTCGGCCCTGCCGGTATTGTCGGCAACGACCGAGCCGATGCGGACGACTGTGCCGGCAAGGTCGATGGTGATTCCCCCGAGGGAGGCGATGCCGTTGCTGACGCCGGGGCCTGCGAGACTGTAGAGGAAGTAGACACGTTCGCCGGGCAGAGCGCCGGTGACGGTGAGGGTTGCGAACTCGCCGCGCGTCAGGGGCGGAACGGTAAGCACGGGGTCGCCGACGTCGGTCAGGTTGTGCCAGACGTAAAGCGAGTTGGAGCTCGAATAGTTCAGCGCGTGAAGGTCCCAGAGGCCGTCGCCGTCAAGGTCATCGCTGCGCAGCGGGAAGAGAGCGGGACCTGCGCCTGAGCCGATGGGAGTCTCGGGTCCGAACTGGTAACCGTCGAGTCCCTCGAAGACGAAGGGGGAGCCGCTTGCGCCGCGCGAACCGATGATGAGGTCGAGGTCTCCATCGCGGTTGAGATCGCGGAGGAGGGGGTTGGAGGCGGTGACGAAGCCCTGTGATCCGATGTCAAAAGGCCCCTGAATGCCGAACCGGCCGTTTCCGAAGCCGGCACCGACGACGACTTGCGTCACGTCGAGGTTAGACGCGATGTCGACCGTGGCAGTGGCGACGAGGTCGAGCGGGCCGTCGCCGTCGAGATCGGCAAGGGCGAGGCCTGCGAGCGCGTAATACTCGCCGGAGGAATCGCTGTATTGCCAGGGGAGGAAGGTGGTCGTACGTGTGACTGAGGACATCAGGCCGTCGTCGTTGAGGAGCACTTCGACTTCGGCATGGTTGCTTGAATACTTGTAACCGGCGCTGTAGGACTCGTCCACAAGCACAGCCACATCGAGATCGCCGTCGTCATCGGCATCGCCCAGGGCGAGGTCGGCCACGTCGTAGTATCGTCCGCTGAAAGCATCCCATTGCCTTAGTGCCTCACGTTCGAACTGCCGGTCCGACCCGTGACGGAAGAGCGTGACTTCGTAGGCGTACCCGCCTGCATTGGGACCGAGGGCGACAAGATCAAGATCGCCGTCGTTGTCGACGTCGCCGGAAACCAGGAGCTGGCTGGGAAAGCTGAGAGTGTCAGCGCGCGTAAGGGTGACAGTCTGACCCGTCAGGCCGTCCGGCTCGACAGAGTCAACGAAGAAGACGCTGACGGCGCTGCGCAGAGCATTGAGGTCCCGGGCCGCCCATGCAATGTCGAGCATGCCGTCGGCGTCGAAGTCGCCGGTGATGACCTCGCCGATTCGTGGAGAGGGAGAGGTGAGTTCGACCGACCAGAAGAGGTCGTAGGTGCCGTCACCATTGCCGCGATGGACTTCGATGAACCGCGACTCCCGTGCCAGCACGAGGTCGGGCACGCCGTCGCGCGTCACATCGGCGAAGCGGACATGGCGGCTGTTCTGAGGCAGGTCGATGATGAGCGGTTCGGAGGCAAACTGGATGGGCTGAGCGACCGCCAGCGAGGTGGCGACGCCGAGGCCGGCCAGGGTGACCCAGTAGTCGCGCGGTGATCCGGCGGATGCGAGCGGGGTGAACTCGGGCATGAGGGCCTTCTCCTTCTCGCCACGGGACTGGTGTGAACCCGGACCCATGCTAACGAATGGCGAAGAGGAGTGCAACGGGAAAATCGGTTGATAGCGTTAAGATTCCTTCCGCACCACAAACCGCCCGCCCTCCACATCGACGGTGACGGTATCACCGGGGGCGAACTCGCCGCCGAGCATGCCCGAGGCGAGGCGATTCTCCAGTTGTCGCTGGATGATGCGCTTCAGCGGGCGCGCCCCGTAGAGCGGGTCGAAACCGAGCGTGCCGAGTTCGTTGATCGCCGCCTCAGTGAGTTTCAGCGTGATCTCATGTTCGGCCAGCCGGGCCACGAGCGACTTCACCTGGATGCGGACGATGTCGGCCAGTTCTTCGCGGGTGAGCTGATGGAAGACGATCGTCTCATCGATGCGGTTGAGCAGCTCCGGGCGCAGGGCCTGCTTCAGTTCCGCGCGGACGGCCGCCTCGATCTCCCAGTGCTCCGCGCCGGAAGAAGTGAGTTCCTGCAGGCGCTGCGAGCCGATGTTGCTGGTCATGACGACGATGGTGTTCTTGAAGTCCACGGTGCGCCCCTGGCCGTCGGTGAGTCGGCCGTCGTCGAGCACCTGGAGAAGAATGTTGAAGACATCGGCGTGCGCCTTCTCGATCTCATCGAGGAGGATGACGCAGTAAGGGCGTCGCCGGACGGCCTCGGTCAGTGCGCCGCCCTCTTCATAGCCGACGTAACCCGGAGGCGCGCCGATGAGGCGGGAGACGGCGTGCTTCTCCATGTATTCGCTCATGTCGATGCGGACCATCGCATCTTCGGTGTCGAAGAGGAAGTGGGCCAGCGCCTTGCACAGTTCGGTCTTGCCGACGCCGGTTGGGCCGAGGAAGAGGAATGAGCCGATGGGACGCTTCGGGTCGCCGAGGCCCGCGCGGCTGCGGCGGACGGCCTCGGAGACAGCGGCGACGGCTTCGTGCTGGCCGATGACGCGGTCGTGCAGGCGATCCTCCATGTGCAGGAGCTTCTCGCGCTCGCTTTCGAGGAGGCGGCTGACGGGAATGCCCGTCCAGCGGGCGACGATCTCGGCGATGTGCTCGGGGCGGACCTCCTCGCTCACCATCGGCGTGCCGCCTCGGGCATGCTTCTCGGCGAGGGTCTTCTCGGCTTCCTTGAGGCGCTGGTCGAGTTCGCGCAGTTCGCCGTACTGAATGCGCGCGGCGCGCTCAAGGTCGCCGGCCCGTTGCGCCTGTTCGAGTTCGGTGCGCTTCTGCTCGATCTGGTTCTTGACGGCCTTGATGGTCTCCAGTTCGGCGCGCTCCTCTTCCCAGCGGGCGGTCAGGGCGGAGTTCTTCTCGCGTAGTTCGGCGAGTTCACCCTGCACGAGCGCGAGTTGCTTTTTGGAGGCGTCGTCGGTCTCCTTCTTGAGGGCTTCCTGTTCGATCTCGAGGCGCATGATTTCCCGGCGCAGTGAGTCGAGTTCCGTGGGCATGGAGTCGTTCTCAATGCGCAGCCGGGCGGCCGCCTCATCGAGGAGGTCGATGGCCTTGTCGGGAAGGAAGCGGTCGGCGATGTAGCGGTTGCTCAGCACGGCGGTCTGTACCAGGGCGCTGTCGGTAATGCGCACGCCGTGGTGGGCCTCGTAGCGTTCCTTGAGGCCGCGAAGGATGGCGATGGTGTCTTCGAGCGTTGGCTCCTGCACGTAGATGGGCTGGAAGCGGCGTTCAAACGCGGCGTCCTTCTCGATGTGCTTGCGATATTCATCCAGCGTCGTCGCGCCGATGCAGCGCAGTTCGCCACGCGCCAGCGCGGGCTTGAGCATGTTGCCGGCCGAGACGGCCCCCTCGGCCGCACCCGCGCCGACGATGGTGTGCAGTTCGTCGATGAAGAGGATGATCTCGCCCTGCGCGGCGGTTACCTCCCGCAACACCGCCTTGAGGCGCTCCTCGAACTCTCCGCGATACTTCGCCCCGGCCAGCAGCGCGCCGACGTCGAGGGCCATGATCCGCGCCGAGCGCAGCGAGGCCGGACAGTCGCCGTTGACGATCCGCAGGGCCAGCCCCTCGGCGATCGCCGTCTTGCCGACGCCCGGCTCGCCGATCAGGACGGGGTTGTTCTTGGTTCGCCGGCTGAGCACCTGCATGCAGCGGCGGATCTCCTCATCGCGGCCGATGACGGGGTCGAGCTTGCCCTCCTGCGCTTTGGCGACAAGGTCGATGGTGTACTTTCTCAGGGCCTCGTACTGCCCCTCCTGGCCCGGATCGGTGACATTCGTAACACCCGAGGCCTTCCGCAGTTGCCGGATGGCGTCGAGCAGGTGCTCGCGTTTGACGCCGTTGACGCTGAGGACCTCCTTGGCGCTCGAGGCCGTACCCGCCAGGGCCAACAGGAGGTGTTCCGTGGAGACGTAGGAGTCGCCAAGCGCCTTCGCTTCGCCCTCGGCCTCGCGGAGCACCGCCATCAGGTCCCGGCCCGTGCCCGGCTCGGCTCCCTTCACCACCGGCAGCCGCTTCAGTTCAGATTCTGTGATGCTGCGGATTCGTCCCGCATCAGCGCCGGCCCGCTGCAGGATGGAAGCGGCAATCGGCGTGCCCCCGCCCTCACCGTCTCCGGCCAGCACGCCCGCCAGCAGGTGCAGAGCGCCGATCTCCCCGTGGCCCGCGGTGACGGCCGTCTCCTGGGCCCTGGCAAGCGCCTGCTGGGCCAGAACGGTCAATCGATCCATGCGCATAACACACCTCCTCGTGCCCGATGGCGGGACTCAGGTATCATCATGCAATCGGTGTACCGCCGACCAGGCCGACTTTCGGCCCACGGAGGCCGATTCGTCCGTTCATTTCGTCAGCGGCCGTCGCCTCACCTGCCGTCCTGGCAGCGTCGTTCTCCGCGTTTCCCATGCCACTTCCCGAGAAAGATACAGGTTCACCCTTTCATGAGCACCATCCCCACCCGAACATCGCGTCACGCCCTCGAACCCGGCTGGACTACCGACGACTCGGCCGACCTCTACCAGGTCAACGCCTGGGGCAACGGCTACTTCTGCGTCAATGACAAGGGACACGTGGCGGTCCGGCCCAATCGCGTCGCCGGACAGGAGATCGACCTGATGGAGGTCGTCGAGGGGCTGCGCGACCGGGGCCTCTCCGCACCCTACGTGCTGCGCTTCTCCGACCTGCTCCAGCACCGCCTCCGCGAGATTCACCGCGCCTTCAACTCCGCCATCGCCGAAAACGAGTACAACGGCGGCTACTTCTCCGTCTACCCCATCAAGGTCAACCAGCAGCGCCACCTCGTCGAGGAAGTCTTCGAATACAGCGAACCCCTCGGCTTCGGCATCGAGGTCGGCTCCAAGCCCGAGCTGCTCGCCGCCCTGGGCCTCACCCACGGCACGACGAATCGCCCGATTATCTGCAACGGCTTCAAGGACGACCGCTACATCGAGGGCGTGATCCTCGCGGCGAAACTGGGCCGCAAGATCATCCCCGTCGTCGAGAACTTCTCCGAACTGGCGCTGATCGTCAAGTACGCGCGGGAGTACAACGTCCGGCCCACCATCGGCGTGCGCGTCAAGCTCGCCTCGCAGGGCGTCGGACGGTGGAAGTCCTCTGCCGGGGCGCGCTCCAAGTTCGGCCTCTTTGTCAGCGAGATTCTCAGCCTCCTTGAATACCTCAAGGAGCAGAAGATGGAGGACTGCCTCCAGCTGCTTCACTGCCACATCGGCTCGCAGATCCACGACATCCGCCGCATCAAGAACGCCATCAACGAACTGGCCCACATCTACACCGAACTGCACCGCCTCGGCGCCGGCATGAAGTACCTCGATGTCGGCGGCGGCCTCGGCGTTGACTACGACGGCAGCCAGACCAACTTCGAGTCGTCGATGAACTACTCAATCGCCGAATACGCCGGCGACATCATTTACCGCGTCAAGTCCGTCTGCGACGACGCCTCCGTGCCGCACCCCACGGTGATTACCGAGTCGGGCCGGGCCATGGTCGCCTTCAACTCCGTCCTCGTCTTCAACGTGCTGGGCATGTCGGGCCTCGATCGCTTCCACATTCCCGATTCCATCGAAGATGAGATCAATGAGCCGCCGGCTGAAATCCCCCAGCCGATCTATGACCTCTTCGATGCCCACCGCGAAGTCTCCAAGCGCCGGCTCGTCGAGTGCTACCACGATGCCATCCACGCCCGTGATGAGGCGATGGAGCTTTTCAACCTCGGCTACATGAGTCTGCACCTGCGCTCGCTCGCCGAGCGCCTCTTCTGGGCCACGTGTGCGAAGATACGCGATGCCTGTCGCGAACTGCCGCAGGTTCCCGAAGAACTCGACGACCTTGAGGTCATCCTCTCGGACACCTACTTCTGCAACTTCTCCGTCTTCCAGTCCATCCCCGATTCCTGGGCCGTGGACCAGATCTTCCCCATCGTGCCCATTCACCGCCTCGAAGAGAAGCCCGTCCGCCGCGCTGTCCTCGTGGACATGACCTGCGACTCCGACGGAAAAATCGACCGCTTCGTCGATCGCCGCGACATCCGCAAGACCATCGAACTGCACACCTACAACCCCGGTGAGCCGTATTACATCGGCGCCTTCCTCGTCGGCGCCTACCAGGAGACCCTCGGCGACCTGCACAACCTCTTCGGCGACACCCACGTCGTCCACATCCATCTCACCGACGACGGCGACTGGGAGCTCGGCGAGATCGTCGAGGGCGACACCGTTCGCGAGGTGCTCTCCTACGTGCAGTATGACTCGACGCGCCTGCACCGCCTGATGCGGCAGGACTGCGAACGGGCCGTGCGCGACAACCGCCTGACGGTCAAGGAGTCGCGGGAGTTACTTTCGTTCTACGAATCCGGCCTCAACGGCTACACCTACCTGGAGTAATGGTCAGGTGGCGCAGTGGTAGGGTCCGCCGTGCGGACCGGGTCGGGTACGGTGGGATAAGCGCAGCGCATCCCACCAGTGGCCCTTTGTCATGCCCGCGCAGGCGGGCATCCAGTCCGAGTGGCACACGCATCGTGCCTGTGTTAATTGGGAAAGTGGCACGGGCGTCTCGCCTGTGTGAATGAGGGATGGTCCGGCGGCTGCATTGTCTCTGCACCAAAGGTGCGCTTCAGCATGAGCCCGGGGCAATGCCCCGGG
>CAZPFK010000110.1:0-7384 GCA_964585855.1 uncultured Vicinamibacteraceae bacterium
ATCGCGGCGGAAGTCTAGCGTCGCCCGTGCGGACTGCTTCGGGCGTAGGGTGGAATAAGCGAAGCGCATCCCACCGGTGGCAGTCCGTCATGCCCGCGAGGGCGGGCATCCAGTCTGGCCAGTGGCGGCCGGGCGGTGCCGGCCGTTTCGGGTGCCGTGGTCTGAACGAGCAACGCGAGTGAAGGCCACGCGGCCCACCACCCTCAGAGAATCTAAGATCCCCTCTGGATCACACAGTCGCATCGTCCGCCACGTGGCCTTCGGCTGCGCCTCAGACCACGGCACCCCGTTGTCCCCCTCCCTCGCTTGCGGGGGAGAGGTTGTGAGGATGCTGGAGCGTCCGCGCCCCAGGCATGCCCGCGGCTATATACGGCGGGAGCGGGCGCGGACGAGGAGACGGAGGATGAGAATCAGCATCACGAGCAGGATGGCGTAGACGACTGCAACGCCGGTAATGACCTTCGGATTCCAGGTGATGATCTCGCCTGGGATCGTCGCGGTAACCAGCAGCCCGTCGGGCGTCCTCATGTGTCCAAGGGTCCATTGACTTTCGCCGATGGGATAGGGGTCAGTTGAGCCCTGCGTCTGGTAGAAGTCGAGGAGGGAGCGTATGAGGTTGTTAGTCTGGTCGGGGGACTCCAACGGCGGGCCGTTTTCCTGCGGATAGAGGGTGAGGCGACAGGAGCGAGTGGTGTAGACGGGGGCGTAGAGCGTCCACGGGGAGCGTGAGCGATGGGTGCGATCGTTGATGGATGCGAAGAGTTCGCCGGGCTCATCAAATCGAGGAGGATGCGTGGTCGCAAGACGCCAGCCGGTTGCTGAGTCGTAGACGAAGGTCGGTCCGCTGCCGCACTGTGAGGAGAGCGACGGGATGAGCAGACCCAGGAGCAGTGCGATGGTGGAGAGGATGGCGAGCCACTCAATGGTGGTGGCAGGGCGGAGCGTTCGAAGGTCGAGTGCGGCCATTGCAGGACGATACGTTGCGGGAGCGGCTGCGGGTGCGGGGAACTACGGGCGAGGGGGATGAAGGGGGCTATCGACCCTGAATCCGAGTGAAGGTGACGGTGCGTGCGGGGAGGTCGTAACGGGAGACGCGGTAGCCGGCTTCATGTATCGCAATCTTGTGCACATGTGAGACCGGAACCTTCTCGTCATCCCACCATGCCTGATAAGTGTAGGCGGAGGGAGGAAGGCCACCGGGAACTATGCGGTCGATCTCGGCGAAGGACATCGTGATTGTGGCGGCGTTGCGCTTGCGGAGTTCGGCCCGGAGGGCATCGTATTTGGCCATGAACGACAGAATACAGGAATATACGTGCCGCTGCAAGGGGGTTTACTTACGGTACCGCGTGGATGTTCGGTCACCTCGCCGCGGTGGGGCGAAGGGGACACCCCCTCCATCATGGTCGCGGCTCGTTTCTCTGGATGCCCGCCTGCGCGGGCATGACGGGGAGGCGCGCGGGCATGACGATGCGCCCCCTCCCCCGCAAGCGAGGGAGGGAAACTGCGGGGTGCCATGGCCTGAGGCGCAGCCGAAGGCCACGTGGCGGGCGAAGCGGCTGTGGATATGGTCGGGAAGTCAGTTTCTCTGAGGATGGCACGCCGCATGGCCTTCACTCGCTGCGCGAGTTCAGACCATGGCACGCGAACCACACAGGCAAGATGCCCGTGCCACTCAGAAGGCCTCGCTTGCGCTTCAGCCTGGTTGAACAACGGTCCGCACGGCGGACCTTACGGACAGGTCCGCACAACTCCCCTCCACTCAATCTTCATCCTCTGCCTCACGAAGCAGACGGAACCAGATCGGTCGATGGTCGGAGACCGGCAGGCGGCGTCTGGATCGCGTCCAGCCGTAATCATCCCACCAGGGCTCCTCGTCAAAGGCGTAGACACCCATGTGCCCGCCGGCACGGGTCATCGGGTCGGCCGGCAGGGCGTCGGAGGTCTCGAAGGTGACGAGAATGTGATCGTAAACCGGGAGCCGGAAGTAGTCCGGGTTGGGTGAGGAGTCGTTGAGAGGAACCGTCGTGCGGATGGAATCCTCGCCTGCCTCCATCGACTCATACATCAGCACGCGAAAGTCTGAGCCGTCGGGAATCAGTTCCTCGAAGTGGTGCGGCTGACCGTCGGGGTTGGCGTTGAAGTCGCCGATGGCGATGAGGTTGAGCTCATCGTCATCGTCCCCTGCTGACAGCATCCAGTCTCTGATCCATTCAATCTCCGCCCGCCGCACCTCGTTGAGATTACTGTTGTAGACCGTGTGCGTGCTGAGAAGACGGAAGTCAAATCCCTCACCGCCGAGCACCTTGAAGTCAGCAACGAAGGGAACCTGTCGGAAGACGGAGTGATTGATCGAAGGGCTGGAGGCCGGCCCGGGCTGACCGCTCAACTCAATCGTCTGCGAATCCCAGATGAAGGCGAAGGCCTCGAGGTAATCGCGTTTGTCGGAATCGGCATGGCTGAGGTATCCCGTGAGGGGGCCGATTCTCGCTTCGTAGTCGCGCCCGCGGAGGGAGAGTTCATCCAGCAGCCGCTCGATGCACGCCTCCATGTGCTCGCCGCGCAGTTCCTGGATGGCGACAACATCGCACTCCTCGATGAAGTCCGCAAGGATCGGATAGGAATAGGCCTCCGGCCCGGAGTTGCCGAACCACTTGATGTTCCACGAGCCGATCACGACATGCACGGGCCAGGTCTCACCGTTGCGCGTGTATGTGGAGTCGGCAATCTGAAAGGCGTCCCAGCCCGAGGGCGGCAGATGCGTGCCCGGTTCGAAGAATCCCGGCGGTGAGCCCGGGAAACGACGAACAAGCGTGCGGTAGATGTATCCCTCGTCCCCGGAGGCCAGCGATGCGCGGTAGTACCCGTTCTGCTGGTGGCCGTCATCGAGCAGCAGGAGAAACTCGCCCGGCTCAAGCCGATCGATCATCGCTCCGTCGGAGATGGGCTCATCCTTGAGCAGAGCGGACCGGCGCACCTCGAGGTAATCGGCATTCGCCGTGCCGCTGCACAGCAGTAACGACAGGACAGCCAGCGCAGTGACCAGCCGTTGTCCGCCCCACCGCCGGATCGGGATGGAGGCACTGCGGAGCATCATTCAGCCCTGCGCTTCTTGCGAACCTGCTCGGCGGCCGTGACAATCTCTTCGGTGAGACGGTCGGCCTCTGACACGGTTTCTCGGTTCAGTGACTCGCCGCTTCGACGGTCCAGCGAGCGGATTGCGTCAACGGCCAGGATTGCCCTCCGCTCCGCCTCTTCGGGCTGGATCGCCATCGGGCCTTCCTCAACTTTCTGATGCATGGTCCGCACCGTCTCAAGATTCCGCTCGGCCTGCAACTGATACCGCTGCTCGTAGGCGCTGCTCTTGATGTTGAGAACGTCATGAAAAAGTTTGATCGAGACTTTGCTGCCGCCCGCGATGACGCCGCCGGTCAGAATGTACCCGGGCCATTGCGTCTGCTCGGCGAGGATGATCATGCTGACGGCGTCGAACTGCCACCTCCAGCAGGCCAGGATGGAGACGGCAAACGCGATGGTCTCCTTCAGTCCGTCGCGGTGAACGTGGCGGAGATAGAGCCGGCTTTCAAAGACAATCGCCAGCGCCCGCTCGATGATGAAGGCGAGCAGGATGATGATCGTCAGCGCCTCGAAGGTGCGCTCCCAGTCTACGTGAATCAGGTTGGGATCCATCGCGCCAAGAATGGGAACAGGCATCGGCTGCGTCTCCTCAGGGGCCACGAAAACGCGAATGTCCACTCCGCCAGAGTACCAGATCAGGCCCGGCAGCGAAAGGGCCTCGGCGAAGATTCCCCGGCGGCCGCCGGTCAATCCCGTAAGTGCGGCCCGGATTTTCCTTGCCAGCCATGCCGAAACGGGCTATCTTGAAGACAGTGGCGGGAGACGTCCGCGGGACGACTCCGCCAAGCCGCCGACGGCCGGGAGCCGGGAATGTCCGCTCGCACATCCATTGCGAACTCGACGCTGAAACGCTCCTGATGCCCCCGCGCGCCGACCATATGAATGTTCCGCCCCTTGGCACGATCGGCCTGGAATCATCCGGGACCGGAGCATGCCGCACCGGGGCGATCCTTCGCTAACCCCTTGAGGAGACACGCACATCGCTACCAGACCCTTTCCAGGACGTGACGGACCCGGACAGCGCACCCGCATCAACGAGATGATCCGAATCTCGCCCGTTCGCGTCATCGGGGCCGACAACGAGCAGCTCGGCGTCATCGACGTCCGCGATGCTCTTCGCATGGCCAAGGAGCAGGGCCTCGACCTCGTCGAAGTCGCCCCCACCTCCCGCCCCCCGGTCTGCAAGATCATGGACTACGGCCGCTTCAAGTACGAGCAGGCCAAGAAGGACCAGAAGGCCAAGTCCGGCTCGAAGAAGACGGAGCTCAAGGAGGTCCGCCTCGGCCGCTCCATGCGGATTGACCCGCATGACCTTGAGATGCGAGTGAACCAGGCCCGGCAGTTCCTCATCGAGGGACACAAGGTGCAGTTCGTCCAGCCCTTCCAGGGCCGGGAGATGCAGCACAAGGAGCGCGGCTACGAGCGCATGAAGGAAATTGCGCAGAAGCTGGAAGATGTGGCCAAAGTCGAGATGGTGCCGAAATTTGCGGGCCGGCGAATGATCATGATCGTCGCTCCGGACCGGGCGAAACTGAAGAGCCAGCAGAAAAAGCCGGCCAAGCCCGAGACGCCGAAGAACGCCGACGCCCCCTCCGAGGCCCGGGAACAGCCCGCCTCGTCGGAAAACTGAGCCCCGATTCAAGCCGCAACCAACCGCCTGAAGCAAGAGTTCGGGGAATGTTGTGGTTTTTTGCTCAATCTGCACCGGGACTGGGGCTGACGGTGAATGAATCCGATGAGTGCGACGTCTGTACAATGGTCCGGCAGGGTCGTGGCTCCTGCCGGTGATTCGATCGTGGGCCCGTCGGCCTCCCTTCAACCCCCCGGGGCTGAAATCTGCAGTCGGAAAAGCAGAATGAGGGAGGGCACGGGGAACTTCAGGGACGAAGCATGTCTCGCTTTGCGTTTATCTCAGA
The DNA here is from genome assembly GCA_964585855.1 of uncultured Vicinamibacteraceae bacterium. Lineage (GTDB taxonomy): Bacteria > Planctomycetota > Phycisphaerae > Phycisphaerales > UBA5793 > CAZPFK01. Next base: position 5,055 of record CAZPFK010000110.1, read on the forward strand.
CATTCATGGCAACCTTGCCGCCCTTGAGGCCGTCCTGGCCCGCATTGACGACCTGGGCGTTGACGGCATCCTCTGTCTCGGCGACGTCGTGGGCTACGGCCCCTTCCCCGCCGAGTGCCTGGACATCGTCAGCGACCGGACCCATCTGTGCGTTCAGGGCAACCATGACCTGGCCGTGATCTCCGACGAGGAGCTGGAGTGTTTCAACGTCGCCGCCCGTGAGGCGATCGAGTTCTCCCGCGACCGGCTCAAGGCCAGGCACCGAAAGCAGATCCGCTCCATGCCGACCTTTGCCGACATGGATGAGGTCTCCGCCAGCCATGCCTCGCCCGTTGAGGACGGCCCCAGCGATTACATCCACGACCAGCACATCGCCGCGCTGGCCTACGGCGGCTTCGACAACCATTGCCTCTTCGTCGGCCACACCCATGTGCCGGTTGCCTTCGGGACGCCGGACGTCGGCTACGCCCATGTAAGCCCGAAGAACGTTAAGGTCGCCCTGCTCCCGCCCGGCCTGCCGCTGCGGCTGGACCCGGGGTTTCGCTACATTCTCAATCCGGGAAGCGTCGGGCAGCCGCGAGACGGCAACCCGGATGCCAGCTTCGGCATCCTCGACATCGGCAATCGATCCTTCACGGTCCATCGCATCGCCTACGACGTCGAGGCAACGCACCAGGCGATCCTCGACGCCGGGCTGCCGAACTTCCTCGCCAAGCGCCTGCGCATCGGCGCGTGATCAGCGATCGATCGGCGTCAGGTGAATATTTCGGAAGTAGATCGGCGCGCCCTCCGACTGGAGGCAGATGCGGCCGGCGATCTCCTCGACATCCCAGGCGCGATTGGTCATCACGCCGTTGACGAAGAGCACGACGTGCGGGCCGTCCACGATGATCTCGTACTTGTTCCATTCGCCCAGAGGCCGCTCGGCCGTGTAGAGTCGCTTCGTGTTGCGGCCGTTGGTCCGCTGCGGGTCGGTCTTCATAGCGAACTCACCGATGTTCCAGAAGTCGCCGGCCTGGCCTGACTGCAGCTGGGCTTCGACGCTGCGCGGCCAGACGGTGTCGGGGCCGATCTTGCGCACGAGGACGCCGCTATTGCCGGCCTTTGCGGGGTCGGCCTCGAAGCGCCATTCCAGTTCGAGGACGAAGTTGTCAAACTCCTTCTCCGTTTGAAGATAGCCGATGGGCTGCCCGGCGCACGCCAACACGCCATCCTGCACGGAGAAGGGGTTGTCGGCCGACTCCTGATCGCTGTGAAACTCCCAGCCGCGCAGCGATCGACCGTCAAGGAGAGAGATCCGCCCCGGGACCTCGGCATCGAGATCGCGCACCTTGATGTTGCGAAACCAGACGTCGTTGCCGTGATCCTGAAGGGAGATATGGCCCTTTGCCTCCAGACCGAAGCCCGACATCGAGGCGAACTTGCTACCGGCGATCAGATCACGCCACTCCTGGGAATCGAGATCAATCTCGAGGAGTTTCATTCCGTTGAGGTAGTGCGAGAGGACGTTGTCATCGATGCGGATGCGGGCGTGATTCCACTCACCGGCCGGGCGCGTCGGCTTGTCGGCCGGCGCGGCGATCAGGTCGTAGAGAGCACCGACAGCGTGCTTGCTGTCCGCGGCCTGATTGCCGCCGGCGTCATCGAGAATCTGGTACTCGGGGCCGGTCATCCACGGATAGGCGTGCTGTTCGCTGGCGCGGAAGATGATGCCGCTGTTTGCTCCCGGCGCGACCTTGAACTCAAGGGAGAGTTCAAAATCACCGTACTGCTCCTGTGTGATGATGTCTCCGCCTCCGCCGCCGGCGATCACCTTCAGGGCGCCGTCGTCGATGACCCATCCCTGTTCTGGGAAGGAGTCCTTGCCGTAGGCGCGGAAGTTCTCGGTGGAGGAGCCGTCAAAGAGCATGGTCCAGCCCATGGCCTTCTCGGCGGGAGTCAGGGGCTCGGCCTGAAGGGATGCGGCGGGGAGAGCGAGCAGGCAGGCGAGGGTGACGGCGGCGGCGTGCGGGTTCATGGTCGGCTCCGGAGAAAGTGGGGACGGGACGCAGGACGATTCTGGGATGGACGCGGGGCAATGTCAACGGCGGCGGGGACGCGGCGGGGGGCCATGCAGCCCCTCCCGTCATGCCCGCGCAGGGCCTGCCCCCGCGCAGGCGTGGGGCGGGCATCCAGTCCACCCTCCGCTCAGAACGTTTTGTGCCGATTTTTCACCATCGGGGTTCCACCCCGGGCGGATTCGTGGTACATTGGGTCTTGTCGGGTCCGCCGTGCTGACCGGGTCGCGTAGGGTGAGATAAGCAAAGCGCATCCCACCGGATGTTGTGCCA
>CAZPFK010000111.1:0-7047 GCA_964585855.1 uncultured Vicinamibacteraceae bacterium
GTGGGCGATACAGGACTCGAACCTGTGACCTCACGGGTGTGATCCGTGCGCTCTAGCCAACTGAGCTAATCGCCCAAACGTCTCCGGGCCGCGGCCGGCCCGTCAAATCGACCGATGCTAGTGCCCCCGCCAACGGAGTCAAAGGCCTCAGAGCCGCGCCATTCCCCCACTGCTCACGTCGAGGCGTTGGGCGCGCTCTCGCTGCCGCCGGCCGGCTGCTTCGAGCCCGGCTGCTGCTCCTGCATCCGGCGGAGGTCCGCCTCATCGCCTCCGAGCCGGGCGTCGTAGGGCTGCAGCGGGGCCGACGAGCGCGATGTCCTGCCGGTTTCCTTCTCGATCTCGTCGTCGATGCCCTTGATCCCCTTCTTGAACTCGACGATGCTGCGGCCCAGACTGCGTCCGACTTCGGGCAGTCGCTTGCCGAAGATGATCAGACCGATCACGATGATGATGACCCATTCCATGCCGCCGGGCGGGCTGAAGAGCGCCAGTTGCATCGGACAAACCTCCTTGTTCGCGGCCGCGTCGTCCGGGGTCGCTCCATGCCTCGGCGACCGCCTCTTTGGGCCGGAAATCCGCCGTCGGCACCACTGCACTATATCGTCCCCGAAGCCCCCTATACAACGCCTCTTTGGCCAAATGATTCCGGGAGCACGCCCGGAGCGACGGAAAGCCCGGCCGGGAGATCCCCAATACCATTGCCGGAGCGGTGAGGACGCCGGCTCCGCCGTTTCCGTGCGGGCTGCGTCCCGGAGGCCGAGGTCATGGATGAACTTCCGCAGATTGACCTGGTGCTGATCGGCTGCGTGATCGGCGGCGTTGTCTGCTGGATCTTCGGGGGCCGGCTGCTCAAACCTCTTGCGGTGGTTGCGGGGCTGGCGGCAGGCGGCGTGGCGGGCTTCGCTTCGGCGCCGTACATCCCTGCGGATCTCTCCCCCTGGTGGCCGACGGGGGGTGGCGCGATTCTGGGGGCACTGGTGGCGGCAGCGGGCTTCCGCTTTCTGACGGCCGCCTTGCTCTGCGCCTCGCTGGCCGTCGCCGCGCCGATGGGCGTCTTCGCCCATGCGGAGGTGACCGGGCGCTTCGAGAATCACACCCCTGAACCGCTCTCTGACGACGAGCTGCTCATCCCCTCGCTTGACGGTCCGGTCCTGCCTGATGACGATGAAACCTTCACCTCGGCCTACGGAGCGCAGGCGGAGTTCGCGGCCGATGTCTCCGGCAAGTCGGTCTCGCGCGACCTGCGCCGGGCCGTTGCCGACGGTGTCGCGGAGGTCGTGGCGGAGATCGATGCGCTTTCCAAGCGGATCACGGAGATCAATTCCGCCGAGACGCCGTCAGAGAGTGAAACTCCGCAAGACGAGGGTTCGGCGGAATGGAAGCAGCAGGTTGCGGAGGTGACGGATTTCGCGCTGGAGTCGGCCTCGCATGCATGGCAGGAACTGCCCGGCGGGTTGCGCTTCGACATGACGGCGTTTGCCCTGGGCGGCGTGGTTGTCGGCCTCGTGCTCGGACTGGCCGCACCGCTCTTTGCCGCGGGCTTGACGGCGGGGCTGGCCGGTGCCGGGCTTGGGATTGTCGGGGGCATGCTTCTTCTGCAGCGCAGCGCGATCGTCTCGACGGAGTTCGTCGCTGACCACCCGGGTCCGCTGATAGCCGGCTGGCTGATTGCGGGAGTGATCGGCCTTTTCCTGCAGTGGCCGAGGCGGAAGCGGGCTGCGGCAGCGCCGGTCGCCTGAGACGTGTGCGAAGTGTTCCACGTGGAACACTTTTGATGCGAGGCGAAAGCGGCGACTACCATAGTCACAGAAGGTGCGCACTTTGTTACAGTGTGCGCACATTCCTTTCGATCTCACACAAGGAGTGCACCTCCGTGCGCACACGAACGCTCTTGATCCTCTGGACGGGCCTTCTCCTGGCGGCATTGCTCAGCGGTTGCTCGACACCCTCGCTCAACCCGGTGTACTGCGACCAGACGGTCTCGACGCAGCCGGAGATCGTCGGCGAATGGAAACTGCCGAGCGAATCGGCGACATACCGGGTGGACTCGCTGGGCAGCACGAATTACCGGCTGACGGTGACAACCGAAGAGGGACAGACGAAGAAGGTGATGACCTTCGACCTTCACTTTGCAGACCTCGGAGATGGCCTGATCGTGGCAGACATCGAGCCGACGCGTGCAAAGCGGGAGGAACTGGAAGAGGAGTTCGGCACGCTTTTTGTCTCGACGCACTATCTGCTGCCGCTCTCGCTTTCTGAGGATGGGAAGTCGATGACGATCTGGATGCTGAACTCCGATCGGCTTCAGGCCGCGCTGGAGAGCGGCGCGATCGAGACGCCATGGGCTGAGCACCCCGAGGGGGGGATTCTGCTGACGGGAACGACAAAGCAGATCCAGGACCTGATGCGCACGGTGCGCGGCAACGAGCGCCTCTTCGACAAGGAGACGCTGGTCCGGACGGAGGGGTCGTAAGCCGTGGCGGAGACGCCTGCCTTTTCGGCTCAGCAGATTCATAGGGTGCGAACCGTCGGGCTGTGGTCGGTCCGGACGATTGCGGCCGCGCTGATCACCTATGGCATCTATCTGTTTCTGAAGCGAATGATCTTCGGAGTGATGATCGGCGATCCCGCGATGCCGTTCCAGGTCCACATGGAAATCGGCGAGACGCACTCGACCTCGCGGGGTCCGGCGATGGCGATTGTCGGACTGGCGATGTTTCTGCTCTCGCGCCGGATGATGGGATGGGTGTTCCCGCCGCCGTTTGCGGGCTGTCCCCGGTGCGCCTATCCGGTTCCGGAGGGGATGGATGGCTCCAGCCCCGATCGGTGCCCTGAATGCGGCTATCAGACGACCTGATTCCGGGGCCTTTCCGGCCTACACTCCCGCCCTTTCGCTCGGAGCCTTAATAGAGGAACTGACGCCATGGCCGGCACCTTCCAATGCTCGCTGGTGACCCCCGAAGCCAAGCTCATCGACGAGGCCGTCGCATACGCCTCGGTTCCGGCCTGGGACGGGCAGATGGGTATCGCCCCGGGCAGGGCCCCGATTCTGGCCCGGCTGGGCATCGGGCCGCTGCGGCTTGATTTTGCCGGCGGCGCGAGCCGGTGGTTCATGCTGGAGGGCGGTTTTGTGCAGATGGTCGAGGATCGGCTGACGATTCTGAGCGACAAGGCGTGGGCGTCGGAGGCCCTGATCGCCTCGGACGCGGCGAAAGAACTCGAGGCCGCCCGGGAGATGCCCGGTACGACCGACGAGCAGCGTGAGGCCCGCGAGCAGGCCGAAACGGCCGCCCGGGAGAAGCGTCGGCTGGCCCAGCAGGCGTCCCGCCGGGGAATCTGAGCAAATTCTGTCGCACATTTGCAGGCGCGGAAGAGGATTTTCGTTTACAATCCTCCCGGAGGTATTCCCATGCGCCTGCACCGTTCATCGCTTTTTGCGGCCGCCCTCGGCAGCACACTTTTTACCGGCCCCTTCATCGGCACGGCCGAAGCCACCTGGTCGATCATCGTCATCGACACGCGGACGAAGGAGATCGGCATCGGATCCTGCACCTGCCTGACGCTCTTTGACCTGCTGGAAGGGTCGCCGGTGGTTTTGGTGGAGGTCGGGGCTGCTGCGGCGCAATCGGCGATCGACTCTGGCGGGACGAACCGCATGATCATCCACGATCAGCTGCTGGGCGAAACTCCGCCTGAGGACATCATCGAGCTGCTCTCGGGCGTTGATCCGAACCACCAATCGCGGCAGTACGGCATCGTGGACACGCTGGGCCGGGCGGCGACCTTCACCGGCACGCGGGCCGGCGGCTGGGCGGGCGGGCTGACCGGCAGCGTCGGCGATCTGGTCTACTCGATTCAGGGCAACGTCCTCACCGGTGAGCCGGTCGTCACGGCGGCCGAGATGGCGCTGGTTGAGACGCAGGGCGATCTGCCCGCGAAACTGATGGCGGCCATGGAGGCAGCGCGGGCGATGGGCGGCGACGGACGCTGCTCCTGCCCCGGCCCCGATCCTGAGGCATGCGGCGCGCCTCCGCCGACCTTCAACAAGTCCTCCCACATCGGCTACATGGTGGTGGCCCGCCCCGGCGACACCGACGGCATCTGCAACGGCGGCCAGGGCTGCGCCAACGGCGACTACTTCTTCGTCTTCAACCACGGTCCCGCGTCGGGCGGCGATCCGGACCCGGTCTTTCTGATTCAGGATGCCTTCGACCAGTTCCGCGCTGACCACATCGGCCGGCCCGATGCCGGCGCATCCACAGTCGCCTTCACGAAGGCGGGGCTGGACACCTCCGGGAGCGACACGGTCACGATGACCATTGCGCTCAACGACTGGACCCACACGCCGGTTACCGCCTCGATCCTCGGCGTGACCATCGAGCACGGCCCGGAAAGCGACGGGTTGACGAGCATCGGGGAGGTAAGCGATCTGGGCGGGGGCGTCTACGAAGTCGTTCTTTCCGCTACGCAGCGCATCGAGGGGCGCGACGAGTTCAACATCACCGTTGATGACGGCATCCGCCCTGTCCAACTCATGCCGCGCCCGAGTATCTCCATCGAGACGGCTCCCGGGCTGCTGCATCTGTCAGCGCCGACGCCGGGGATTGCCGGCCAGGTCAACGAGATCTGCGTCGACGGCGCGCAGCCGGGGGCGCGGGCGGGGGTGGTCTGGGGTCTGCAGGGGGGAACGCGAGTGACCCCGTGCGGGACTTTTGATGTGAACTTCGTCGGGATCGTGGCGACGGGATTTGCCGATGCCAACGGTGACCTCTGCGTGAACGGGGATGTGCCGCTTGCAGCGCGGAACCGCACGGTGCTGCTGCAGGCGACGGAGTCGCCGTTGTGTGCTACGAGCAACCTTGTCCGCATCCGGTTTGAGTGAGAGGAATTGTTGATCCGAGCCGGTGCGGGCGAAAAGAAAAAGTCCCCGCAACGGTGGTGGGCTCCGTTGCGGGGTGGCGGGTTGGGGGCATCAACCGATGCCGAGGCGTCAGGACGCCCCCAATGGTGAGAGGAATCTGTCAGCCCTCGGAGCTCACCTCCGTTGCCTCCTTCGGGCGCTTGTTGTCGAAAACGATGGAAATGCGGGCGTCACCGCGGCGGCGTCGGAGCGGGCGGCCGCCTTCGACACCCTCCGTCGCCGGAGAGGGCCGAGTCGTTCCGGAACACCGAACGTCGCCGTTTCCTTGCAACATCCAGGCAGTCAGCCTCCCCTGAGTAGGATGCCATCCACTCGCCGTCCTGTCTTGGGCCCACGGCCGTCGCGGGTCCGCTGATCGCATTTCCATCGAAGTTTCCAGTTCGGGCGTCATCCTTAACCTCATGGTCAACTGCATCCCATGCTGTTGCCGCAATTGAGACACTTGTAACACGCGCCGTTGCGCACCGTGATCGCGCCGCAGACATCGCAGGCCGGCGCATCGTTCTGCAACTCCGCCATCGAGTAATCCAGCACCGTCTGCCGACGGGAGAGCACAACCATCACCTCCGCGTTCTCGCGGTCGGCGGCGGCGGCGAGTTCCGAAATCCCCGTCTGCCAGGCCTTGATCGGGCCCTGCTCAACAGCGCGGGCGCGGGCCTGCTTCGGGTCATCCTGTCCTGCGGCCGGGGCGGCCTTGGACTCAACCCGGGCCGGGGCGGTATACATCGTCGAGGCGTCGGGGTGATCGGCCTTGCCCTTGCCCAGGGCGATCTCTGCGGGGCGGGGCGCGGCGGCGGGTCGGGCCGGCGCTTCGGCGCGCGGGGCGGAGTCTTCCGAGCGGTTGGGCGCGTGCTTCTCGCGGTAGCCGGGGATGAACTGCATGCCCAGCCAGCGGAAGATGTAGTCCACCAGACTCTTGGCAAAGGGCACATCACGGTTGTTGGTCATGCCGGCCGGCTCGAAGCGCTGGTGGCTGAACTTGGCGACGAGACTCTCCAGCGGCACGCCGTACTGTAGCGCGACGGAGACGGCGGTTCCGAGGGAATCCATCAGGCCGCCGATGGTGGAGCCCTCCTTGCTCATCGTGATGAAGAGCTCGCCGGGCATGCCGTCTTCGTAGAGGCCGACAGTGAGGTAGCCCTCGTGACCGGCGATGGCGAACTTGTGGGTGATGGACTGCCGCGTGTCGGCGAGGCGGCGGCGGAGCGGACGCTCGACAATGCGCTCGACGATCTTCTCGACGGTGCGCACCTGCACGCTCTCCCCGGCGGCGTCAGAGGTCACCGCACTGACCACAGTGGAAACCTCCTCCATCTCCATCTCCACTTCCAGGCGCGCTTCGTCCTCGGCCTCCGGGTCGTCTTCCTCGTCGGCCGCTTCGGTAGGGTCCGTGCGGGCGTTGAGGGGCTGGCTGAGCTTGCAGCCGTCGCGGTAAAGGGCGTTGGCCTTGAGGCCCAGTTCCCAGCTGAGGCGGTAGCAGCCGGCGATGTCCTCGACGGTCGCATCGTTAGGGAGGTTGATGGTCTTGCTGATGGCGCCGGAGATGAAGGGCTGCACGGCGGCCATCATGCGGATGTGGCCGTGGGGCTGGATGAAGCGCCTTCCCTTCGTGCCGCACTTGCTGGCGCAGTCGAAGACGGGGAGATGCTCATCCTTGATGTGCGGCGCGCCCTCAATGGTCTGCGTGCCGCAGATCAGTTCGTTGAGGCCGGCGATCTGCTTGCGGGTGAGGCCGAGGTAGTCGAGCAGGTCGAAGGACTGGTCCATGCGTGCCTGCTTCGGGTCGATGCCCAGCGACTGGAGGAGTTCTTCCCGCACCGACCAGGCGTTGAAGGCAAACGTGAGCTCATAGACCCCCGGCAGCTGGACCTCGGCGGCCTGAAGGTCGGAGTCCCTGAAGCCCTTGCTGCGGAGGAAGTCGGCGAGCGTCTCACCGTCGTTTCGCCCGGGGATGGGCGTCTCGAGACTGAGCGTGCCCATGACGTGGATGAGGATGTCTTCAATCTGATCCTCGCGATAGCCCAGCGCCCGCAGGGCAGGGCGAAGAGAGTTGTTGGCGATCTTGAAGTAGCCGCCGCCGGCGAGCTTCTTGAACTTGACCAGCGCGAAGTCGGGCTCGACGCCGG
>CAZPFK010000112.1:0-7041 GCA_964585855.1 uncultured Vicinamibacteraceae bacterium
CCGGATGAAGCGCGGGCGGGCGAGGTCGGCGTAGGTGAAGGCGTCGAAGAAGTCCCAGGAGTTGACGCTGTAGGAGATCAACAGTTCGCCGGGCTTTGAGAGGTGCGGGTGGGCCGAGGCGTTGTAGCAGTAGATGTCGGGGTCGATGTCGGTTTCGGGGCAGTGGTAGATGTCATGCATCTTCCCGAAGGGGCCGACGAGCGATTCGCCGATGCGAATCGAGACCTCCGGGGCAATCGTGTCCTTCTGGAAGACCATGATGGATCGGCCGTCGGGCAGAGGGGTGACGCTGTAGACGCCGGAGATCCGGGTGGCGAGCGGCGCGGCGTTGGTGATGCCCTCGACCCATTCGGAGCCGTTGTAATATCGCCACGCGCTGAAGTCAGTGAAATCCTCAGGCCGAACGCGCGCGACGATCGCTTTCTTAATAAACGGGTCTTCCCGCGCGCCGTAGACATAGATGTAGCCGTCGGGGCTGGGAGCGCCGGCCTCCTTCGTGTTGGCGACGAAGCAGGAGGGGAACTGATAGGGGCCGATGTCGCCGTCGGGCGGGTGATAGAGGGGGACCTTGACCTGGACCTGATCTGCAAAGGGCGGGCGCGAGGTCAGCGGCATCGAGATCATGGTGACGCCCTGGTTGACCGGCCAGGAGCCCTGATCGGGCGGGCGGAGGTGGATGCCGAAAACGTGGAGCGTCTCGCCGATGACGATGCCGTCCATGAGCCAGAAGTAATCGCCCTCCTCCGCGTCAGGGGTGGCGGGGATGAAGGCCGAGCGAGGCTGGCCTGAGCCGTCGTCGCGGACATAGATGAAGCCGGAGCGGTCGGGATCGGGCTCGGTTCCGTCGACGTAGAGCATGGAGTTGTTGACGAAGACGTTGCCGGGCAGGCGGATGCCGTTCTCATCGACATCGCCGATGATGGAGTCGCCGAAGGTAAACAGAGTGCGCGGGTGGGGGTCGAGGCCGGGGGTTTCGATGCCGTTGAGGGGGATGGAGATGCAGCCGTCGGCGGCGTTCCAGCCGTGGTCGCGGTCGAGCAGGGCTGTCCACTCCTGGTCGCGGACGACGCGGAAGTTGGCGTCGGTCTGGCCGGGAGCGGAGAGGGCGACCGCTGCGGAGAGTGAAAGAGCGATAACTGCGGGGACAGGGGTGGTTTGCACTGGGTTCTCCTTCGTCGTGGAAGCAGGGGGACAAGATGGATGATACGAGGGGGCGGGGGCCGCGGGTCCGGGGAAACTGACGCATTTTCTGCATCACCATCGGTCTCGGAGGCGTATGGTGTCACCCTGTCTCCGTGCCGGCTCCGGCGTGGTGTTGCCTGTCCACGACTGACACACTGAGAGGAAGATTCATGATCGCTCGCAACGCTCTCCATGCGGCCTTCGTCGCGGCTGCCGGTACCTGTGCGCTTCTGACGGCTCCGGCGACGGCGACGCCGCCAGTGAAGATCATGCCGCTGGGCGATTCAATCACCGTGGGCTCAGACGGCGGGTATCGCCTTTTCCTGTATCACCTGCTCAACGATGCCGGGCACACGATCGACTTTGTCGGGTCGGTCTCGGTCTTTGGGACCAACTGGCCGCACCTTCCCGATCCGGACCATGAGGGTCACGGCGGCTGGCGGATCAACAACATCCAGCGGAACATCGAGAACTGGATGACGACCTATGAGCCGGATGTCATTCTCCTGCACATCGGGACCAATGACATCTCGAATAATGAGACGGCCCGGCAGGTCACATATCAGTTGTGGGATCTCATCGGCGACATCTATGCGATTGATCCCGATGTCGAGCTGCACGTTGCGAGCATCATCCTGCGCACCGGCAACCAGCAGCAGGTGCGGGTGACGGAGCAGTATGCGGCGGCGACGCCGTATGTCGTCGAGCACTTCGCCAAGCAGGGCTTCGACTGTCGCTACGTTGACATGCACTCAGCGCTGACCGCGGCCGACCTCGAGGACAACCTGCACCCGAACATGCGCGGTCATGCGAAGATGGGGCTGAAGTGGTTTGAATCCCTCGACCTGCCGGTTGCCGATCTGCACCTCTCGATGACGCCGCCGTTTCCGGGTGAGGAAGCGACGCTGACGACGACGCTGGCGCCGGCGGGAGCCGAGGTCCACTATTACGCATCGATCCAGGGATTCGGGTCGACCTATATCAATGAACTGGGCGTGACGCTCGACATGCAGTCGCCGATTGTCCTGGGTTCAGCAGCGGCCGATGAGTCGGGAACGTCGGTTCTGGTCGGAACTGTTGCCGAGGAGGCGGCGGCGATGAAGGTCTATGTGCAGGCCGCCTGCGAAGGACTGACGTCGCAAGTCCTTGTGCGGAATGTACGTACGTTGCAGTAATCGTGCGACGCCTCGTCCGGCTACACTTCTTTCCCAACTTAACTCGGGAAAGGAGCGCCCATGCGTTGTCACTTTCACTCTCTGCCGAGGCGATGCTCGCTGATCGTATTGTGTCTGATTGCAGCATTAAGCATGATCGGCTGCAGCGGAGACAACCTGCAGATCGTCCGCGCACCGTTCATCTCGCCGATTGTCGCTCCGGGCAGCGACGGCATCTTCCGGATGAATGTCGCCGTCGAGAACTTCAGCGATGAGCCGCACGATCCGGTCTATCTGTGGATCAGGGCGGAGTATCCCTATGGCACGGTGGCCGATGGGCCGCATCCGTGTTCGCAATATGACGACTTCGTCGCCGTGCCGGCCCTTGAACCGGGTGAGTCCTGGGGGCTGTCGGACTACCGGATCGACCACGGCAATCCAGAGTGTCCCTGTGAGAAGTACAAGTGTCCCGGCCACGTCTGGCTGAGCCTGGTCTGGGCGGCAGTGCCGGGCCCGAGCCTGGATGGGCCGAACACCTCGCTGCACGTGACCTGGAGCGCCGACGGCGACCTGGCCAACCTTGTCGTGACCGAGGAGCACTGACCCGCGTTTACGGCGTCGGCAGCGAGACTCCTTCGGGCCAGAGCCAGCCGAAGGTGCCGGCAGTCAGCAGGGCGTAGATGAAGCCGTCGATGAGCCGGCCGGGTATCTGCGACATGGGCTGGCCGTGCCAGATGCTCATGGGCAGGGAGTAGCCGGCGTAGGCGAGCAGGGCAGTCGCGCCGGTGATGCGAAAGACGCTGAGGTATTCAGCGCCTGCGCCCAGGCCGGCGTTGTGCGCGATGTAGGCGACGAAGAGGCCGACGATGACGAGGTGGAGGAACCAGAGCGTGAGCATCTTGCCCATGTTGGGCATGCCACCCATGACGGTGATCATCGCCCAGGGGCCTGACTTCACGCGCTCCATGGCGGTGGGGTCTTTTTCCTTACCCTGACACCAGGGCACGTAGTAGATTCCCGGCGCCAGCGAGGCGCTTCGAAGGGCGGCGAGCAGGCCGTCTTCAGCGCTTCCGGGGTCTTTGTAATCGTGCTTGTGAAGGGGGGTAGCCATCCAGATGATGCTGCTGGCCACAAAGACCAGGACGGCGCTGAGAAGGATCGGCATCCACAGTTCAGTCAGAAACTCCATGCTGCATCTCCTGCCGCGGGGCGCGGCGTGCGACTCGTCGACGCTGATCGGTAGTTTCGGTCCACGACGACCGGGAAGGGGCTCAGCGCCGCCGGTCAGTATCGAGTACACCAGATTTCGAGGGGTTTGTCAAGCGCGGGGGGGCTCGATCTCAACATCATCGTCCCAATGGCGATCGGGGTCATCATCCTCTTGGGGATCATCCATGTCGTAAATCGGCACGTGATTGCGTCCGGCCTCGCGATAGGTGCGAAAGGCCCGGGAGGCGCGGGAGAGGTCGCGCGCCTGGAAGAGGATCAAGATGAGGGCCAGAAACCACGTCGAGGAATCGAGATACAGCATGTAGGCGGCCGCCAGGAGAGTCGCGCTGCTGTGCGCGGCACACCACAGAAGGTACCACGGCGCGACGGCCCCGACCCGCATGAAGGCGGTGACAGCAAATAGAGCGTAGCCGAGGCCGCCGACGGCGAAGGCGTAGAGCAGGGGCCGGAAGGCCGGGGGAGCGACGGCAACGGGGGAGAACCACAGCGCGAAACCGCCGAGGATCAGGGCGTTGAAGACCATCGCCCAGGCCCACGTGCGGATGAGGTCATCACGCATCAGGAGGGTCACGGGCACCGAACCGATCAGTCGGCCCTGCTCCGTCATTTCACTGCCCGCCCTTTACCGATCCGCACCGGCTTGCGGCCCCTGGCGGAATGGATGGCCGCGTCGAGCACACGCTGGGTCCGCAGAGCATCCTCGAAGTCGGGCAGGGGGACGACGGGCCGACCGCCGCAGAGGACGTTGATGATGTCGGCCGCCTGGTTGACGAAGCCGTGCTCATATCCGAGGACGTGCGCATCGGGCCACCAGTTCCCGGCGTAGGGATGTGCGGCGTTGTCGGTGCACATGATGTTCGTCCATCCGCGCACCGCTGCGGAGGCACGATTGTCGTAGTACTCGAGCTCGTTCATGCGCTCGAAGTCGAAGCGCAGAGCACCGTGTTCGCCGTTGACCTCGATGCGGTTGCGGTTCTTGTTGCCGGTGGCCAGTCGCGTGGCTTCGAAAGAGGCGACGCCCCCGCCAGAGAGCCGGGCAAGGAAGAGCACGCAGTCGTCTACGGTGCTGCGGCCCTTCTTCTTTGAGCCGGGTATCGCCCGCTCCTTTACGAAGGTTTCCTCGATGGCGCCGCTGACCTCCGTGATCTCCTCGCCGGTGATGAAACGCGCCATGTCGATGATGTGGGCGTTGAGATCGCCGTGCGCGCCCGAACCGGCGACATCCCCACGGAATCGCCAGAGCAGGGGGGTAGCGGGTCCGCCCCACTCCTGGAGATAGCAGGCGCGGACGTGATAGATTCGCCCGAGGCGTCCCTCGGAGGCGAGGCGGTGCGCCAGCGCCACCGCGGGGCAGCGGCGGTAGTTGTACCAGACGAAGGTGCGCACGCCCTTGCGCACCACCTTCCGCGCGGCGGCGACCATCGCCTCGGCGTCCTTGAGCGTTCCGGCCAGCGGCTTCTCGCAGGCGACGTGCTTGCCGGCCGCGAGGGCGGCGATGGCGTGTTCGGCGTGAACGTCGTTGGGCGTGCCGAGGTCAACGAGGTCGATCTCCGGATTGCCGAAGACCGCTTCCGCATCCGTCGTCGCGTGCGCCCAGCCCCAGCGATCCGCGAACTCGGCCGTCTCCTTGGCGTTGCGGCCGACGACGGTGTGCAGCGACACCTTATGAGCGGGGTCAAAGAAGCAGTTGACCTGTCGCCAGGCGTTGGAGTGAGCCCGGCCCATAAACTTCGTTCCGATCAGGGCGACGTTGATCGTCGAGCGCTTCGCCTTCGCCATCGCGTTCCTTTCACAATCCAGTGGGACATTCGGCCGGGCGCGCCAGCCCGGCGCATCCGGGTTCCACGATCCGTACGGTCGCGTATCATACAGATCGCCGGCCCGTTGCGCCACGGGTTCCGGGCATGATTCCATCGAGAAGAAGCGAAAGGCCACGAACCATGTCACACTCCGCCTACCAGACCCTCGCCAAGAAGGCCCGCGAAACCGCAGTGCTCGGCTCCGTCTCCGCGCTTGTCGGCTGGGACCAGGAGACGCTCATGCCCAAAGGCGGCACCGAGCTGCGGGCCGACCAGTCCGCCCTGCTTTCGGGGATGATCCACCAGCGGGCGACCAGCCCCGAGATCGGACAACTCATCGCTGAGTGCGAGAAGAACGGCTTTGCCGACGGCTCCGTGGAGGCGGCCAACGTGCGGGAGTGGCGACGGGATTACGACCGGGCCACAAAACTGCCGCAGGAGCACGTCGAAGAGCTGGCCCGCACGCGCACCATCGCGCAGAACGCCTGGGCGAAGGCGCGCAAGGAGAGCAACTTCTCCATCTTCGCGCCGCACCTGGAGAAGATGCTCTCGCTCACTCGCAAGAGCGCGAAGTTCTACGGCTGGCCTTCCGACGGCGAGCCCTACGACGCCCTGCTCGATGGCTACGAACCCGGCGCACGCTCAGCGCAGATCGAGAAGATCTTCACGCCCCTGCGCGACCGCCTCTCCGCCTTCATCGAAGAGGTCCGCAAGGCCCCGAAGAAGCCCGATGAATCCATCCACTCCCGAGTCGTCCCGCGCGAGCAGCAGGAGCGCTTCGTCCGCTTCGTCGCCGAGACGATCGGCTTCAGCTTCGAGAACGGCCGGCTCGATGTCTCCACGCACCCCTTCTGCTCCGGCATCGGTCCGGGCGACTGCCGCCTGACGACACGCTTTCACGAAGACAACGTCATGGATGCCCTCAGCAGCACCATGCACGAGGCCGGCCACGGCATCTACGAGCAGAACCTCGACTCCGCCCACTTCGGCACGCCCTGCGGCGACTCCGTCAGTCTCGGCATCCACGAGAGCCAGAGCCGCGGCTGGGAGAACATCGTCGGCCGCTCGCGCCCCTTCTGGGAGTGGTGCCTGCCGCACGCCAAGGAAATCATGCCGCAGGCCTTCGGCGATCAGACCGTCGAATCGGTCTACGCAGCGCAGAACATCGTCAAGCCCTCCTACATCCGCGTCGAATCCGACGAGACGACCTACAACCTGCACATCATGCTCCGCTTCGAACTCGAGCGCGCCATGATCAGCGGCAAGCTCGATGTCGCCGATGTCCCCGCCGCCTGGAATGCCGCCTTCGAGAAGTACCTCG
Organism: uncultured Vicinamibacteraceae bacterium; assembly: GCA_964585855.1. Lineage (GTDB taxonomy): Bacteria > Planctomycetota > Phycisphaerae > Phycisphaerales > UBA5793 > CAZPFK01. The sequence goes on from CAZPFK010000112.1 coordinate 6,687, forward strand.
GCTTCAAGGTGGATAAAGACTCCAACGGCTGCCTGCAGGATGTGCACTGGTCGTTTGGCCTCATGGGCTACTTCCCGACCTACACGCTGGGCAACCTCTACGCAGCGCAGTTCTTCGACAAGGCACGACAGGACATCCCCGGCCTCGAGGACCAGTGGCGCAAGGGCCAGTTCGAACCGCTTCGCGAGTGGCTGACCGAAAACATCCACCGCCACGGCCGCCGCTATCCTGCCGGCGAACTGTGCAAACGGATCACCGGCAAGCCGCTCTCCAGCGAACCGCTGCTGACGTATCTTGAAACGAAGATCAGGCCGATCTACGGGCTGAAGTAGGGCGGGCGACCGCACATCTGCCC
>CAZPFK010000113.1:0-7027 GCA_964585855.1 uncultured Vicinamibacteraceae bacterium
CTGACTCACGCGCAGGAGCGCATCGGCCGGTCGTAGAGGCCGAAAACCCGCGCGGGGGCGACGTCGGCGATGCGGCTCAGCAGCGTCGGCTCGTGGAAGGCGCTGGAGATGATGACGACCTCGACGCCGTGGCGACGGACCGCCTCCTGCGGGGAGGCAATCGGCAGGCCCAGGCAGGTCGTTCCCCAGCGGCGGGGATCGTCGTCGATGAGGCAGACGAGTTGGGCGCCGGCGGCGCGGCCGGTGTGTCGGGAGTCGCCCAGGCCCACGGCGTCGGCCAGCGCGCGGGTGTGGCGGCCGGCTCCCCAGAGGGCGACACGGGTGTTTCCGAGTGAGTCCCAGAGTTCGGCGAAGCGGTCGCAGGCAGTGCGGAAGGGGGCGGGGTCGGCGAGGCCGCCGGGCGGCATGAGGACGGGGCGGGTCTCATCCCACTCGGCCGGGGAGGGCGCGGAGAGGAGCCGGGTGAGCCGCGCGGAGAGTTCGTCGGCGTAGTTGGCCATGGAGTGGTGGTTGCGGACGCAGGACCAGGCGGCGTGACGGAGATCGTCGACCAGTTGCTGCGGCGCGGCGGCGAGACTGCGCAGCCGGTCGGCGGCCTGCTCGAGGTTGCCGATGGCAAAGAGGCGGCTGTCGTGGCCGTCGGTGAGCGCATCTTCGATGCCGCTGGCTCGGGAGACGACGGGGATGGCACCGTGGGCCATCGCTTCGTACATGGCCAGGCAGAGCGCTTCGTACTGCGAGGTGAGGAGGAAGACGTCGGCCCAGGCGTAGTGCTCATCGAGACGGTCGGGGGCGACGGGGTCGAGGCGCTGCGCGCGCACTCCGCGGCGGTTGAGCGATTCGATCTGCGACTCGATGCGCGCGCGCTCCGCGCCGTCACCGATGATGCGTAGTTCGCAGGGGACACCGAGGGCGGCGAGGCGGTGGACGATGGCGGGGACATCGCCGATGCGCTTCTGTTCGTTTTCGAGTCGCCCGGCATAGAGGATGCGCAGGGGGCGGTCCTTGAGGGGGGCGTGCTGCGGGGGCGCATCCGGGCACTCGACGGCGTGGGGGAGGCAGAGGATGCGTTCGGCGAGTTCGGGGCCGAGGCGGTCGGCGAGTCGATCGGCGATGCGGCGGCTGGGTGCGCCCAGGAGGTCCACGGCCGGGGCGTAGTAGGCGGCGGTGGCGTAGTCGTAGGGGGAGTCGTTGTGGCACCAGCCGACGAGTCGGATGTCGGGTTTGCGGAGTCTCCAGAGGCCGAGGCAGGCGGCGTAACTGAGGTCGTTGAGTCCGGAGAAGAGGATGGAGGGAGCGGTGGAGCGGACCTCGTTGAGGGCCTCGGCATAGTGGAGCGCAACCGTGAGCATGTTGGAGGCGTCATCGTGCAGCGCGGGGAGGTCGGTGCGCACGACGTGGACGCCCTGTCGCCAGGGCAGGGGAAGGAGGCGCGCGCCGTCGGGGGGGCGATGGGTGACGACGGCGACATCCCAGCCGCGCTCGACCAGGGCGGCCGAGATCCGCCACGTCCAGGTGGTGACTCCGGAGAGCACTTCGCCCTGTGGAAGCGGGAAGATGAGCCGCGGTGCGTTGGAGAACATGGTCAGGCCGCCTCTTTGGCCGGAAGGTGTTTCTGTCCCAGAGCATCCGATTCGGAGGGCGTCGATGCGGCCTGGAGGGCGGGGGAGCGGGGGGATTGGAGGCGATCGCTGCCGTACACGGCGTATACCTTCACTCCCTTGACGCGCAGATCGGCGGTTTTGGCCCAGAGTTCGCGTTCCCAGGCGTCGCTGGAGAGGATGAGGGCGTCGATGTCAAGATCGGCAAGGGCGCGATCGGGGGTGGTGACAGGGAGACTGAAGGCGCGGCCGGACTTCGGGGGCCGATCGTCGATAAAGCCGACGATTGGCAGGTCGAGGGAGAAGAGTCCGGCGGCGCGCTGCGTGTGTTTTCCGGTTCCGTAGAGGGCGATGCGCTGAGCGCCGTCGGCGAGGGCGCGCTCGATGACGCAGCGCATGCGGTAGGTTGTTGAGGGTTCGGGGGTTTCCAGCAGCGCGGGAGCGAAGGCGACGCCGACGCCGCGCGCCCTCCAGGCGCGGATGTCTTCGGCGTCGGGCGGCTCGGCCGATTCTTCGACGATCACGGCATCGTCGCCGGGCGCGGGGCAGTTGCGGCCGATTCGGGTATAGCCGGCGTCGCGGAGGGTTTCTTCGATGAGCGCGCGGGCGCGGTCGGGGTCGTCGGCCCAGTCCTTGCGCCAGCGCCAGGCGTCGGTGAGGCGCAGGCCCAGGTCGGTCGGAGCGGTGTGCGCGGGCCGGGCGAGGACGGTTCGGAAGAGATTGGTGTAGCAGTCGGCCATGTGTTCGAGACTGATGCGCTGCGCGGCGAGATTCCAGGCGGCGCGGCCGAGGTTGGCCAGACGGGTGCGGTCGGCGGCGAGATCGGCAAGGCGCTGGGCCATCGTGTGTGGCGCGGCGACGGGAACGACGATGCCGGTCTCACCGTCAGTAACCCATTCGCTGACGCCGCTTTCGACGGCGGTGACGACGGGGACGACACCGTGTGCCATCGCCTCGAGCATGGTGATGCTGGTTCCCTCGAACTCGCTGACGAGGATGGCGGCGTCAACGGTCGGCCAGAAGGCGGCGACCCAGGCGGGATCGCGGCGGCCGTGAATAAGGACGCGGCCGAAGCGGAGGGTGCGTTCGTTGAGTCTTGATTTCCAGGCGTCGAGGTCGGGGCCGTCGCCGACGAGGTGGAGTTCGTAGGAGACGCAGCGTGATTCGAGCCCGTCGATCAGAGGCAGAAGGTCGAAGAGTCGCTTCTGCCACTGGACCATGCGGCCGACGTAGGCGAGTCGGAGCGGGGCCACGGGGTCGGGGTCAACGGGTCGCGGGGCGTCGGCGACTTCGACGCCGTAGGTGATCTGTTCGACGGGAGGGGTTGCCTCGCCGTGACGGCGAGCGAGGGGTTCGATCCACTCCATGCAGGCGCGGCTGACGCCGACGGCGGCATTCCAGCGGTCGAAGGTGGCCAGGAGGTGCTGGTAGTAGGACTCGTGGGTGTGCGCGACGGCGATGCAGCGGACGCCGCGGGTCTGGAGGTGCATGGCGGCGGCGTAGCAGAGGTCGGCGTAGTTGGGGAGGAGGATGTGGGGGTCGAGTCGCTCGATGGCCTGGCGTGCGAGTGTGAGGATCTCGATGTGATCGAGGGTGGGATCGATGATGCAGGTGTGGACGAGTGGCCGGAGCACGTCATCGAGGAAGGGGGCGATGTCGCAGGCGGCGGCGTTGTCGCCGAGGAAGAGGACGTGGAGGTCGAAGCCGAGTTCGGGTCGGCGGGCGAACTCGCGGGCCATGCGCAGAGCCCAGGTGGTCACACCGCCGACGGGTGAACCCTCGCAGTGAACGGTAAGGAGGACGCGGGGGCGGGCGGGATCGGCCGGGCGAACCTGAGGCAGGATGGCGCTGGGCGGGAGGGGATGGTTGCGGCCGCGACCGATGAGGGGCGCTTCGCAGAGTGACTCGATGAGGTCGGCCAGGAGGAGTTCGGGCTGAGCATCTTCGCGATGAAGTTGCGCAAGGAATGCCTCCTGTCGGGGCATCGGGAACGAGGCGCCGTCGGCGAGGCGATCGAGCAGGTCGGCCGGCGAGGGGGTGCGCCAGGATTCCCAGATGACTGGGGGCTGCTGCCAGCGGGGGAGGGGCTGTGTATAGAGGATGGCGCTCGGGAGGCCGGCGCGCATGGTCTCGATGGCGAGTGTGCTCGGGGTGAGGAGGGCAGCATCGCAGTCGGCGAGGGCCTGTTGCAGCGGGCGGGTGTCGCTGCGGACTCCGAGGTCGAGGTCGAGACCGTCGGTGAGCCGCCAGATGGGCAGAAACCGAGGATCGCCGACAAGCGCGGTGTGCAGGGAACGGAGTGCGGCGAGGAGGGCGGCCCGTTCGAAGGGGCTGAAGGCGGGGTTGCGCGCGGTGGCGATCAGGAGCCGGCAGGGGCCGTCGGCGTGGCGTGTGCGAGTAAGGCGGGGGCCGAGGCGGGGGAGCCCGGTGGCGATGGCATTGTTGCCCAGAGCGGTGAGGATGCGGCAGTCGATGAGGCCGGCACAGGCGATGAGGTCAACGGGGGCGGGGCGCAGGAAGTTGTTTCCGAGTCGGGGGTTGCAGAAGGTGTTGCGCCATTCGACAATGCCATCCATCATCAGGAGGGAGGCAGCGCCGACGCGCCGGGCCTCGCGGAGGGCGCGCAGGGCTGTGAAGGAGAAGAGGTCGGCAACGCAGACGACCTTCGTGTCGGCGGAGAATCGTGGCGGGGGGCAGTCGGGGGTGAAGCGGTCGCAGAGGAGGCCCCGGGCGCGCAGGAGGGGTTCCAGGCCGGTGAAGTGATCAACGGCGGCGGATTGCGCAAGAACGACGTGGTTGTGGGCCCGAGGCGTGGTCATGGCCTGCATCTCCGCGTCTAGTGATCGGTCCGATCACGCGCAGAGGGCCAGAATCCGCCGGGGCGGGCGGTCAGCTGAGGTTGACGGGCATGAGGACGTAGGTGAACTCGGGACCGGAGCGGATGAGGCCGGGCTTGTTGGGGGCCTTGAGTTCAAAGACGATCTCGGGCGTGTCGAGGACCTTGAGGGCGTCAACGATGAAGCCGGGGTTGAAACCGATCTCAAGCCCTTCGCCTTCCTGCTTTGCGAGGGGGACCTTGATCTCGGCCTCGCCGAGTTCCGGGGCGCGGCTGGAGATGGTCAGGCCGTCTTCAGCAAAGGCCATGCGGACGCCCTTGGATTCCTCGTTGGTGAGGAGGGCAGCGCGGCGGACAGCGGAGGCCAGTGAGCTGACGTCGAAGGTGATCTTCTTGTCGAGATCCTTGGGGATGACGTCTTCGTAGGGAGGGAATGCGCCCTCGACGAGGTGGCTGGTGAGCATGGCGCGGGGGCCGGTCTCTCCGCTGAGCCGGAAGGTAATCTGGTTGTCCTTGATGGAGACGGCGACCTGGTCGTCGTTGTCGGCGGGAGTGCGGAGGAGGAGCTGGAGGGCCTTGGTGGGGACGATGGAGTGGGTCTCGTCCGGGGCCTTCTTTCCGGGTTCGCAGGTTCCGCGGGCCATGGCGAGGCGGCGGCCGTCGGTGGCGACGAATTCGAGTTTCTTGCCCTTGCGATGAATGAGGACGCCGTTGATGGCGTAGCGGGAGTTTTCGCGAGCCGTGGCGAAGAGGGTCCGGCTGATGAGGATTCGGAGCATGCCCATGTTGATGGTGAAGGCGGGCTCGGTGTCATCATCTTCGCCGATGGGGGGGAACTCGGTGACGGGGTATCCGTAGACGGTGAAGCGGGAGTCCTGTCCGAGGATCTTCGCCTCATCGTTTGCGACTTCGATGGAGAGGGTGGAGTCGGCGGACTCGCGGGCGATCTGGATCAGTTTGTCGGCCGGAATGAGGGCCTCGCCGGGCTTGGTGACGTCCACGCGCTCGGTCTCCATGCGGATGGCGACTTCGAGGTCGGTGGTGGAGAGGGAGAGTCGGCCGTCGCCGGCGACGAGTTTGACACAGGCGAGGGAGGGTTTCGGCGAGCGGCTGGGGATCACGCCGGTGACGATGTTCAAGGCTTCAACGAGCGCTGCGCGGTCGCAGATCACCTTCATATTGGGGCCATCCTTCCTTCAGTATTGATCGGTAGTGTATCCCGGTGTTTCCGGGCGTACATCGGTCCGAGCCGGGGCGGACAAAAAGTATGCAGTGGGGAGGTGGACTGTTCAATTATTGTGTGCTATTTTGAACGGTTTCAGATCGAGGCCGGGTTCGGGCGGACCCGGCAGAGTCGTGAGTCCTGTTTCGGGGAGAAATCATCATGAGGACGGTCATTGCGACGGCGTTGGCGGCGGGGGTGGTCGGCGGTCTGGGTCTGTCGGTGTCGGCGGAGGTGCCGGCGTGCGGAGCGGCGGGCGGGAATCCGTTTCTGTCCTTTGCGTACAAGACGCAGCAGATCGTGACGTGGCAGGGGACGCCCTACCAGGATTACTACGTGACGATGGGGCTTGAGAACCTGACGATTCCGGATCACCTGATCATGGAGTCGGGCGGGTACCTGATTGTCAGTCGGGACCAGGGGTGCGAGTGGGAGCTGGTGGAGCGCCTGCCCGGGGGCGAATGGCCCCTGTGGATTACGCCGGGGCCGCAGGGCTACGCCTATGCGTATGCGGTGAACGGGTCGGCGTTGTACCAGGTGAGTTACGACGCGGCGACGCGGGAGTTTGCGGCAACGAGCCGGCGGATTCCGTCGAGCGGGCTGCTCGGACTCGGAGTAAGCGCGACGGACCCGCTGCACATCCGGATCGGAGATGCGGGCGGGCAGATGCACGAGTCGTTTGACGGCGGGGAGACGTGGTTTCGGGTCGGAATGCGGGCGCCGGTGGGTCTGCTGACGTACCGGGCGGCCTTTGATCCGGGCGACCTCGACCACGTGATGTACGGGGAGGCGACGCACGGCGGATGGGTGACCTTTGACGGCGGGGCGACGTGGGAGGCGAGTTCGGGGCTCTCGTCGAGCGATGGGCCGGCGAACCTCTTTAACATGGAGTTCTCGCCGGTTGATGGGTTGGTGGTGTGGGCTATGTCGCTGGACGTCAACGAGTCGGACCAGGGGCATCCCTCGCAGGGACGGCACATCTACCGCTCAACGGACGGGGGGCGGACGTTTGAGCCGCGGATTGACAACGGCCCCGGGGTGACGATCACCAACGGGCCGGAACTGACGCCGCACCCGTACGATGCGGATCGGATGGCGTGGGCGTGGGGGTCGCGGTTTGACGGAATGTATGTGTACCAGTACGACAACGGCCTTGACCGGCTGGTAACGGGGTTCCGGGCGGGGCTGGTGGCGCGGACGGCGTGCTACTACCTGCCCGATACGCGGCACCTGTATGTGGGGATGGAAGCGCGGTAATCGAGCCGATCGGCGCGTCGCGAATCGAGAAATCGCAAGCAATTCCCCCCTCCGGCCCGGAAAGAGGGGGGAGTTTTCTTGTCACTGCGGAGGGGCGGGCGGATACTTTGC
>CAZPFK010000114.1:0-6948 GCA_964585855.1 uncultured Vicinamibacteraceae bacterium
GGAGAATCTCCAACGGCGCGGGAGAATCTCCAACGGGAGCGGAGAACCTCCAACGTGAAGGGAGAACCTCCAGTCAGAAGGGAGAATCTCCAATGGCGCGGGAGTGTCTCCCTCATGGTTGGAGATGCTCCAACGGCAAGGGAGAATCTCCGATGGGAAGGGAGGATCTCCAGCGCGGAGATTCTCACGCGGCGTTCGACTTCACGCGCCCGTCGCTCCCTCACACAACCCGTCCGATGTAGAAGTCATCGCTCGTGTCGTTGTCGTTGAAGGAGTCATCGCCCTTGTTGTTCTGCTTGCCCGTTCCCGTGTCGTAATCAATCTTCTTGATCTCCATCGCAGAGATGCCGAAGGGCTCGCCGAAATTGTTGCCGTTGATGTCGCCCAGCGAAGCCTTGTCGAAGGAAGCCGCTGAAAAGACTGCGTTCTCCATATCAAAGGGTTCATTGCGAACACCCTTGATCTGCAGCTTCTTCACCTTCGCATCGGGATTGGTCAGCAGCGAGGAGTCCACCGGCACACCGTCCGTCACCGAGAGATCCCAGCCGACATAGAACCGCAGGTCACGGGCCACGCCGATCTGGATGTTGTCGACGGAGTTCATCGCCTGCACCAGCACATCCGAGGCGATGCCCTTGACAGTGAACTTCGAGATGGACCGGTTGAAGTCCGTGCCGTCGTCGGTCAGCAGCATCGTCCCGCTGTAGTCCCCCTTGGCGTCAAACTTCGCCATCGCCAGGGCTGTCAGGTCCAGTTCAAGATTCTCTTTGGCCTTCAGGTTGTCGATCTTGCTCTCGGCCGTGATCGCCAGTCCCGTCGCGCCCTTCTTGAAGTCAACCTTCTTCGCACCCGTAACGTCGTCATCGCCCCAGAACGACCACACCCCGCCGGTCACCTGGTCCTTGAACATCAGGTTCGCGCCCTTGCTGTCGCGGATATCCAGCCGCAGCGCGTTGAAGACGCCCTTGACATCCAGTTTGCTGATCTTGTCGAAGATCAGCCGCGACTCGCCGACCTCCTCGAGCTTCAACTTTGAAACTTCGCGCCCGAAGACGACCACTGCATCATCGCCGATCGAAGTGATCTGGTGATTGCCCTTGCGGCCCTCCTCCTGGCGGACGTTCAGCGTCGAGCCGTCCGCGACCGAACCAAGCTTGATCTTGTCCACGCTGGTCAGGTCGATGCCCGTGCCGACGATTGAGGCATCCTTGGCCGAGATGTCCTTCAGCCCCGTGCCCTGAATCCCCGCTATCTGTGCGATGCCGTCGCCGCTCTTCTTGATCTTGATCGTCAGTTTGTCCTTGAGCGGGTCGGATTCGGCGATCGTGATCACCAGTCCACGGCTCGACTCCTCGACGGAGAAGAGCCCCGTGCTCGACTTGAAGGAGATGGTGATCTCATCCCCGTCGTCATCGGTGAACTTGTACTCGGTGTAGTACACTGTCTCGGAGTTCGCCTGCGTCTGGATGAGCGTGCTCGAGCCCTGGAAGACCGGCGAGGAGCCCGTGTCATCCCACAGGCCGATGATCGTCACCGGGGCATCATCGTTGACGGCCGTGAACTGTCCGAGGTTGCGCGGGCCGATCGTCTCGACGGTGTGCCGTCCGCCGTCGTTGCGTGCTGCGGTGATGACGATCTGCGGATCCTGCCCGGCGAAATCGGTAATCAGCACCTGCTCTTCGGTCCACTCATCGACGAGCGTGATCGTCGCGCGCGTGTGCTTGTCGCCGATGATGATGAACTGCGCATCGTGGAGCGTCCGTGTCGTCGGCGGCGTGATCGTCCAGTGCGCCTGGTTCAGCGACCGCGCATCCGTCCAGGTGTTTCGGATGGCGATCTCACCATCGCTCGATGAGCCGAGCACATCCAGGAGAATCGCATGGGCGTTCTGACGCGGGCTCAGCGCGTCAAGATCGCCCCAGGCATCTCCGACGAAGTCGTTGGAGGCATCCTGAAACGCTCCGCCGCGCTCGGCGATGTCTTCGGCCATGATTGAACCGGTCGCTGCGTTGGTCTCGGCCCGCAGGCCGAGGTTGCGCCCGATGTAATGGGAGATCGTGTTGACGAGGTCGCCGTACTCGTAGCCGTCGTTGCCGATCTGCTCGGCAAAGACCAGCGCGGTGCCGCCCTTGTCGAGGTTGCCCAGGTCGAGGCGGTCGGCAAGGCCGTAGGAGACTTCCGTGCCGTTGGCGTTGCGGAAGTTCGTGTAGTTGAAGAATTCTTCGAAGGTCGGGTCCGTGCCCAGCTCGCGCGTCAGCCACTCCGTCGCATCCCTGTCCACGATGCTCAGCTCGTCGCGGTTGGCCCCGCCGACGACCACGCGCATGAACTCGCCCTCAGTGGGTTCCTCGGTCACGAAGACAATGTCGAAGTCAGCGAAAATCGCCTCAAGGTCCGTCTGAATCACCTCGGCGAAGTCGGACCCGAGGCCGAAATCGTTGAAGTCGAAGTCGTCAACGTCATAGTCCACCCCCGGCAGCAGGAAGTCTTCGAGCAGCTGCCCGTCGAAATCGAGGAAGACCACCTGCGACTGCTCGAAGCGGATGTTGTCAATCAGCGCCCAGGCGTCGAAGTCGGCGCTCTCGGAATCCATGATGCGGATCTCAATGTCCAGCGTCGTCACGCCGTCGGGCACTTCGTAGACCGCCTTGAGCAGGTCGGAATACTCCGTGTTCATCACCAGCCCGTAGCCCGGCACATCCTCCTCGATGTCCGGATCGCGCTCGTTGGTCACATACTGCCCGCCTGCCTCGATGCGGCCGCCGGCGCTGTTGGCGATGTTGATGCCGTTGACGAAGATATCGAAGAAGTCGCCGCCGTCGGTATCCATGTCCGAGGCGTAGATGAAGTCGATCAGCAGCCGCTGATCCTGCAGCCCGGTCGGAACAGTGAGCGTGAAGTTCACGCGCGCAAAATCATCGTCCACGCCCTCATCGCCGAGGTCGCGCAGACGCGTCGTGGTTTCCCACGATTCGAGGTCCGTCGTTCGCACCGCGTCATACGCGCTGGCCGTCGAGAGCACAAGGAAGTCGCCGTCCGGCCCGCTGGGCATCCCCAGCAACCCCTCGACGGTGTAGTTCTCAAAGACGCCCACGGCATCCGGGTGTCCGACGTAGGAGACGACCACGCTCTCATCGAGGTCCAGCGCCTCGCGGATCAGCTCCGCGCTCGCGCTCAGCAGTTTTCTCGGCTCCAGCCGCTCGCAACGCGGCCTGAGGTCAGATCGACTCGAAGAACCGGTCGCCGGGAAACGGCGTGACGGGCGGCGATAGGGGTGTGACATGTCGGATCTCCCTCTCTTGTGCTGTCAGATGCTGAGTCAACGTGCAGCCGTCGTTTGCGTGCTGCTCAGAGCAATCAACGGCGAATGCCATGCCCCTCTCCGAGCATCGGCGTCATGCAGTCCGCTGAGTTCGTCCGTTCGGCATTCATCATCTTCCCCGGGATGACTCTGCTCCGCTGGCGGATCGATTCAGGGCTGGGCAGGCGTGCCGGGCGCATCGCAGGATGCACGAGGCGGAAACTCCGGCCCGATCGGGCGCCTGCCTCGGGGGTGGTGGGAGGCCGGAGTCAGGGTCGCCGAAGCACCGATCGCTCCGACGCCGACGATCATAGGAACCCATCGTCCACGCTGTCTACGCCCCGCATCTCCCCGCCTTCAGCACGATGCCCTCTACGCTACCATCCTCGCTGATGGCCTCCCTCCTCCCGATGCTGATTGTCTCCCTCGGCCTGCTCGCCGCCCCGATCGGCCTTGGAATCGCCATGTCGCGATCGCTTCGCCACGAGCCGCCGGAATCACCCGCCATGCGCTCCTGGGCCTCGATGTGGGTTCCCCTCTGTGTCACCCTTCCCGCCGCCCTCATCTGCCTCTTCTCCGCTCAGGCCGCCGTCGCCCCATTCTCCGCCCCCTGGGCCGCCTCCCCCTCCATCGCCGCCGCCGTCTTCGCCCTGGGACTCTCCTTCCTCACCTCTGCGCCCTGGAGCGAGGCCGGTCGCGCTGAGTTCTGGACTCGGGGCCTGGTCGTCATGATCCTCGGCTGGATTCTCTTCTTCGCCGCCCGCGCCGACCGCCTCTCCATCATGCACGGCCAGTTCCTCCTCTCCGCCGCCGTCTTCTGGATGTGGGCCGTCAGCGAGCGACCCCCGCGCCGCCCCGACACCCCCGGCCTCATCGTCGACTGGGCTCCCGGCCCGCTCCGCCCCGTGCCGCGCTCAGCGCGATTGTGCCTGGTTCTCTCCCCGTTGCTGGTCCTCATCGGCATGCTGCTGGCTGCCCGCAGCGAGGCCGATCTCTTCCTTCCCCTTGCCATCGCCGCCGGATTCGTCGTGGCGGTCACGCTTGCTTCGGCCGTTCTCATTGTCGGAGCCGATTTCGCCCGCCGCACCGCCCTGTCAACGCTCATCCTCGCTCCCTGCCTCACCCTCGGCGCCTTCGCAGCCGCCCTCCTCCGACCGGCCGAGATGCTCGCCGCATGGGGCGGAAACCCCGATGCCTCCTTCGGACAGATCCACCTCCTCGGCCTCGCAGGCCTCGCCCTCCCCGCCATCCTCATGCAGGGCGTCGGCCTGATCTGCCTCCTCCCGGCCGACTCCGGACCACGACGCCGCCCCGTCACCGGCCTGCTGCTCATCGCCGGAGCCCTCATCGTCGCCCTCTTCGCCTCGCAATCCGCACAGCTCCGCGCCGCAGAATTCGTCTTCAGCATCATCGCCGGCTTCCTCCGCGGCCCCCTTGCAGGGTGACGTACGCTGGCCCCGGCCCGCTCCCGCCAATACGCTTGATCCAGTTCCTCTGACGACAGGCACCGCGATGAACTCCAGAGACCATCTCCCCACAACCCACCGGTCCGTCACCCACAAGTTCGCCATCAACGGACACGAGGGATACCTCACCATCGGCCTCCACGAAGACGGCCGGCCCGGCGAGATCTTCATCAAGATGAGCAAGGAGGGCTCCACCCTTTCCGGCCTCATCCAGGCCTTCTGCCGCGCCTTCAGCCTCGCCCTGCAATACGGCCTTCCGCTTCAGGACGCCGTCGATCGCTTCCGCGACATGCGCTTCGAACCCATGGGAATGACCTCCAACCCCGACATTCCCGAAGCGCGCAGCATCGTCGATTACGCCGCCCGCTACCTCGAACATCAGTACCTCCGCCCCCGCGCCGACGCCGCCGTCTGAGACGATGCCCAAACCCGGCAAACAAGGCGCTCTCGAACAGGCACGGGCCGCTCTCGCGCAGCGTCAGCCCCTCGCCGCCCGCCCCCTCCTCGAACGCATCCTCAAGCGCCAGCCCGCACACCACGAAGCCGCCTGGCTCCTGGCACGCTGCCTCCGCCTCGAACGCCGCCACGCCGACGCCCTCTCCCAGATCGACCGCGCCATACGCCTCCGCCCCCGCGATCCTCAGCGCCACCTCGAGCGCGCCCGCATCCTCCGCGATCTCGGCAACCTCGACGCCGCCCTCACCGCCATCCAAAAAACCGTCGAGCTCGACCCCGACCTCACCCAGGCCGACCTCCTCGCCGCCACCATGCTCCTCGACGCCGGCAGGCCCGATCACGCCGTCGCCTTCCTCCGCGACTCCCTCAAACGCCGCCCCGAAGACCCAGACCTCAACGGCTACCTCGGCATCGCACTGATCAACCTCGGCCTTCCCGACGAAGCCATCGAACCCACCCGCAAAGCCCTCGCCGCCAAGCCCACAATCCCCGAACTCCACCTCAACCTCGGCCGCGCCCTCTTCATGGTCGGCCGCTTCGACGACGCCGAACTCGCCTTCCGCGAGGCCGATCGCCTCCGCCCCGGCGATCCCAACGCCGCCGCAGGCCTCATCGACGTGCTCATCTCCCTTCGCCGACACGACGACGCCCTCGACGTCTGGAATCGCACCGCCCCCGGCTCCCGCTCCCCCGACCTCCGCCTCGCATTCGCCCGCCTCGCTCCGCGAATGAACCGCATCGACGACGCCGTCGCCGAACTCCAGCGCGCCCTCCGCGATGGCTCAGCCGCGACCCGGCCCGATGGCGGCGCAGCAATCTCCCTCGCCCTCGGGGCACTGCTCGAACGCCTCGGCCGCTACGACGACGCCTTCGCCGCCTACCAGCGTGCCAACGAACGCGCCATTCCCTTCGACGCACAGGGCCACCTCGCCCTCAACGCCCGGCTCCGCGAACTCTTCGCTCCCGATCGCCTCGCCACCCTTCCCTCCTCCCGCAACGACTCCGCCCTGCCCGTCTTCATCGTCGGCATGCCGCGCTCCGGCACCAGTCTCATCGAACAGATTCTCGCCTCCCACCCGAGCATCCACGGGGCCGGCGAACTCGACGCCCTTCGCCACCTCATCACCAGCGCCCCCGCCGACTTCGCCTTCCCCGCGCCTTACCCCGACTTCATTCCTCACCTGAAGGCCGACCACCTCGACGCGATGGCGAAGCGCTATCTTGCCGACCTGAAGCGCACCGCGCCCGCCGACGTCCTCCGCATCACCGACAAGATGCCCGGCAACTTCACCCACCTCGGCCTCATTCACATGATGCTCCCGGCCGCCCGCATCATCTGGTGCCGTCGTGATCCCCTCGACACCTGCCTCTCCTGTTACGCCTCCGCGCTCACCGCCCTCCACCCCTGGGCCGCCCGGCTCGACTCCCTCGGCCTCGTCTTCCGCGAACACGAATCGCTCATGCACTTCTGGATGAACGCACTTCCACTCCAAATCCTCGAAGTGCATTACGAGCAACTCGTACAGAACCTCGAGGATGAAACCCGCCGCATGCTCGATTTCCTCGGCCTCCCCTTTGACGACGCCTGCCTCCGCTACTGGGAGACCGACCGCGCCACCCTCACCCTCTCCCGCGACCAGGTGACGCAACCGGTCTACACCTCATCCATCGGCCGCTGGCAGCGCTTCGAAAAACACCTCGCCCCCCTGCGGCACTCCTTAGAAA
>CAZPFK010000115.1:0-6845 GCA_964585855.1 uncultured Vicinamibacteraceae bacterium
GGTCGAGTATACTGGAATCCGGAGGGATGTGGGATCGGGATTGAAGATTCTGCTGAAAATCCCCTCGCCGCCCAGCGCAGCTTGTGCGTCCAACGGCTTCGCTTGCGCTTCAGCCTGGTCGGTCGTTGAAGCGATGAGTGTCTCAGACGCGCAGTCCGCTGCGCCAGGCGGTGCGGAGGTCGAAGTGAGCCCCGTCAAACGCCGGCCCGGCTGACTTAACTGACTGATTGACCCCCCGAAATTGCGGGAAACCGCCGATCGGCGGGGCGTATCATTGCGATCGCTTCGGGGAGGGGGTTCTCGACGCTCCGGGCTGACCGTCTGCACGGACCCGGTCTGACTACGCCGGCTGCCTCGGCCCCGCGGCCCGGCCGACGGACCTTCCACGGGTGGAATCCTCAAGATGAAGTCACTGATCCGTAACCTGATCATCATCGTCGCAATCCTGATCTGGATGACCACGGCGATCATCCCCCCTTCCTCGAAACTGCGCCTGGGCAAGGACCTTGCGGGCGGTTTCACGCTGACCTACGGCGTGCAGAAGGGCGAGGCGGGCGATCCGGTCACCAAGGACGACATCGAGCAGCTGACCTCGGTGCTGATGGAACGGCTGGACCCCCGGGGCATCTACGACATCACCATCGTCGCCCAGGGGACCAACCAGATCGAAATCTCCGTGCCGGCCCCGAGCCCGGAGGTCGTCGAACTGCGGGCGGCGTTTGAGGCGGCCCTTGGCGATCTGGAGGGCTCCTCGGTCGATTCCGACGAGATCGACGAGGCGCTGCGGGCGCAGGGGACGGACCGGGCGGCCCGGCTGGAGGCGCTGGCAGGCGGCAACGCTGACCAGCTGGCGGTGCTGACGGCGGCGGCGGAGGCATACGACCGGCTGGAGGAGACGACCTCGGAGTACCGGCAACTGCTGGCCGACCGAGCCGCGGAGATCGAGCCGCTTGAGGAGAACATCCGCAACCTGATCGCGGCGCGCAACGCGCTGCTGGATGAGGCCGAGGCAGCCGGAGCGGATCGGGCAGCGCTGCTGGCGGCGGTCAACGCCGGCGAGGCGGAGCGGCCGATTGCCGTGCAGGAG
Organism: uncultured Vicinamibacteraceae bacterium; assembly: GCA_964585855.1. Classification (GTDB taxonomy): domain Bacteria; phylum Planctomycetota; class Phycisphaerae; order Phycisphaerales; family UBA5793; genus CAZPFK01. The sequence goes on from CAZPFK010000115.1 coordinate 1,088, forward strand.
CTGCGGGAACAGCATACGGAGTCGCCGGAGATCGTCGCTGCGATCGACGCCTTCGTGGAGGCCGACACTGCGATCAACGCTGCGGAGGCGGAGTTGGAGGCGGCGGAGGACCGCTGGGCTTCGGTGATCGACCCCGTGGAGATCGAGGCGGCGGACCTTTCGATCGCCTTCGAGGAGTCGCGCAACGAGGCGCTGCGAACGAGCATCGACATCGAGGAGGTGCGCAGCGTTCTGGCGCTGGACACGCGCTCCCGGTCGTACAAGGACACGGCCTCCGGCGAACTCCGCGAACTGCCCAGTCCCCGAGAGATCGCCCTGGACCGTCTCAGAACGCAATACCCGCCGCTGGCCGAGAAGATCGACGCCGTCACCACGGCCTACGACGCCTACCGGGCCAAGAGCCGGGGGTATGACGACCCGAAGGAACTGATCCGCATGCTGCGCGGGGCGGGCGTGCTGACCTTCCGCATCGCGGTGACCACCGAGGACACGGGCATTCCGATTCAGGCGATCCGCCAGGAACTGCAGGAAGGCGGCCCGAGCAACATCCGAAGCTCATCGGCGGTCCGCTGGTATCCGCTGGACTCCCTGGAAGCCTGGTACGACAGCCCGGAGGAGTTTGAGTTTCTCCAGTCGGACACGGCCGGGTACTTCCGGACGCGGCGGGGCGTGGTGGCGGAGATGTACGACGGGGTTGTCTACCTGCTGATGTACACGACGCCGGAGCGGGCGCTGACGGAGCAGAGCGGTGAGTGGCAGGTCACCGGTTCATCTCCGACGCAGGACCAGAACGGCCTTCCTGCCGTCTCCTTCCAGCTGGACGTGCCGGGCGGCATCCTGTTTGGACAACTGACGGGCAACAACATCGATGCGCCGATGGCGATCCTGCTGGATGATCGCGTCTATTCGATTGCCAACATCGAAGGTAAGATCACGCGCAGCGGGCAGATCACCGGCAGCTTCACGCAGGAGGACGTTCAGTATCTCGTGCGCGTGCTCAACGCCGGTTCGCTGCAGTCGCGCCTGACGGAGGAGCCGATCGCCCAGAGCACGATCGGGCCGCGGCTGGGTCGCGACAATCTTCAGCGGGGCGTGGAGGCGGGGATCCTCTCGCTGATTGTCGTGTCGATCTTCATGATGGTCTATTACTTCTTCGCAGGTGCGATCGCCAACGTCGCGCTGCTGTCCAATGCGATCATCATTCTGGGCGCGATGTCGGTGAATCGAGCGACGTTCACAATGCCGGGCATCGCAGGAGTCGTGCTGACCTTCGGCATGGCGGTGGACGCCAACGTGCTGATTTTTGAGCGCATCCGCGAGGAGCTGAAGCGGGGCGTGGACATCAAGACGGCGATCCGGCTGGGCTACGAGAAGGCGCTGAGCACGATCATCGACGGCAACGTGACGAACCTGATCGTCTGCGTCGTGCTGGTACTGGCGGGAACGGCGGAGGTGAAGGGCTTCGGCATCACGCTGGGCATCGGCATCGTGGCGACGCTCTTTTCGGCACTCTTCATCACGCGGCAGATCTTCACGATCTACACGGATGTCTTTGGCGGCGAGCGGCTCTCGATGCTGCCAATTGCCTGGAAGAGACTGGATCAACTGCTGAGCCCGGAGATCGACTGGATCGGCATCCGCAAGGTGATGTATGTGTTCAGTGCGGCGATGGTCATTGCAGGGATCGGCCTGACGTGGAACACCTGGGAGGAGATGCTGGATACGGAGTTTCGCGGCGGCGTCTCGCTGACCTTCTCATTCGGCACTGACCCTGAAACCGGCGAGCAGATCACCCTGCCGCGTGCGGAGGTGGAGCAGCGCATTGACGCGTGGGTCGAGCAGGCGTATGCCGATGGGGTTCTGGACGAGACGCAGCGCCGGGCGCTGCTGGAAGCGTCGATTCTGAACTACAACGTCGATCAGACCTCCGGCGAGGAGTTCCGCGGCTCATCCTTCGTGCTCAAGACGACGCTGACGGATCCCCAGGCGGCTGAAGACGCCATCAACGAGGCATTGGGCGACATTCTGGATCGCAAGCCGGCCATTGAATTTGCGCGTTCCGAAGCGGAGCGGTGGAGTGAGGCGCCGGTCTTCCCCGTGCTGGATGAGACGCTGGGGCGGAACATCGGCGATCCGCTGGTCTCCGACAACGTGCGCTCACACCTGGGCGGTGTGGCGATCGTCCTTCGCAACCTCACCATCCCGCAGACGCTCGATGCGATTGAATCCCGACTGGACCAGACGCGGCAGAGCCAGGAGTTCACCGCGTACATCGGCCGTGATGTTGAGCTCTTCGGGCTGGAACGGGCTGACGGTGAGGCGGATGGCGAGGCGCTGTGGCGGAGCGTTGCCGTGGTTGTCAGCAGCGAGAGCACGAGCTATTTCGCCAACCAGTCGATCTGGGAGAGCGACCTTGCAAGCGTGGAGTGGGAGATAGTCCGACTCTCGCTGACCGAGCCGCCATCGCTTGACCAGGTGACGACGATCAGCCCGGCAGTCGCAGCGCAGTTCCGCGCCAAGGCGATCGTCTCGATCATCCTGAGCATCGGCGGGATTCTCGTCTACGTCTGGATTCGATTCGGGTCGCTGCGGTACTCGTTTGCGGCCGTGGTCGCCCTGGTGCACGACGTCTGCGTTGCGCTTGGCTTCCTCTCCCTGACGCACTACATCTACGACACCTGGTTTGGGCGGATGATGCTGATCGAGCCCTTCAAGATCGATCTTGGGGTGATTGCCGCGATGCTGACGATCATCGGGTACTCACTTAACGACACGATCGTGATCCTGGACCGCATTCGCGAGAACCGGGGCAAGCTGGCGATCGCGTCGGCTTCGGTCGTCAACAGTTCGATCAATCAGACCATCAGCCGCACGATGCTGACCTCGGGCACGACGCTGCTGGCGATTGCGATCATGTACTGGGAGGGCGGCACGGGCATCCGCGGCTTCACCTTCGCGATGCTCTGCGGCGTGCTGGTCGGAACCTACAGCTCGGTCGGCGTCGCCGGTCCGATGGTTTTTTCCCATGCCAAGCCCATGTCCGAGAAGTCCCTGAAGGCGTGACAATCTGCACAATCTGAGAGGTCTGAAGGGGCTGTATCGACCCCGGGGTGTTTCTGCGACTCAAGAGAGGCAGCCGAAGCGACGACCATGATGGAGGCGGCCGTTTCTGCACTCCGGGATGAGGACGGACGGATCCGCCGAGGCAGCGACTCCAAGGAGGGCATGCCATGGCCGGCAAGCTTCGACTGGTCCGCGATTCCCGACGCGCTGAGACAGACTCCATCCCCTTCCCCCGCGAGGCGAAGCCGAAAATGCCTCGCAGCGAGAGTTCGCCGCAGCGGAGCGAGAGCGGTGAGGAGGCGCTGGCAGCCCTGGAGCGCATGGCGTATTCCTTCGAGCGGCTCCGGGCTGAGATGGAGGCGATCAACGACAACGACTCCCCCTGGCCTCCAAGCGCCGCCTGATCGGGTCGCGCGGCTCTGACGGCTCTACGCTTGCCGCGGAGCCATGATCGATACCCACTGCCATCTCACCTTTCCGGATTTCGCAGGCCGCGTCGCCGACGTGCTGGAGGCCGCCCGCGCCCGTGGTGTTCTCGGGGCGATCACCGTCGCAACGACGACGGCCAATGTCGCCGAGTGCCGGGCCCTTGCCGAACGGCACGAGAACGTCTGGTTCAGCGCGGGCGTACACCCACTGCACTGCGACGAGCCGGCCGACTGGGAGGCGATGCTCGAGGGAGCCCGGCATCCGCGATGCGTGGCCTTCGGCGAACTCGGGCTCGACCATCACTATCCGAAGCCGCCGCGCGACCTGCAGGTGCGCATCCTGCGCAAGCAACTCTCCGTGATCGCCGACAGCGGAATCGAGAAGCCGATCATTGTTCACTGTCGCGAGGCGTATGCCGACCTGATAGCAATCCTGAGGGAGATGGGCTTTCCGGGGGAGCGCTTTGTCTTTCACTGCTTCACCGGCGGGCCGGACGATGTGCGACGCGTGCTCGATTTCGGCTCGTGGGTGAGCTTCACGGGAATCGTGACCTTCCGCAACGCCGGCGAGATTCAGGAGGCGGCCCGACTGGTTCCCGATGACCGCATCATGATCGAGACCGATGCCCCCTTCCTGACGCCGGAGCCGCATCGCAAGGTCCGCCCCAACGAGCCGAAGTTCGCCATCGACACGGCCCGCTTCGTGGCCGATCTGCGAGGGATGCGGTTTGAGGCCTTTGAGGCGCTCCTCGACAGGAACACCGAGCGATTCTTCGGCATCCGGGCAGTGTAACAGTCCAAACGGACTGGCGACGGAATCCGTATACTTCAGAGGATCGAAGTCTCGACGGGAGGGCGCCGATGTCTCGCACGAATCCCATCGACAGCGCGATTGCCCGCGTCAGCAGGCGACTGCTCCTGGCGCGCGCTGTGAGCGTGCTGGGCCGATGGCTGCTCTACGGCGCGATTGGAGCGCTGGGCGTCATCGCCGTGGACCGGCTCAGTGGCGATGTGATCCCGGACCTGGCCGGGCCGATTCTGGCCGGCGTTCTGTTTGCCGTCGGAATCATCGATCTGTGGCGACATCGGCCGAACCGGCATGAGGCAGCGCACGCGCTGGACGAACGTCTGGAGCTGCGCGACCGGATTGCCACGGGCGCGTGGCTGGCATCAGGGCCTGACATTCGTGAGTCTCTGGCGGAAACGGCCCTGCGCGACGCGGAGCATGCGGCGTCGAGAGTCGATCTCCGCCGGGCAGCGCCGATGCCGCGTCCCGACTCGCTCATGGGCGCTGCCGGGCTGGCCGGTGTGGCGGTTGCAGTGTGGCTGTTTGTGCCGTCGTGGACCCTGATTGAGATTCCGGGCGTGCCGACGGCCGAGCAGATCGCGCTGGAGGAAGGCCGCAGGCAACGGGAACAGGAGGCAGCGGAGGTCATCGAGGATGCGGCCGAGCAGGTTCGCGTCATCAGCGAGAGTCTCGCCCGCAACGAATCGGACGACGAGGCGGTTGCCGGGCAGGCAGGCGAACCGGATGAGGCGACGCGGCGGGCGCTTGAGTCTCTGGATCGGCTGAGCCGGCAGATGCGCGGCAGCGCTGAGGGAGCGGCGTCGAGCCCCGAGCAGACGCAGGCGGAAGCGTCGGGAGCGGACGCCGGGGACGATCCCGATCAGACACTGGCGGCTGCAGCGGAGGAGTTGGAGACGCTCTCACGGGAAATGGAACGGCAGGCGGCGATTCGGGAGGAGGCGGCCGACCGCGTCGCTCGTGAATTGTCGCAGCTGCGTCCGGAGCAAGGCGGGGAGGAAGGCTCCGGTACGGAGAAGGCGACGGAGCGATTCACCGAGGCCCTGGAACAGGGCAACCTCGCTGAGGCGGCCGAGGCCGTTGAGGAGCTGGCACGAGAGTTGCCGGAGATGAGCGAGGAGGAGCGCCGGGCGGCGTCTGAGGAGCTGCGGCAGATGGCTGAGCAGCTGCGGCAGCGTGCGGAGGCGACGGAGGCGCAGCGGCAGGCGAGGCAGGAGGCGATGCGCGAATCGCTGGAGCAGAGCGGGATCGACCCGCAGGAGTCCGTCGGCGAAACGCCGAAAGAGACTGAAGAGCGTCTTCGCGAGCAGGGAATTGACCCGGAGACGGCGCGAGAAGTGGCGGAACGTCTCGAACGCGAGCGTCAGTCGGATGAGGCGGCGGAGCAGGCGGCCCGTGACCTTGAGCGTACGGCTCGTGACTTGGAGGAATTCGCCCGGGAAGCGGAGACGACCCCGGAACA
>CAZPFK010000116.1:0-6583 GCA_964585855.1 uncultured Vicinamibacteraceae bacterium
TCTGCGGCCAGCGATGGCTCGTCCACGCGCCGGCAAAGAGCAGCGGCGCCAGCAGTGCATACCGCCAGCGCCTGCGGAAGCGCAGAAGTCGTCTCTCAGATGACGCCGCATAGCCGCACTCGGAGCACGTCAGCCCCGGCGAGTGCGACATGTCGTACCAGCACTTCGGGCAGCGATGCCGGCGTCGGAACCGGCAGCGGATCGCATCGGCGGCGAAAGCGAGGATGACACACGCAACGCCGAGGACTGAGAGAATGATGGAAAGCGTGCCGCTGTTCATCACCGCCTCCCGGGAGGAGAGTCAAGTGTAGCAGGCGGTGGAGATGCCATGCGACTGGGCATGAGTCACTTCTGCTCCGAGCGCCATCGGGTCAGTTCAGAGTCATCATGCCAATACATGAGGACTCGAAGGGGGATCTCAACCTCTCCCTGCCAGTATCGATCCGCATCGAAGCAGCGGAGGGCCAGCTCGGGATTTGAAGTGATTCGCAACGTCAACTCGCAGTTAAACAATTCATCTGGATCAACACCAGTTGCGTAGGTCAGCTGGATCGTGCTGAGACCTCCACGAGCGCTCGAAAATGGCCCGCCGGCATTCCCAGGTGTGGCTGCATTCCACCACGCCGATCCGGTCGCGACATCCACACCATACGCTGCAACAGTAAATGTCGCTGCGAAACTCGGTGAGCCATGTTTCACGAGCGCGTTGCGAAGAAACTCGGGGTATACCAGTAGTTCAGGCGGTCCGTTTCGACCAAACCTTGCTGAATTCGCCAGGCCGGCTCGGAACGATTCGCGAATCGCCTCATCAAGCGCAACTGATCGGACGGGTGTAAGGACATCGTCAATCGAGGGGACGAACTCGATCGGCCACTCCAATTGCCGAGACCAGGAGCCCGACGACAGGGTTGTCTCGGTGTCGCTGCCTTCGATAGAGCGAGTAATCTGAACGGTATGAATAAGTCTATCGCCGACTCCGGACTCGTGAGCAACGCAACTCAAGTGGTCCGACCACGGCAACGGACCTAGATGTCCACTTTGGGCATACTGGGACAACTCGTAATCCCGATCGAGGACCAGATCGAGTTGTTCAGCTGGAAATGTGCCTGAGAATCTCAAGTGGATGTCGTCTGCTACGAAGGGTCGCCACGGCTCAACTTCTGCATAGACCTTGACATCTGCTGGCCAGGTTGGACGACATCGAATCCACACCGGCCACAGGCGGTACGATCGCTCTCTCTGCTCATCAGATTGAGTCCGGTCAAGACAGCCGTAAGTGAGGAGTGCAGCAAGAGTGTATCGTCCTTCCCATCCTGACTCGGTGCCGATGAATGGATCGAGCGACTCGAGGTTTTCAAGAAGTCTCTCGCTGAGCAGACGACACTGCCAGTCAGCCGGTGTCTCGTCAGAAATGCGATGCACGAGTTCATGAGCGCAGGTTGCTGCGATGAATTCGCGAAGCGGAATTGACGGATCGGTGCTATTGCCGTTTGACGTGTTGCAGCAGGCAACAGACCAGTAGGTATACCACACATTCGGGTGATTGACATACCACACCGATGAGACCAGCGCCGTCGTCGGGATCGCAGCAGGCCAGCCGCGCGCTTCGATCTGCGGCCAGCGATGGCTCGTCCACGCGCCGGCAAAGAGCAGCGGCGCCAGCAGCGCATACCGCCAGCGCCTCCGGAAACGCAGCAGGCGCTTCTCAGATGAAGCCGCAAAGCCGCACTCAGAACACGTCAGCCCCGGTGAGTGCGACATGTCGTACCAGCACTTCGGACAACGACGCCGGCGTCGGAACCGGCAGCGGACCACATCGGCGGCGAATGCGAGGATGACACACGCAACGCCGAGGACCGTCAGAATGATGGAAAGCGTCCCGCTGCTCATCGTCCATCCTCGCTGTCCGGCACGCACCACAGCCGGCCCGGTCGCCGCTCAAGTTCACGCGCATAGTCCTCGTGGCTCATCCACACGATGGAGCCGTCCACCACCGCCAGCGTCGCGCCGCGCCCGTGCCGGGCCGTCAGCCCCTCATCGGGATACGACGACCCGTCGTTCCAGCGCGCTCCGGAACTGTCATCCTCATCCGCCTCCCAGAAGATAATCGAATCCGCCCGTCGGAACTGCTCGATGCGAAAGGGCCGGTCCCGCCGACCGTTGGCCCGCACCGCCCCGTTCATCAGATAACTTGTCAGGTTGCCCGTGCCGAAATAGGGCGGCTGGTGCGAGGGGCAGCGATAGGTCTGCGCCAGCGCCTCATTGGCAACGTCGGGCCTGCCGCCGAAATATCGCCACAGCACTCCGCGCGAGGGGCCGTACTTGCCGTTGATGGAGAGACCGGGGAGGTGGAAATACAGCCAGCCGGTGTAGAGGTCCCTGGGCTGGGGAATCCAGTTCGGATCGGGCAGGAAGTCTGCCGAGTCGTTGGCGTACTGGATCGAGGCCGACATCAGGTTTCGCAGGTTGCTGGTGCACGCGGCCTGCCGGGCGCTCTCCCGGGCACGGGAGAGGGCGGGCAGCAACAGCCCGATCAGCAGGGCGATGAGGGAGATCACCACCAACAGCTCGATGAGGGTGAAGGCCCGGCAGAGGCGACGGCTCGGATTCATACCCCCGAAATTACACAAAAAATCAGGGTTCACAAGGGGAAAGTCCGGGAAATTCATGAACGTCGGCAGAAATTGCCGATACCGCCTGCATTCCCGGACGCATCGGCCGGGGCTCATTGCCATGGAGGGCGTCAACGATGAGCGTCAGGACCTACCAGGCCTACTCGATCAACGAAGTGCTCGATCGCATCAAGGAAGACCTCGGCCCCGCCGCAGTCATCCTCAATACCCGCACCTTCAAGCGCGGCGGCGTGATGGGCGTCGGCGCCCGCACCGTCTACGAGGTCACCGCCTCGCCCGGCAAGGCCACGCCGACGCCGACTCCCTCCAAGCGATCGAGCCGATCCACGACATCCAATGGCAACGGCAACGGCCACTCCGCGCCAAAAGCTGAGCCGACGAAGCGGCCCGGCGATGATCTGAACAGTCTCCTCTCCGGTATCCCGAAGAAGACCGAAGAAGCCCCGGCTCCGCGCCCGACGCCCCGCCCGGTCCGCAACGGCCATGACGGGACCTATGAGAAGCCGAAGCCGCGACCCGCTGAGGCACGCGAGGCGTACCCGGTGGCCCGGCGATTCATCCTCGATCCCGAGACCGGCCGCGCCCGCCCGGCCCCTGCGGCTCCCGAAGCGGTTGAGCAGCGCGGCGAGCGGATTTTCGTTCCCGAGAAGGTTGTCGAGCCGAAGGTCGCAGAGCCGCAGCGCGAGACACGTTCAGAGGTTGACGCCTCGGTGCGTGAGGAACTGGCAGCGCTGCGTCGGCTGGTCACGCAGGCCCTGGATCGGCAGACCGCCTCACTGCAGCCGGCCGTTCCCGAGCGGCTGACGGCGATGTACACGGAACTGATTCAAAACGAGGTCGCGCAGGAGATCGCCGAGCAGATCTGCACCTCCGTGCGGGACGAACTCGGCGACGAGGGGCTTGCCGACACGCAGGCCGTGCGCGAGGCGGTTGTCTCCCGGCTCTCGGCGTTGATTCCGCAGGTTGAGGAGACGGGCCGGGCGGAGCGCTCGGCCGACGGTCGGCCGCATACGATCGCGCTGATCGGCCCGACGGGGGTCGGCAAGACGACGACGGTGGCGAAGCTGGCCGCCGCCTTTAAGCTCCGCGAGGGAAAACGCGTCGGGCTGATTACGACGGATACCTACCGGATCGCAGCGGTCGATCAGCTGCGGACGTATGCGAACATCATCGGGATTCCCCTCAAGGTCGCGCTGACGCCTGAGGAGATGAAGACGGCCTGCCGCGATCTGCGCGAGTGCGATGTGGTGCTGATCGATACGACGGGTCGCTCACCGAACGACTCGGAGCGGATCGAGGATCTGCGGGCCTTCATGGATGTCGCCCGGCCCCACGAGGTGCACCTGGTGCTGGCGGGCACGAGCAGCCAGTCGGTGATGCTGCGAACGGCGGAGCGATTCTCCGCCATTGAGACCGACCGGGTGATCTTCACGAAACTCGACGAGGCCGTCTCCTTCGGCACGCTCTTCAACGTGATGCGGGCCATCGGCAAGCGGCTTTCCTATGTGACGACAGGGCAGGAAGTGCCCGATGACATCCGCACCGGCCAGGCCCGGGTGCTGGCCCAGCGCATCCTCGGCGAGGCCGTGGCGATCTGAACCTGAATTGATATCTGAAACTCCCTCCGCGTCCCCCGGCGCCTCCGTCCGGGGGCGTTTTTCATTGCGCCGGGGGGTTGGGGAGACGACGGCTTCTGAGAAATCTGATGCCCCACGGGAAAATCTCTGAAAAGGCCGGGGGGTGAGTGAATTGTCCTGTCAGTTTCCCCGATCTTTCGGAAGCGCGGCACTCCATGGCACACAAGAGCGATAAAAAGGCAGCTCCGCTTCCCGTGCCTCCGGAACGGGCAGTTGCCGGCTGCTTCGGGCTGATGGCCTTCGCCGTCGCGATCGTGGCGGGCCTGGCCGTCGATAACCCCACGGACCTGATTCTGGGTCGGGCGCTTGGCGCGATGCTGGCTTGCTATGGGCTCGGATTAATCGCAGGCTACTTCTGTAAGGCCGCGCTGATGCAGGAGTACGAGAACTTTGTCGCCCGACACCCGGTGCCCGATTCCGGTCGAACCATCGACGAACTCATCGCCGAACTGCAGCAGGAGTCGCTGGCGGGGGAGACCCCGGTTCAGGCGGCAACCTCCGGGGAGGGCAAAAAGTGAGAACTCATTGCGGACAATGGCTTGCAAGTCACGTCCCATAAGGTACATTGAACCGTGAGGACTATGGACAGTCCTTACGCGGCCCCGACTCGCCGTCTCCCAGGTCAAGGAGTGGACCGATGCCTCAGGTGAAGACCCCTCGTCAGACTCGTACCCCGCGCACCCGTACAACCGCCCGCACCGCCTCCAAGAAGGCCGCCATGCCGGCCGACGCCCGTATCCCTGCCGATGCCCCGATTGAGAAGGTCTGGGCCTCCTATCGCCGCAAGCCCACCGATGAGCTTCGCAACCGTCTGCTCGAGCACTACCTCCACCTTGTCAAGTATCACGCCGAACGCGTCCACCACAAGCTGCCCGACGAGGTCGATGTCAACGACCTCATCCAGGCCGGCTTCATGGGCCTCAAGGACGCTATCGAGGCCTTCGACCTGGGCCGCGGCGTGAAGTTCGAGACCTATTGCGCTCCGCGCATCCGCGGCGCCATTCTCGATGAGCTCCGCTCGATGGACTGGGTGCCCCGCCTCGTCCGCTCCCGAACCGCCAAGGTCGAGAACGCCCGCAAGGCCCTTCGCGCCAAGTTCGGCCGCGAGCCCTCCGAAACTGAAATCGCCCGGCACCTGAAGGTCGATCCCGAGGAACTCAAGAAGTTGCTCAAGGACGGGCGGACCGTCGGCATCGTGAGTCTCAACCGCAAGTGGTATGAGACTGACAGCAACAAGGATGTCCGCGAGATTGATGTCTTCGAAGACAACACCCAGACGAATCCCCTGCGTGAGACGCAGAAGCTGGATCTGAAGGAACTGATCACCCGGGGCCTGAGCCGGGCCGAGCGCCTCATCGTGATCCTGTACTACTACGAGGAACTGACGATGAAGGAAATCGGGGCAACACTGGACCTCTCCGAGTCGCGCGTCTCGCAGATGCACTCCTCGATCCTCGCCCGCCTGCGGGCCCAGCTCTCCCACCGCGAGCGCGACTTCTACCCCGCGTAATCGCCGCCGCACACTCTGACACCTCGACAAGGCGCACTTCTCACCTGGTGCGCCTTGTTCATTGCGCAGTGGGCGGATTGAATCGGCCGTGAACGCCACTCCCGAACAGCCCACCGTCCTCGCCTGGATCGCGCTGGGCTCCAACGTCGGCCATCGGCAGGAGCATCTGCAGGCAGCGCTGCAGGCCATCGGCGCCCTTGACGGGGTCGCGCTCCTGCGCGTCAGCACGATCCGCGAGACGGAGCCGGTCGGCCCGCAGGACCAGGGGAAGTTCCTCAACGCCGTTGCGGAGGTGCAGACGACGCTCACGCCGGCGCAACTCCTGAATCGGCTGCTGGAAATTGAGCGCCGGCGGGGGCGGGTGCGAACCGTGCGCAACGGCCCGCGCACGCTGGACCTCGATCTGCTGCTCTACGGCGATGAGGTGATCGAGCAACCGGGGCTGACGGTGCCCCACCCCCGGCTGCACGAGCGGCGATTCGTGCTGGAGCCGCTGGCCGACCTCTGCCCGGACCTTCGGCACCCGGGGCTGGGGGCGACGGTGAAGCAGTTGCTGGCTCGGCTGGGCGGGGGTTGCTGAAGCGCGTTCGGAGGGACTCGAACCCCCAACCCTCGGTTCCGAAGACCGATGCTCTATCCAATTGAGCTACGAACGCGTGGACAGGATGGTATCCGCCCCGGGCGGGGGGCTGCAGGGGTGTGCCGCTCCGTGAACATTTGTCCTGAAATCCCGGCGTCAAGGGTTCCACCCCCCGCGGATCTGTGGTACATTGGGGCAGTCAGGGGTTCGTGATTTTCGGGAA
>CAZPFK010000117.1:0-6332 GCA_964585855.1 uncultured Vicinamibacteraceae bacterium
AACTCCCCCGACTGGACTCGAACCAGTAACCTGGCGGTTAACAGCCGCCCGCTCTGCCAATTGAGCTACGGAGGAATCGCTTCGCTTCCCCATATCGGCCGGAAAAGCGTCAGGACGATACCGCAAACCGACCCGCCGTCAAGTCCAAACCCCCTCACAGACCCACCAGCCCCATCACGGCCCCGAGAGCGAGGCCCGAAGGGCCGGCTCCAGCGTCACGGCATGGGACGACCCCGCCGTCGCAATCACCCGCTCGCCCCGCTCCACGAGGTCGATCACCACCCGTGCAAAGTGCTCATCCCGGGGCCGGTTCGTCGAGATCTCCCCCAGAAACCCCGGCAGACGCGTCTCATCGGAGACATCCCGCCAGTCCGGCCCTTCCGGGAAGTGCCGCTTCCAGGCCGCATCAATCTCCGCAATCGTCGGCAGCACCTCCTCCAGGCCCGGAAATCGCTCCGGATCGTTGAAGAAATCCGCGACGAAGGCCTCCGGGTCCTCCGGCCTGCCGTAGCGCAGGTTGGAGAAGTAGGGCCCGAGCCGCAGGCGCAGCGCGATCTGCTCATCGGTGAAGCCGGAGGCCCGCAGCGACTCGATGACTACCGAGGCCGGCGGCTCCCACGAATAGACGGGAATGCCCGCCTCGATCGCAAGGCCGCGCAGCGTCCCGCTCTCCCCGAACTCACGCGTCGGCTCCATCAGCCCCGGGAAGAGGATTCCCTGCCGGCTCTCGCACAGGGCGACCGTCGGCCGGAAGGCCTCGAACCGGGCAGTCAGGTCGGCAATCTGCGGATCATCAGGGTCGCGGGTGTGGCTGGCTCCGTAGACCAGCGCCGCTCCGCCGCCGGGGTGCTCGATTTCGATGATGAAGGGCCGGGCGTGCGTCTCGAAGACCGCGTCATACTCGGCCGGCGTGAGAATCGGCGCGGCGAGGACGATGGCCGGGTCGGGGTTGTAGTGGGGGAGTCGTCGCCAGGCGAAGTTCCACGCCCAGGCCGCGAAGGCCACAATGCAGAGCAGCGCGACAACAAGTCCACGGCGAAGCCATCGGAAGAAGTGTGTCATCGCCGGAATTGTTGGGAATGGTCAGGCCGGGTTTCAGGGCGCCACCCGCGTTCGCACTCCGCCGATCTGCCGCGTCAGCCCGTCCAGCGAGGAAAGGGCGCTGATCACGGCGATGTCGCTGTTCGAGCCGGTCTCGGGCACCGACACGATGACCTCGACAATCACCGATTCGCCGGGGGCCAGCAGCGGCGTCCCAGTCGGCTCGAGGCGCGTCGGCCAGCGGTTCGTCTCGAGGGCGAGGGTGAAATCGTTGGCGACCGGCCCGGTGTTGGTGATCTCGATGGAGTAGACAACCTCCGTGCCGCGCGCTCCGGTGGCCTGTCCGGCCCGGGGGCTGAAGGCGATTCCCGGGTCGGACTGCGTGCGGACCTCCCGGTCAAGCACCGTCGGCACACCCCAGACCAGCGGCCAGGCGCTCTGGTCCTCCTTCAGGTAGAGATTGAAGAAGGCGGTCAGAAGCCGGCGCGTCAGGCGCAGCTGGTCGGCACGTGGGATGTCGCCGAAGTCGCAGCCGAGGGTGTACCCGTCGAGGAAGCCGCAGTGCGAGCCGCCGGTGATCACCGGGAGGGTGCGCGACCCGATGCCGTTGTCGTACATCAGTTGGCCGTGGTTGCGAAGCGGCGTGATACTGTCGCTGCTGCCGGAAATGAGACTCACGGGAATCGTGATCTCCGCCATCGCGGCGATTGCTGAGACGTTGGTCTCCGCCGCCGCGAGATTCGCCACTGCGCGCAGGCGCGGGCCCTCGTCAGCGGCCGCGACGAGACTGCATCCGCCCCCCATGGAGTGGCCGGAGAGCCCGAAGGCGAGCACATCGACACTGCCGAAGAAGGGCGACTGCGCATCGGCGTTCCTGCGCTCGAGGTCATCGAGGCTGTATCGGAGATCGTCGGCGAAGCGCTGGTGGTTGGGAAAGAGTTCAAGCCCCGATTCCGGCGCGTGGACGAAGTATCCCCATGAGGCGAGGTGCTCATAGGTTGACTCATAGTTCGATGGATTGGTCAGATAGCCGTGGCCGAAGGCGATCCCCGGATACGGGCCGCCCGAGGGGTCAAAGGCGGTCTCCCGCCCGTCAGTCAGCGCGGGGTAGTAGAGAAGAGAGGTGAAGGTCGTGGCGTTGGGCCGGGTGACCGTGACCCGGCTCCACCCGACGGCATATGGGCCGGGCTGCGAGAGGTCCTGAGCGGCCGCCGGCGTCGGGAGCGCCAACGTCAGAAGCAGGCCGATAACGGCAACAATGAGGCGGCCGGGCTTGCGGTGCGGTGTGCAGACTGACAGCATCGACTCTCTCCTTGGGAATCGGGTTCGAGCAATCGGTGACGTCAGGGGCGATCACAAACCGACACAGGGACAACGCGTCAGGGCAATGAATTGTTCGCGCGCTTCGGGGCCGGTGTCAATTCCGGTACTCCTCGTGGCACTCCTTGCAGGAGGCCGTGATCAGCGCAAACGTCGCGCTCAGTTTCTCGGCCGGGGCGTCGGCGAGGATCGCCTCCTCCAGGTCGGAGGCCAGCCCGGCATCGCGCTGCAGCCACTCCTGAAACTCCAGCGACTTCTGTCGAACCCGCTCATCATCCTTCAGGTTGCGGAACGCGTCGGCGAGCATCCCCGCCTCGGCGGCCGGAACCAGGTCGGGATGGTCCGCCGGCGTGATCCATCCGGCCTTCTCAATCTGCTTGAGGTGTTCATAGGCGTGATCGATGACCACCATCGTCCTGACAAGACCCGTCGTGACGAAGGTCTCGGGGAAGGAGTTGTCGGCAGTGTCGATCACGTCAGCGCTGACCGGCGCGGCGGCCGCCACGCACTGGAAAAGCCCGGTGTAGTTGGGCGCGGTGCCGGACACCTTCATCCGCTCCAGCGCCTCCTCGTTGCTGACCAGTCCGAGCGTGACCGCAGCCGAGCCGGCCGCACCCGCGCTTCGATGCTTGCCGTGGTGGCAGTGAACGTAGACCGGCCCGGGCAGGTCGCGCACGGCCCGGGCGATCTCCAACGTTCGCTTCTCATCCATGCCGTTGTAGCCGATCGGCAGATGCACGTACCGGAACCCATGCTTCCGTGCCTTCTCCAGATCGGGCGCTGCGCCATCGACGGAGATGATCGTGCGAATCCCCATCTGCGCCAGTGTCTCGAAGCCCTCCTCTCCCTCGGGCACAGAGCCCGAAAGTACGCCGTCTGCATAGGCCACGACGTTGTGCAGGCCTGCGAAATCCGCCGGCGTCGCATCGGCAAGTGTCGGCATCGGAATCGACGGTTGGCGATGAGTCGTCGGCTCCACCTGCTTCTGGCAGGAGACGGCGGCGATCAGCAGACTTACGGCACAGGCGCGAAGCAGCGTGGACATCGACAGAAACCTTCAGGCAGCGAAGCGAGGTGAACGCAGGACATTCTTACCCGGGTGAGTCGGGCGGCGCGTGGATGCTGCGAAAATACCGCAGGCGTTCTGCAAGTTCCTTCTCGAAGCCCCGGTCCGTCGGCCTGTAGTACTCCCGGTTCACTCCCAGGTCCTGACCCGAAACTACCCCGCCCTCGTGATTGTGCGCATACTGGTATCCCGAGCCGTGCCCCATCTTCTTTGCGCCGGCATAGTGCGCATCCCGTAACTGCAACGGCACTGCAACCGTCCGCCCCTCGCGCACATCCTTGAGCGCCTCGCTGATCGCTGTCGTGGCCGCGTTGCTCTTGGGTGCCAGCGCCATGTACAGCACCGCCTGGGCGAGCGTCAACTGACACTCCGGCAGGCCGATCTTCTCCGTAATGGCAAAGGCCGCAGCCGCCACCTGGATCGCCTGCGGGTCGGCATTTCCGATGTCCTCGGAAGCGAGAATCGCAATCCGCCGGGCGATGAATCGCGGGTCCTCTCCTGCCTCCAGCATCCGTGCCAGCCAGTAGATCGCCGCATCCGGGTCGGAGCCGCGCATCGACTTGATGAAGGCCGAGGCGAGGTCGTAATGCTCATCGCCGGTTCCATCGTGCACCAGCGCCTTGCGCTGAATGGATTCCTGCGCTGTCTCCAGGTCGATCCGCACCGCCTCATCCGGCGCAGAAGCGCACGACAGCACCGCAATCTCCAGCGCCGTCAGCGCCCGCCGCGCATCACCGTCGCTCGTGACCGCCCAGTGCCGAAGCGCCGCCTCGTCAACGCGCAGTGATCGTCGACCGTAGCCGCGCTCAGTGTCCTCAAGCGCGTGGTGCAGAACCGCGATGATCTCCTCTTCACTGAGCGCCTCGAACCGAAAGACCGTCGAACGGCTGATCAGCGCTGAGTTGACCGCAAAGTACGGGTTCTCCGTCGTCGCCCCGATGAGAATGACAATCCCCCGCTCCACATCGCCCAGCAGCACATCCTGCTGCGCCCGATTGAATCGATGGATCTCATCGAGAAACAGCACCGTCCGCCGACCTGAATCCTCCAGCCGCGCCTTCGCCGCATCAAGAACCGCCCGCACCTCCTTCACGCCGACAGACGCCGCGTTGGCCTGCTCGAAATGGCTCTGGGTGTGCGCGGCGATCACTTCCGCCAGCGTCGTCTTTCCCGTCCCGGGCGGGCCGTGGAAGATCAGACTCGTCAGCCGGTCTGCCTCCAGCATCCGCCGCAGCAGTTTTCCCGGGGCGAGGAAGTGGCGCTGGCCGACAAACTCATCCAGCGTTCGGGGACGCATTCGCACCGCCAGCGGCTCCACCGCCCGCCGCGCTGCATCACGCTTGTCCTGCCATAGATCGGCCATGGCCAACGCTAGGGAAGATCCGCCCCCCGGTCGCCGCCGCAGAAAAGTGAACGAAGCGCCGACCGGAATCGGCGCTTCGTAAAAGGGCAGGGTCACTCAGGCAGAGATTCAGCCGCGACGACCGCGCGAGCCGGCAGCAAGGATGCCGGCACCCAGCAGGGCCAGCGATGCCGGGGCGGGAACTGCAGGAACCTTGTCCGAGCCGTCCGGCTCATAGCCGCGGAAGCGGACGAGGAAGTTGAAGTCGTAGGGGCCATCGAGGAAGGAGGAGGCCGTCAGAGCAGAGGCGTCGGAGGCGACGATGTCAAAGGTGAACTCGCCCGTTTCGCCGAAGGCGATTCCCGCATTGGGATTCCCGCCGCCGAGGAATGAGCCGTTGATGCCGGCTCCGGCAAGATACGGATCGCCGAAGGGCTCACCGCTCTGGCCCGGGGCGTTGTCGAAGTCGTAGTCAGCCGTCGCCAGCGTCGCCGTCGCGCTGCCGTCAGCCGTGCCGATGTTGAAGATGAAGGCGGTGATGAAGCCGCCGTTGCCGAACACGCTCGTATTGGTGAGGTTCACCGTGAGCAGCCCGAGCGTTCCGCCGAGGAAGTCGTACTGCAGCGTCCCGGTAAAGTCGCCGATGCCCTCGGTCGAGTTGCCGGTGTCGCCGGAAATGTTGATGATGTCGGCCTGGGCAAGGCCCGCGCTGCCGATCATGGCAAGGCTGGCGGCAACAACGGCGAAACAGTTTCTATTCACGGACATGGTTGATTCCCTCTCTTCAAGAAATCGTAAGCGGCAGGTCGGATCCGGCTGTACCCGGCCGTCATCGGCCGGCGGATCCGTAAAGCCGATCAGAATAGATGATGCACTACAACTAGTCTACAAGCAAGAGGTTAGGCCACCGAAAGATCACAATGATCGTGTGATTGCTCGCGTGCTGACCTCATCTTCGCTATCTTCACAGGTTGTCTCCGTCATGCGAAGTCGGGGAGTCTACGGGATTCTCCATCTTCACATTCGAAGGCGGGCATCGGGGACGCTATTCTCCGGCACTCATGGCTGAAGACGCTCCTTCATCACGACGTCCCGAAATCCTTCAGGGGCCCAAGGGCACCCGCGACTTCTTTCCGGAAGAAATGGCCCGCCGGTTGCACGTCACCGACGCCTGGCGCGCCGTTTCCCGGCGAAACGGCTTTGTCGAGGTCGAAGGCCCCACCTTCGAGCTGCTGGACCTCTACACCATCAAGTCCGGCGAGGGCATTGTCTCCGAACTCTTCGCCTTCCAGGACCGGGGCGGGCGTGACCTCGCTCTTCGCCCCGAGTTCACTCCGACGCTGGCCCGCATGGTCGCCTCCAGGGCGGCCAGTCTGCCCCTGCCCGTCAAGTGGTTTGCCGTTCCGACGCATTACCGGGCCGAGCGCCCCCAGCGCGGTCGCCTCCGCGAGTTCCTGCAATGGAACGTCGATTTCATCGGCGACGCCTCCGTCCAGGCCGACGTCGAGGTCATCAACACCGCCATCGACCTCCTGGCCGAACTCGGACTGACCGAGAACGATG
>CAZPFK010000118.1:0-6289 GCA_964585855.1 uncultured Vicinamibacteraceae bacterium
GCGCTGGGCGGAGGCGACGGGGGAGTGTGCGGGGTTTGAGGTGAGGAGGTAGGTGCTCGATCGCCTACTTGCGCGGAGGCGGCCAATCCGGCGGCTCCCAGTCTCGTACCTTGACGGGGCGGCCTTCCGAGTCCTCGACTGTCATCTCGATGCGGCCGTCATGATCAACGAACGTGACGACGGGTCTGAAACCGGCGGAGAACGACTGGGCAAGGGGATGCATCGCGGCTTGGCCTGCAGTTTGTGAGTTCAGAGTGCCCCAATGAACCACGTACGCACCGCCCGACCTTCCACCCGAGAAGCGACTCAGGTACCCATCGCGTTCAAGCGAGTTCCAGGCGGTTCCCGGTGGGATTGACCCAAGGTAGGTTGCGGTCGGTCGTCCGTCATAGATGTTGCTTGGAAACTCGATGGTCAGGGCGACAGGGGTCGCGAGTTCGTTACGGACGGTGATGAAGTCGCGCGAGCAGCCGGTGCAGACGGCGCACGCAAGCGCGATGAGCACATGAATACGAGTCAACGGCCTCACCAGGAGCCTCCTGGTGGTCGGACGATGGCCGATCGGCCTTATTCCCCAACGACCCCATCCAGCGGAATCTGGGTCTGGTCCTTCCAGGCGTTGAGGACGAAGGTGGAGCGGATGCGGCCGACGCCGGGGATCGCGGAGAGGCGGTGGGTGACGAAGTGCTCGTACTGGGTCATGTCGGTGACGACGACCTTGAGGACGAAGTCCTCCTCGCCGGCAGTGTGCCAGCAGGCCTGCACCTCATCGAGTTTGACGAGGTCGCGGCGGATCTGCTGGAGGATCTCGCGACCGTGCTCGCGGAGGACGATGGTGACCAGGACGGTGGTCTTCTTGTTGACCTGTTCGGGGCAGAGGATGGCGACGTAGCCCTTGATGACGTCGTGGGCCTCGAGCTTCTTGACGCGCTCAAGGGTGCTGGGCGGGCTGATGCCGATGCGTCGGGAGAGCTCGGCATTGGTGATCTTTGAGTCCTTCTGCAGGGCGTCGAGGATGCGAAGGTCAATCTCATCGAGTCGCGGGGGGCGGAGAGCGGGCCTGCCGTTGGTCGGGGCGGATGCGGAGCGGGCCCGGGCGCGGCCTCGTGGGGCGGAATCCTGGCTCATTGGGGCGTAGTCTCCGTGAGGGGGTACTGCTATTTGATCGTGAAGGGGAGGCGATCGCAAGGGGTTGCGGGGAAGAATCTTCGAGAAATCCGTCCCCGGGCGAAAGAATCGATTGCGAAACGGGGCGAAAGCCTTACAATTCCGACGTTCTGAGGCACAGACATCCTGACATTCCCGGAGGCATGAGATGACACAGGTGCATCCTTCCCACGAGACCTCTCCCCGCGGCGGCGCATCGAGCGATCCGCTGGCGCTGATCGACGTGGACCATGTGCATTTCTACGTCGGGAACGCCAAGCAGGCGGCGATCTACTACGCCCACACCTTCGGCTTCAACGTCGAACAGGTCTGCGATCTGACCACCGGAAGCCGGTCGGAGGCATCCTACCTGCTGACGCAGGGGAACATCCGCTTCCTGCTGACCACGGGGCTGACGGCCGATCACCCGGCGCAGAAGGAAGTGGCGCTGTACGGCGACGGCGTGAAGGACATCGCGCTGCTGGTACACGACGCCGAGGCGGCCTTTGAGGCGGCGGTGAAGAACGGCGGCGAGCCGGCGTACAACCCCATCGAGACGACCGATGAGCACGGCACGATTGTGAAGGCCGGGGTGAAGACCTACGGCCGGGTGGTGCATTCGTTTGTCAGCCGGAGCGGGAAGTACGACCTGCGGGAGTTGCGGCGTCGAGACGGGCTGTTCGGGCCGATGTTCCGCAAGGTCGAGAACTTCAGTCTCAATGCGTACAACGCGGAGCACCCGTGCGGGCTGGCGTTTGTCGATCACTGCGTCGGCAACGTCGAAGAGGGGAAGATGAACCACTGGGTGAAGTGGTACGAGGATGTGCTGGGCTTCAAGATGTTCAAGCACTTCGACGACAAGGACATCTCGACGGAGTATTCCGCGCTGATGTCGAAGGTGATGGCCTCGGGCAATCACCTGATCAAGATGCCGATCAACGAGCCGGCCGAGGGGCGGAAGAAGAGCCAGATCCAGGAGTACCTGGAGTGGCACAACAACACGCCGGGCATTCAGCATGTGGCGCTTCGGACCAACGATGAACTCTCGTCGGTGGCGGAACTGCGACGTCGGGGAGTGGACTTCCTGAGTCTGCCGGATTCGTACTACCAGATCGTCTGGGACCGGGTGAACAAGACGCTGCAGGAACACGGGCATGAGGCGGTGAAGGAAGATCACCAGCGCATCCGCGACCTCGGCATTCTCGTGGACGCTGATGACGAGGGCTATCTGCTGCAGTTGTTCACCAAGCCGCTGCAGGACCGGCCGACGCTGTTCTTTGAGATCATCTGCCGGCGCGGCTCGCAGAGTTTCGGGAAGGGCAACTTCAAGGCCCTCTTCGAGGCGCTGGAACTGGAGCAGGAGCGGCGCGGCAACCTCTGAGCACGGCACGGGCCTGTTTCGGCGTCTGATCCATGCGCCTGATTCATGAAGCATCGGAACTCGCTTCGGCCGCCGGGCCGCGCGCGGTTGTGCCGACAATGGGCGCGCTGCATGCGGGGCACGCGGCGCTGATTGCTGAAGCCGTGCGATTGCGCGAGCGAGGGACGGTGGCGTCGGTCGTGGTGACGGTGTTTGTCAACCCGACGCAGTTCGGGCCCGGCGAGGACTACTCCCGGTATCCGCGCACACTGGATCGCGACTGCGAGATTGCGGCGGAGTCCGGAGCGGATGTCGTCTTTGCCCCCTCGGTGGAAGCGGTGTATCCCGAGGGGCCGCCTGACCCATCGGCGATCGATCCGGCAACGCTGCCGGCAGTCGCCACCGAGCCGAAACTGGAGGATGCAGCGCGGCCGACGCATTTTGCGGGGGTCTGCCTTGTGGTGCGGCGGTTGTTTGACCTCGTTGCGCCCAGCCATGCGATCTTCGGCGAGAAGGATTACCAGCAAATGCTGGTGATCCGGGAAATGGTGCGGATGGATGGGCGGGCCATTGAGATCGTGGGGCACCCGACGATGCGCGATGCGGATGGCCTGGCGATGTCAAGCCGGAACGCGTATCTTGCGCCGGTGCAGAGGCAGCGGGGTCTGGCATTGTCGAAGGCGCTGGCGGAGGCAAAGCATCACCGGACTACGGCGGAAGCGGAGCGGGCGATGCGCTCCATTCTTCTCTCTCACCAGGTGATTCCCGATTACGCGGTAGTCCGGGATGCGCTGACGCTGAGGCCGATTGAATTCTTCGGCCCGGATCGGCCGGCCCGGGCGCTGGTGGCAGGACGCGTGGGGAAGACGCGGCTTCTGGACAACTGCGCGGTGCCGTGAGGGATTGCTCGGAGTCGGGGGGCGGCCTTCCATTGTGCATGCCCCCCACTGTCCGCAGAGCGTGTGCTGAGGATGTGCCGGCGATCCTGGAGATCGCCAACCGCGCTGCGCGGGAGACGGTGGCGAACTTCGCTGTCAAGCCGGAACCGCTGGAGATGTGGGCGGAGAGTTTCCGGGCGACTCAGGAGACGCACCCGTGGCTGGTTGCGGTGGATGAGGCGGGGACGGTGCTGGGGTTTGCCAAGGCCTCGCCCTGGAAGGGTCGATGCGCGTACGACTGGGCGGTGGAGACGACGGTGTATCTCAGTCCAGAGCATGTCGGCAAGGGGCTGGGGCGGGCGCTGTACAGTCGGCTGCTGGGGACTCTGAAGGTCCAGGGGTACCGCACGGCGATCGGGGGCATTACGCTGCCCAATTCGGCTTCGGTGGGGCTGCATGAGGCGATGGGGTTTGTTCACGCGGCGACGTTCCAGGCTGTGGGGTACAAGTTCGGCGCGTGGCATGATGTGGGGTACTGGCAGGTTGATCTCGCCCCGGCAGAAGGAGAGCCGGGACAGCGATTGGGGGTGACGGAGGGGATGGCGCGAAGCGGCGCTGCAATCTGAATTCCGCGCTCAGTTTGCGGTGGCGGATCTGGGAGCCCTCGATACGCTCACTGCATGATTACTGCAGACACGATCAATCCGCACCGGGTCCGGAATCTGCCGACTGAATCCACGATGTATCGAGCCGTCGTGGATCGGAACGCTTCGTACAACGGAATCTTTGTCGTCGCCGTCAAGACGACGGGAATCTTCTGCCGACCGACGTGCGCGGCGAAGAAGCCGTTGCGTCGGAACGTGGAGTTCTTCGCGGCGCCGGCCGATGCGATCGCGGCGGGGTATCGGCCGTGCCTGCGGTGTCGCCCGCTGGATGAGGAGCGGCCGCCGGAGTGGGTCAGGGGACTGCTGGCCGCGGTAGAAGAGAATCCCGCAGCGCGGCTGAACGATGCCGATGTGCGAGCAATGGGGATTGAACCGACTCGGGCGCGGGCGTGGTTCAAGCGGCATTACAACATGACCTTTCACGCCTACCAGCGGGCGCGCCGGCTCGGAACGGCGTTGGCGGAGGTACGCAACGGCGAGGGGGTTTCGCGGGCGGCGCGGCGAAGCGGGTTTGAATCGGAGAGCGGGTTCCGGGAGGCCTTTGCGAAACTCTTCGGTGAGCCGCCGGGACGCGGGCGCGGGCTGTCGCTGCTGCAGTCGCTGTGGGTGACGACGCCGCTTGGCCCGATGCTGGCGATCGCCTCTGATGAGGGACTCTGTTTGCTGGAGTTCACCGATCGTCGCGGAATCGAGCGGCAGATCGCGACGCTTCGGAAGCGGTTCGGCGGCACGGCGATCGTGCCGGGACGCAACGACGCTCTTGACGAGACGGAGCGGCAACTGGGGCGGTACTTCGAGGGCGGGCTTCGGCGGTTTACGGTTCCGCTTGATCTGCGCGGAAGCGAGTTTCAGATGACCGTCTGGGAGGCGCTTGTGCGTATTCCTGCGGGAGAGACACGTTCGTATGCGGAGGTTGCGTCGGCGGTCGGACGTCCGGGGGCGCACCGGGCGGTGGCGCGGGCCAACGGCGATAATCGGATTGCGATCATCGTTCCGTGCCATCGCGTGATCGCCTCGGACGGGCAGCTGTCGGGCTACGGCGGGCATGTGTGGCGGAAGCGGTGGCTGCTGGAGCACGAGGGGGCGGGGGTCAGGGCGGCGGAGTCTGCATGAGGGCCTGGATGTCGGCGCTGATTCGGCGGCCGCACTCGGGGCAGCGATCGCGCGGGGGAATGTTGCGCAGGTCGTAGCCGCATTTCGTGCAGACGGGGACGCCAGCTGCGAGCAGTCTTCTTCGCAGGGCTTTGGGAAAGTCGTTTCGGACAAGGAAGGAGACGATGATCGTGTAGAGGACCAGGGTGATGCCGAACTCGATAGTGCTGCGGTGGGGCAGGTTCGGCGTGAGGGTGCGGAGCGTCAGGGCGACGACGAGGTAGGGCGGGACGAGGGCGATGAAGACGGCGAAGGCGAAGCCGGCGAGGTCCTTAAGGGTGCGGGGGATCATGCCGCGCTCGATCTGGCGGACGGCTTCGTCCCGGGCCTCGGAATTCGGGAACATTTCCAGTTCGGGAATGCCCTTGTAGTTGATGCGTTTCCAGAAGTTCATGGGTCGGTATCACGTGGATGGGTTGATCGAGACAACGCAGCGGCCGGAGCGGCCCGGGTCATCGGCCGATCATACCGGATGGAGTCGGGTGCCGCGAGGCGCGGGTGGCCCCCTATTATTGAGGCGATGCCTGAGAATCCGGGAAAAAGCGTGTATCTTGAGACCTTCGGCTGCCAGATGAACGAGCTGGACTCGGAACTGGTGGCGGGGCAGCTGTCTGCACTGGGCTACCGGTTCACGACGGACTCCTCGGCGGCGGATGTGGTGCTCTACAACACCTGCTCGGTCCGGGAGCAGGCGGAGCAAAAGGTGTGGTCGCGGCTGGGGCTGCTGGGAAAGGCGAAGCGGAAGCGGAAGAACCTCATTGTCGGGGTCATCGGGTGCATGGCGGAGCGGGACGGGGCGGAGATGCTGCAGAAGTTTCCGCAGGTGGACCTGCTGTGCGGCCCGGGCGAACTCGACAAGCTGCCGATGCTGATCGACAATGTCGCCCGGACATCGGCACCGGCGATCGCCCTGCAGGGGAGCACGAGCCGGCGGTCGGCGACGCTCTCGGCGGCGGAAGACAACCTGGAGATGCTGGACCTCTCGCGCGCCTTTGACCCGGACCTGCCGGGAAGCCCGGGGCGGAAGCGCAGCGCGTACGTGCGGATCACGCGGGGGTGCAACAAGTTCTGCACGTACTGCGTGGTGC
>CAZPFK010000119.1:0-6017 GCA_964585855.1 uncultured Vicinamibacteraceae bacterium
TAGGATCGTCGCTTTCCGGGAGCAGCGATGGCGACGACGGGTGAGAGTTCGGCCGAGCAGCGCGGCTGGTCGCAGGGGGCCGTGGGGCTCGCTTACGGTCTTGCGGCGTACTTCTGGTGGGCCGGCGCGCCGCTGTATTTCCGTCTTGTGGGGCATATTCCCTCGCTGGAGATCGTCGCCTGGAGGGTGGCGTGGGGGCTGGCGTTCATGGCGTTGTGGCTGGTGTGGCGGGGGCGGCTTGGCGAGGTGCGCGCGGCGGTGCGGGACCGGAAGACGCGAACCGCCCTGCTGTGGAGCACGGGGCTGATCGCCGTCAACTGGTTTGTCTTCATCTATGCGGTGGTCACCGAGCGGATCATCCTCGTCTCGCTGGGGTACTTCCTCAACCCGCTCTTTTCAGTCCTGCTGGCGGTGGTCATCCTGCGGGAGCGGCTGCGGCCGGCGCAGGGCGTCTCGGTGGCAATCGGGCTGGCGGCGGTGGCGTACCTCTGGTGGAATGTCGAGGGCTTTCCCTGGATTGCCGTCTCGCTGGCGGTCACCTTCGGGATGTACGGCCTGATCCGCAAGGTCGCGCCGGTGGATTCCCCCGTCGGGCTGACCGTGGAGACGGCCCTGCTGACGCCGATTCTGCTTCCGGCGGCGTTGTGGTGGGGGTGGCGCGACGGGGTGACGCCGGTGAGCGTGCAGGGGTGGGAGAATGTGCTGCTGCTGGCCGGGGCGGGACCGGTGACGGTGCTGCCGATGCTGTGGTTTACGCACGCAGCGCGGCGTCTGCGGCTGGTGACGGTGGGGTTCCTGCAGTACATCGGCCCGTCGGGGCAGTTCATCATCGCCGTCTACTTCCTGCACGAGCCCTTCAGCCGCGAGCTGCTCATCACCTTCGTGCTGATCTGGGCAGCGCTTGCCGTCTTCACGGTTGATGCGGTGCTGCGGCAGCGGGCGGTGCGGGCGCAGCTGCGCAGCGGTCACTCGGCGGTGTAGAGCCGAAGCGTGACGGCGTCGCCCTTGGAGTAATTCAGGCCCGAGGCGATCTCGCGCGCCCGGCGGGAGAGGCCGGCCTCGGCCAACGCTGCGTCGAAGGCCTCGCGGCGATCGTCAGTCACGAGGCAGGGTGCGGCGGGGAACTCGCGCAGGAGGTCAACGGCGGTGCGGGGGCCGAGGAAGCGAAGGTCTCGGCCCGGCAATTCGAAGACGAGCGAGGGCTCGGCGAAGCCGACGATGATGAGTGGCTGCTCTGCCGGCAGGGCGGCGATGGCGGGCGACTCGCTGACCTGTCGGCTGAGCCAGAGGCCGTTGAGGTTTGGGAGAAGGAGTGAGAGCGCGATGCCCCAGGCCGGAAGGCCGAGCATTGCGCAGAG
Organism: uncultured Vicinamibacteraceae bacterium; assembly: GCA_964585855.1. Taxonomy (GTDB): domain Bacteria; phylum Planctomycetota; class Phycisphaerae; order Phycisphaerales; family UBA5793; genus CAZPFK01. Next base: position 1,359 of record CAZPFK010000119.1, read on the forward strand.
GGCGGCCGAGGCGGTTGCCGCGCCCTGCCAGGCCAGCAGTGCGGCGGTGATGGAGGCGGGAATGAGGATGGCGGCAAGGAGCAGGGGGATGAGGACCGTCGCGCCGCTGCGCTGCCCGAAGGTCAGCGAGAGGGCAAGCAATGCGCCGGCCAGTGCGGTGGTGAGGCCGAGCCAGAGGAGGATGCCGGCGCGGAAGCGGCGGGTGTCGGCGGCGTGTGCGAGGGAGTGAGCGAGCAGCGGTGCGGTCAGGCCGTGGGCGATGATCAGCAGGAGCGGGGGCAAGAGGGGCAGGACGTAGTGGGGCAGTCGAGTGGGGGTGAGTTCGAGGATGATCCAGGCGGGGAGGAGCCAGGCGAGGAGGAAGCGGAGGCGCGGGTCGCGGCGGTCGCGCCAGGCGACGATGAAGCCGAGGGCAGCAACCAGCGAGGCGGGCCAGAGGGTGAGCGGGAGGGAGAGGAGGTAGAAGCCGGGGAAGAAGCCGTGGGACTCGACGCCCTCGCGGAGTTTGGGGAGGAGGTCGGTGAGGAGGGCGTGGGAGAGGAACTGGCCGTCGGTGGCGCGGTGGAGGGGGATGGCCCAGAGGAGGGTCAGCGCGAGGAGCAGGGGGATTCCCCAGAGGGGCTGCAGGCAGGAGAAGAGGGGGGTGCGGCGGTCGATGACCTTGAGCGTGAGGATGGTGGAGAGGGAGATGAAGGGGCCGACGGGGCCCTTGAGGAGGATGGCGGCGGCGGTGGCGAGCCAGAAGAGGAGTGGGACCCCCACCCCTGCCCTCCCCCGCAGGCGGGGGAGGGGGGAGAGATACAGTGATGCAAGAGCGGATTGCGCGAGGAGCATGCTGACGAGGAGGGCGGCATCGGTCTTGGCCAGGTGCGCTTCGACGACCAGCAGCGCGGAGGCGGCGAGCATCGCGGCGGCGAGGAGGCCGGCCGTCGCTCCGAAGAGTCGGGCGCCCAGCGAGGCGGTGAGGAGGACGGCGAGCGTGGCGGCCAGTGCGGAGGGCAGGCGGTAGCGCCAGATCTCAGCACGGTCGTCGGCGTCTGCGGCGGTGACTTTCAGGGAGAGGGCCTGGAGCCAGTAGATGCCCGGCGGCTTCTTGTATCGAGGTTCATCCTGGAAGCGGATGTCGAGGTAGTCGCCGGTCTCGACCATCTGCCGGGTTGCGACGGTGAAGCGGGCCTCATCGCGATCGGTTGCGGGAACGGCGGCGAGGCCGGGGAGGTAAAGTGCGGCGCAGAGGAGGATGAGCAGCAGGGCGTGAAGCGGTTTCACCGGGGCCGGCTCGCAACGGGGGCGGGGCTTACTCGATGTATCCGAGACTGCGCAGGCGCTCCTCGAGGACCTTCTCCTCCTCGGCGTTGAAGTCGCCGTCGGAGCCGGAGGCGTCCTGCTTCAGCGTGCGCTGGGTGGTGCGGATGGGGTTTGCGGCAAGCCACTGCGGATTCATGGCCGGCTCCATGACGCGGCCGTCGAGGGAGTCGGGGACGGGAACGCCGCAGAGGTGGAGGATGGTGGGCGTCATGTCGAGAAGACGGAGGTTGTCGATTTCGCCGATGCCCTGGAAGGCGGGGCCGAGGCCGAGGAAGATGCCGTGAATCTGGTGGTCTCCGGAGATGACGCGGGGGTCTTCGCCGGGCATGACGGCGAGTTCCTCGTCGGGGAGTTCCTTTCCGGGGGGCATGGCGACGCCGTGAATGACGATGTCTTCGCGCCAGCGGACGAGGATGTCCTCGCCGGGGCCTCGGTGTTCGCCTTTGTAGATTTCCTCGTTAAAGAAGACGTCGCGGACGATGGGTTCGCCGGTGACGGAGTCGCGCATGTCGCGGAGTTTTTCGCGCAGTTCGTGCATCAGGGCCGGGGCGTCGGCGGGATCGACGATGCCCTCGCCTTCGCGGCCCCGGATGTTGAGGCGCAGGCGCGGAAACTGGGCGTCGGAGTAGACGCGGGTGCGGCTCCAGTCCACACCGGAAAACAGGGCCTTGCTCTGTGCCCAGTTGCGCACGCCGGGGAGGAGTCGGGCGAGTTTTTCCTTGGTGGAGCGGCTGGTGCGGCCGGCGACGAACTTGAGGGCGCGGGAGACGGCGTTGGGTCGGTCGCCGCCCTTCTCGTAGACGAGGTAGCCGTGGGCCTCGAGCCAGCGGTTAAGTTTGCTGCTGACGGGGCACTTGTGGCCGAAGCCGTGGTCGGAGATGACGACGATGTGGTCTTCCGGCGTCGCTCGTTTGAGGATGTCGGCGAGGACGGCGTCGAGTTTTTCGTAGACGGAGTCGATGACGCCGCCGAAGCGCTCGATCTCGGCCCGGGAGAGGGAGGTGTGCTTGGGGTGGGTGGGGTCCATCCACTTCCAGAAGCAGTGCTGCGCGGCGTCGAGGGAACGGAAGACAAAGAGGAGGCAATCGACGGGCATGGAGTCCATCATCGCGACCATGGCGCGGTGCTTGGAGTCGAGTTCCTCGTTGAGCAGTTCGACGGCCTCCTCGGGATGTCCCCGGGCGATCGCGCCGGTGAGGCCCGGCTCGATGATGTATTCGCAGCCCATGGCCTTCTCGAGGCGGCCCATGAAGTCCTCAGGGAAGGTGAAGTTGCGCGATTCCTTCCCAGGCCCGTCGAGACCGGCGATCATGTAGCCGCCGGCGGTCGGCTCGGCGGGGTAGGTCATGGGGGTGTTGATGACGCCGGAGGTGCGGCCGGCGTCGTCGAGGTACTTCCAGAAGCCGGGGACCTTTTTGTACCCGCCGTGGATGTACTTGAGGGAGTAGGTGGCGGGGAGGAACTCGTAAAACTCGTAGATGCCGTGGCGGCCGGGGTTGACGCCCGTGAACATGGAGGTCCAGGCGGAGGCGGAGCGCATGTTGTGGACGCTCTCGAGGGGGGCGTGGGCTCCCTGCTCGCAGAGGCGCTGGAAGTGGGGGAGTCGGCCGGCGCTCAGGAGGCGTCGGAGGACGTTCCAGGTGGCGCCGTCGGCGCCGAGGATGAAGAGTCTGCCGGTGGGCATGGGGGTGGTTGGGTGGTGTGGGAGATAGGGTAGGGCGATCGTGTGCGGGAGTCGGAGGCGTTTCGGGAGAAGATCGGCACTCGGGACGCTATCCTGCGGGCTGATATGGCCAAACGGACAACAAAACCGACTGTCAGCGACGCTCCCGGCAGCCGCGTGCTGGGCCGATCGCTTTCCACGATACCCACGACCGGGCGACTGCTTGCCGACGATCGGCCGGGCGAGACCGGCACGGCGGTGCTCGGGGCGGGCATTGCCGGCATGAGCGCAGCGCTGCACCTGAAGAAGGAGTATCACATCTTCGAGCAGGTGGAGCGGATCGGCGGGCTGTGCTGCACGGAGAACTTCAACGGCTTCCTCTTCGACCGCTCGATCCACATCCTCTATACCAAGCAGCCGTATGCGAAGAAGTTCATCACCGGCGTGCTGGGGAAGAACTTCGATCTGCGGCCCAAGTACTCCTACATCTATTCGCATGGGGTGTACACGGCCTACCCCTACCAGGCGAACACCTTCGGGCTGCCGCCCGAGGTCGTGGTGCGGAACCTGATGGGGCTGATCGAGGCGACCTACCACAAGCCGAAGCGCAAGCCCGCCAACTTCAAGGAGTGGGCCTACGCGACCTTCGGGGCGGGGATCACCGAGGAGTTTTTCCTGCCCTTCAACTGGAAGGTCTGGGCCTACCCGCAGGACAAGATGTCCTATGACTGGATCGCCGACCGCGTGCTCACGCCGCCGATCCAGACGGCCCTTGAGGGCGCGGTGCAGCCGGGCAAGGGGGAGTTCGGGCCCAACGCGCGCTTCTGGTATCCGAAGCGCGGGGGGATGGAGACGCTGCCGAAGTCGATGGGGTCGCACCTCAACGACGGTTCAGTCTCGACCTTTACGCGCGTCAGGCGGATTCACATCAAGAAGCATGAACTTGAGTTTGAAGACGGCTCACGCTGCCGGTACGAGTCGCTGGTCTCGACGGCCCCGATCTCGAAACTGACGCAACTGGCCGACAGCGTGCCCGCCAACGTCCGCAAGGCAGTCGGGATGCTGAAGTGGAACACGGTGTACACGGTCAACATCGGGCTGGAGATTCCCAACCTCACGCCGATGCACTGGGCCTACTACCCCGATCCGGATCTGATCTTCCATCGCCTCAGCTGGCCGAAGAACTTCGCGCCCTCGATGGCGCCGGCGAACTGCTCCTCAGTCGCGGCGGAGATCTCCGCCAGCCGCTGGAAGGACATCGGCCCGACCGATCCGACGACGCTGCTGCGCAAGACCATCGAGGGGCTGATCAAGATCGGCCTGATCACACGGGGTCAGGCCAACCGCATCAAGGCCGAGAATTGCGGCGTGGTGCGGCTTGAGCCGGCCTATGTGATCTACACCTGGGACCATCGTCCGGCGACGGATGTGATCCACAAGTGGCTGGAGAAGCATGACATTCATGCGTGCGGGCGGTTCGGTGAGTTTGAGTACCTGAACATGGACCACTCGATTCTTTCGGGCAAGCGAGCGGCGGAGCGGATTGCGGGCAGGGAGCTGTCGGCGTTTCCGCTCAAGGGGGTAGATGAGGCGGCGCTTGAGCGGTGGATCGCGGCTGATTTCCAGGTCGGGACGGCGCATACGGATGCGGCGATTGACGAGAAGCTCAAGGCGCGCGGGGCGTAGGG
>CAZPFK010000120.1:0-5956 GCA_964585855.1 uncultured Vicinamibacteraceae bacterium
ACCGCCTCCAGTCCCGCAATCTTGCGAACCTTCAGCGGACGACCCGATCGCGCCAGCGCAATGAAGAAGATCACCGACCCGCAGATCACCACCGCAATCCCCGCAAACCACCCCCGCCCGCCGTCAAAAAACTGCTGCTCCGGCGTAATCGGCGCCGCCGTGATCGCCGACTCCGAGACACGCTCCCCGCCCTCCGTAAACGCCTCGACGCGGAACAGGTACGACAACTCGTGCTCCGTCTTCGTGATCGTCCCCTCCTCGTCTTCCTCGTACACCTCCTTGACCGGCTCGATCTTGTCCGCAGTGTATGTGCCCGTGCCCGGCAACACGGTGTCCATGAACAGCCACCGCGTCTCCCCCTCCCTCGTCCTCGCCTCGGCATCAAACTCCGCGCCCGCAGACTCAGCCGCCTCCGCCCGCGCCTCCCGGATCCGCCGGTACCACTCCGCAGAATCCGGCGACACCCCCTCGGCCTCAAGCCTCGCCTTCATCTGCTCCGTCGCCTTCGCCTTCGCCGCACCGATCGCCTTCGATCGCGCCTGCGCATCTTCTGCCTCCACCTCCAGAGGCGTCAGCGAACGATAGATGTTGTACCCCGCAAGCAGCGCGTCATCGGCCGAGAGAGTCCACCTCAGATCAACCTTCTCGCCCGTGTCGTTGGGGTGATCCGTCGCAACCAGGTCCGTCGGAGGAGCCAGCTCCTGCGCTCCGACGACGCTCGAAAACACCAGCGCCGCCATCGCACTCGCAAGCCACGCCACTGCCGCTGTCGGCCGACTTCTCATGCCCACCTCAACTTTCGATCAACTCCACGTTCGCGCGGGGAACCGTCACAGTATCCCCCGACTCCAGCTTCACTTCCAGCACCCGTGCCTTCGACCCCGAACCAAGAACCGTCGGCTTCTCCGGCAGCGAGAACACCTCCCCGATCAGCCCGAAATACGGATCGCGAATCATCCGAACCAGCCGGCCCGGCATCAACAGCCCCGTCTCCGCCACCGCATCCTCCGCCCCCTTCCGCGCCGACCCATCCTTGAGCGGGATGATGAGCTCAGGCCGCATCACACCCGCCCGGATCTGCGTCGCCCCGTTCACCGATGCCTCATCGCCCTGGTGCGCGTGCAGCAACTCAAAGGTCCGCTTCGCCATCGCAATGTCGCCGAACCCCTCCGTCACCACCAGCGTCAGCCCCACCTGCTCGCTGCCCGTAATCGCCACACCCAGGTCATACCCCAGAAAGTCCCGCAGGTCCTGATCGTCAATCCCCCCCGACACCAGCGCCGACACCCCCACCGCCCGCGCCTTCTCAATCGCCTTGTCGTGCATCCGCGCACCCCCCACCACCACGCACCCCTTCATATCCTCAGTAATCAGGTCCGCCGTCAGCTCCTGCTCATGGCTCACCGCCGCCATCCGGATCGGCCCGAACGCCTCCCCCCCGATTCCGAAAATCCCCTGCACAAAGGCCGACTCCGCCTCGATCACCACCCCCTCCTTCGGCAGCACCTCCACCACCTCCCCCGTCAGGTACGCATGCACCTGCACCGGAATCGGCGCCCCGCGGATGATCACCTGGCCTGTTACCTCCGAAATCGACTCGATCGTCCCGCTCACCTTCGACGCCGCCTCGTTCTTGAACATCCCGAAGATGCCCCGAGTCCGCGCGATCGGCTCCCCCTCCTTGATCGTCTCGCCTTCCTTCTTCAGCATCGCCTCCGGCACATCCGCAGGCGGCAGCGAGAGCAGGTTCGCGACGTTCACAGGCGTCACATCCCCCGGCATGAACGTCTCCGCCACCACATCCCGCGCGTTCACACGGTCCCCCACCTTCACCAGAACCTCCCCCTCGATCGGCAACACCCGGCGAACCTGGTGCCGAACCTTCCCCGTGACCTTCAACCCCGGTGTGTACGCGTTGCCCATCCGCCGCTCTTCCTCTTTAACAACGGCCCCGCACAGGCCTCTGAAATACCAGAAATCTCACGCCGACGCAACCGCCGCCGCGCGCTTTCCACCCCCGGAACCCCCCGCCGCTTCAGGATACAGGTTCAACGCCCCAACCCAGCCCCCCACCACCGACCGGCGATTCGCCCCCTCCGGAACTGCCAGCGGACGACCTCGCCCGTCCAGAATCAGCCCCACCGTTCCCCCCCGAACCTCCGCCTCATGCCGCTTCCCGGGCCCAGAACCCACGTCAAACCCCCGGGCCGGCTCAATCTCGATCCGCGCTGTCTCCCCAGGCCCCAGCGGCAGCAACTTCAACTCCCCGAAGGCGATCGAGCCCGACTCGTTGAGCGTCTTCCCGCTGATCTTGTACGAGAAACACGGCTTGCCCTCTTTCCCCAGCCCCTTCGCCGCCACGCACGTCCCGAGATAAATCAGGCAGTCCCGCTCAAACACCTCCACCGCCGCCTGCGGATGCACCGTCGCCAGCACCCCGAGATGCGGCATCATGAAAATGCTGTCCTTCGCAAGCCGAGTCACCCCCTCCGGCTCAAAAGCGTCAATCAGCATCGCCGCCGTCTGATGCATCCGCGGCGCGTGACTGAGCACGCCGCCCGACGCCACCAGCAGGTCGAGGGTCATGTTGTTGACGATCGTCTGCCCGCTGGTCTGCTGGCTGAAGGTGTCCCCCACCGTCCGCTGCTGCTGCACCCCCTTCAGCGTCGTAGCAAACTCCTTGTGCTGGATGTACGCCAGCCGCAACGCCTCCCGCGCCACCGCCTGCTCAAAGATCAACGCCTCCAGCGTCTGCGGAATCGTCGTCGGCCGGATCATCTTGTTCTTCACGCGGTTGCGCAACTCCCGCTCATCCATGTCCAGATGGACCCACCGCAGGATGTTCCCCATCCCCGCCTCAGCGCAGACGTTCGAAATCGAGTAGCTCATCCCCAGGTTCGCGCTCACCGTCCGGTTGAACGTCCCCTCAAACACGCTGAAGACGTCCGTCGTCGCCCCGCCGATGTCCACCCCCACCACGTTGATCTTCTGATCCGACGCGATCCGCTGCAGAATGTTGCCCACCGCACCCGGCGTCGGCATGATCGGCGCATCCGCCCACCCCATCAGCTTGTCGTACCCCGGCGCGTGCGCCATCACGTGCTCAAGAAACAAGTCGTGAATCTTGTCCCGCGCCGGCCCAAGGTTCTCTCGCTCCAGCACCGGCCGAAGATTCTCCACGATCTCCAGCGCCACCGGCTCATCCTTAAAGACCCGCTCAATGTCCGACGCCGCATCCGCATTGCCGGCGTAAATCACCGGCATGCGATACTCCCTTCCGAACCGCGGCCTCGGCCGCGCCGGGCCGACCAGCTCCGCAATCTGCACCACGTGCGTCTTCGTCCCCCCGTCCACGCCCCCCGAAATCAGGATCATGTCCGGCCGCAACTCCCGGATCCGCTGGATCTGCTCGTGCGGCCGACGCTTGTCGTTCGACGCGATCACATCCATCACGATCGCACCGGCCCCAAGCGCCGCGCGTTTGGCGCTCTCGGCGGTCATCTGCTTCACCACCCCCGCCACCATCATCTGCAGACCCCCGCCCGCCGATGACGTCGAGATGTAGATGTCGCACCCCTCCGTCGCCGTCGCCGGCTGGATGATCCGCCCGTTGTCGTCAATCAGCCGCCGCCCCGCCAGCTCCCCGATCTCCGTCACGCTGTTGACGACCCCCATCGTCACATCCGCAAACGGCGCCTCCACCGTCGTCGGCGCTTCCCCGCGATGCGTCTGACGGTACGTCCCGTCCACCTTCTCAATCAGAATCGCCTTCGTCGTCGTGCTCCCGCAGTCTGTCGCGAGAATCACGTTGATCTTCGAGGGGTCAGGCGTTCGGGATCGATGCACGGTCTCTGTCATCATCAGGGCCCTGATTCAGGTGCACGTCGCGTCAGTCTTGCGGCTCAGAAGGCGCAGAAGGGGACGGCTCCGAACCGCCGCCGCCGCTCGCCGCCTCGGCCTCCAGCGCCTCAAGCCGTCGGCAAATGTAGTCAATTGACCCCCGACGCTCCAGAAAAAGCGCAAACTCCTCGTACGCCGCCGTCGTCGTCGTCTTCGAGATCGCCGACAGAAACGGCGTAAACACATGCATCACCTGCGCCGTCAGATAGTTCAGCGGACGGACCATCTCCAGCGCCATCAGCGTCGGCGTCGACATCTGCCTCCGAAGAATCTCCCGGCACAGCCGATCCACCACCTCACGCTGCACCGCCGTCTCCGGCTCAGCCGGCCCCGGCGCATCGACCGCAAACGCGTGCCGCATCTTCGATCGGAAATCGCTCACGCCGCCCCCCTCCTCGTCCCGTCCCGGCCCGCCTCCACCGCACCGTCTGCCGGCAGAAACGACCGGATCGCCGCCTCGATCCGCCCCGGATTCTCATCAAAAACCACATGCACTGTTGACCGCGTCTCCCACACGCTCGACCGCGCCCGGCTCGAAAACGTCGCCCCACCCGCCCCGAAGGCAAACCGCCGAACCTCCCCCCACGCCAGCCGCTTCGTCCCAAGCGGATACCGCGCCGTCAATCCGGAGGCATCAATCTCGTACCGGCTTGCAAAAAAGAAGCGGTTCAGCACCAGGATCAGAAACACGGCCGCAAACACTCCCCAACCCGCCGAACCCCCCTGCTGCGCCACAATCACCGAAAACAACGCAATCACCCCCACCGCCCCCGCCGCCGCCCCGGGCCGCGACCTCGCCGGATGCACCGTCCACGACACCGCTCCGGCCTTCTCGCTTGATTCAGGGGATGACGCCACGGCCTGCTCCGCCAGACACCTCAGGAACCCGACGATCAAGCCTAGCGACCCCGCACCCCCGTGCCACCAACGAGCCGGAAGCGTCAGCGACGGACACTTCTGTACTCCCTCGCTCGCCTGCGGGGCGGCGCCGGGGCGGGGGCGGATTGTGTGCCGTGGTCTGAGCGAGCACCGCGAGCGAAGGCCACGCGGCTCACGATCCTCACGGAATCCAACTTCCTCTCCGGCGGTGGGGTTGCAGGGGAGGCAGCGGGCCTCCCCTGCGGATGCGACGGTTCACCGAATCGGGTGGAGTGGAACCAGACAGCCGAGCCATCCACATCATCATCGTGGCCGGTGACCTGGTGGACGCTGAAATGTTGCCTAAGCCCTCCATTTGAAGATAGAGGCCATCGCCAGTGGTCGGCGCAAAGCATGCAGAAGGACTCTGACCCTCAAGGGGGCAGAACGCCTAGTCTACATTGCTGTTCCACCACCCACGATTGAGGGATAGATCGCCACTGGCGACTCAATCTCTGATTGCATCTCAACCTCGACGCGCAACGTATAGGTCGTACTACGCAATCGAACTACTCCACACTCGATCTGACGAGCTTCAGGCCTGCTTACCCAGTCAGGGGGCAACCGCACCCCTATGCTCCAGCCCTCTCCCCAATCGCGATCCCACAGGGGATCAGTCCAATGGCTCTGACGAAGCAGTCCCCCACCCTCAAACACGATATGGCCCGAACGATTCCTGATTGACATGCGAACTGTTGTGCCTGAATCACACAGCTGCTCAAAGTCTTCTTTCGACAGGAAGACCAGCCCGACAAACATCTCATCGGTTGTTGGAGGAGACGTGAGTTCATGCTCGACTGTTATGTTCGATGAGGCGATCAGCGGATCGCAGATGATGGTGTACTGTGGCCATGACCACGGGTCGTCAGCATCGTAGATTGCCGCAGTTTCACTCCTGAACGAGCTGCTGCTGTAACATCCGCCCAATGCGAACGCCGCGAGTGTCATCATAGTTGAATTGGCAAGCCACCTGACCATATCTGCCTCCATTTCTGGCTGTCACACAAACGCGCCTGTGGTCCCGCTTCTGATCACAGATTGCACGCGCAGCAATAGTCGTGAGTCGGCCCGCTCGGCCGCTCCTGCAGGGGAGACTGCCCGTCTCCCCCGCACCCCCTCTGCCCGGAGTTCTGAGGCG
>CAZPFK010000121.1:0-5778 GCA_964585855.1 uncultured Vicinamibacteraceae bacterium
GTCGCACCTTCGGTGCTGCAAGGCCGCACCTGCTCAATACTCGATCCGGGCGAGGTCGGCCAGTTCAAACTCCGAGTAGAGCGGATACGCCGTCCCCCACTTGTCATTCATCGCCTCAAGAATGCCGTTGGCGATCAGCGCGTTGCTCACGGCCGTGGGGTGAATCTCATCGGCAAAGAGGTAGTGATACTCGCCGCCGAAGGCCGGGGGGCCGACCAGTTGCGTGTCGATGATGACCGGGGGTGAGGCGATGATCTCGTTGAGTTCGGCATAGAGGTCGAAGACCAGCACGTTGGCAAGCGTGTTGAGGACGCGGAGTCGATCATTGGCCCGCTCGATATGGGCGCGGATGTAGCCCTCCTGCGTCTCGCTCCAGACATTCCACTGATCCGGCGTCTGCGTGACGTCGGGAATCGTCCAGACAATCGCCCGCGCGCCGGGGTGCGTCCGCGAGAGATGCAGCAGATCGTTGCGGACGTTCTGCAGGTAGGCGTTGATCACTGCGTCGCCGGCCGGATTGTTTCCGGGCGGGCCGGCGGCGAGGTCGCCGATGTTGTTGAGGATGTCGTTGCCGCCGATCTCAAAGCCGATGAAAGTGGCGCGATCCTGCGAGCCGATCAGCCGCAGGAAGTCATAGAGTTCGATCTGCACCTCGATGTGCTGCGACTCCGAGCCGCCGACGGCGTAACTGTCAAGGTCATCGCCCACGGCAGCGGCCTTGTAAAAGGCGGCCTCGTGCGGGTCGTCGCCGTAGAGGTCCTGGGGCTGGCCGGAGATGAGGCCGAGCAGGTCGTTGTGGGTCAGCGAGTCGCCGAAGGTGACCATCTGGCTGAAGTTGGGCTGGGCGGCGACCGGGAGGGCAAGGGCGAGGAGGAGCAGCAGGGGGGCGAGGAGGCGGAGTGAGCAGGCGCGCATGTCGATGGTTCTCCCGGATCAGAGCGGTGTGTGCATGAACCCGCCACTGTTGTACCGGCGCGCGGCAATGCCTGCAAGAGAAATCCGCCTCAGAGCGTAAAGAAGAGCAGGGCGACGACCAGCGCCAGCGCGATGACCGTCGCCGCGACGGGGTGGCGGCGGAAAAGGTTCACCGGCTCGTTGCCGGGATGAATCTGCATCGTCCCGCAGGCGGGGCAGTGGTGGGCGTCGTCGTACATGTCCGCCCCGCAGGACTGACACTGCTTCCCCCAGCCCCCGAAACGCCGCACATCGGCCTCGTCGGGGCCTTCATCGAGGTCGTCTTCAAAGTCGTCGTTCGTCACTTCGGCTCCTGAGGATGCGATTCCGGGGCGATCTTTGACCGGGAGATTGCGTACCGAACAATACACCATGAACTTTCACACGACGAAACGGCGGATTGTAACGCTCCTCCTGGCGATGACCGCAGCCGCCCTCGCCGGCTGCACCACGACGGAGATGACGTCCTTCGTGGACCCGGCCTACGACGGCGAGCGCTTTGAGAAGATTCTCGTCTCCACGAACTACGACGACCTGATCCAGGCCGATCATCTTGAGCAGGCGATGGTGAAGGAACTCCAGCGCGAGGGGGCGACGGCGACGGCCTCGCTGGCCGAGTTTCCTCCCACGCGGCAGCGCCCCGCCGGCGGCGAGCAGTCCGGCACGGCCCAGCAGCGCGGGTACGATGCGCTGCTGGAGGTCCACCTGATCGCCTACGAAGAGGAAGTGGCGTACATCCCGCCGACCTATTACGTCCACGAAATCGAGAATCGCAATCGCGACCGGGGCGGATTCACCACATCGTGGTCAACCGTCTCCGCCTCGCCGGGCCGGACGGTGCGCTACCCCCGCCCGACGCACCGCCTGACGCTGCACAATCTCGAATCGGGCGAGACAGTCTGGATCGCGGAAGCATTTTCCTCGGGGGACGCCAATATCGACGTACTCTTCGACGCCCTGGCCAAAGAGGCCGTCAGGCGGATGAGGAGCGACGGCGTCCTTTCTTCGCAATGACCGGCTCCGGGGCGATCGCGCCGTTCTCGCCGTGGCCCCGTGACTCCAGATAGCGCCGCAGATACCGCCCCGTGTGGCTGTCGGGATGCTTCATGATCTCAGCCGGCGGTCCGGCCGCGATCAGGCGTCCGCCTCCCTCGCCCCCCTCCGGGCCGAGATCGATGATCCAGTCCGCACACTTGATGACGTCGAGGTTGTGCTCGATGACGACCAGCGTGTTGCCCTGGTCGGCGAGCCGGTTCAGCACATCGAGCAGTCTGCGGATATCGGCAAAGTGCAGCCCCGTCGTCGGCTCATCGAGCACGTAGAGCGTGTGCTGCTGCGCGGCGTTGATGGCCGAGCCCTTGCCGAGTTCGGTTGCGAGCTTGATGCGCTGCGCCTCGCCCCCGGAGAGCGTCGTCGAGGGCTGCCCCAGTTGGATGTAATCGAGGCCGACATCGTGGAGGCACTCCAGCATCCGCAGTGCTGAAGGATGGCTCTCGAAGAAGGCGACCGACTCCTCGACAGTCATCGCCAGCACGTCGGCAATGCTCTTGTGCCGGTAGCGGATCTCAAGCGTCTCGCGGTTGTAGCGGGCGCCGTTGCAGACTTCACACGTCACGTAGACGTCGGGCAGGAAGTGCATCTCGATCTTTTTCGTCCCCTGCCCCTGGCACGCCTCGCAGCGGCCCCCCTTGACGTTGAAGGAGAAACGCCCCGGCTTGTAGCCGCGCAGCCGCGCCTCCTTGGTCTTCGTAAACAGCGTGCGGATGTCGTCGAAGACCCCCGTGTACGTCGCCGGGTTGCTGCGCGGAGTCCGGCCGATGGGTGACTGGTCCACGTCGATGATGCGGTCGATCCGCCCCAGGCCCGTAATGCGCCCGTGCGCGCCGGGCTTGTCGCGGGAGTCGTGCAGTTGCCGGCGGACGCCCTTGAGCAGAATCTCGTTGACGAGCGTGCTCTTGCCCGAGCCGGAGACCCCCGTGACGCAGATCAGGCCGCCCAGCGGAAAGGCGACATCGATGGACTTCAGGTTGTTCTGTTTCGCCCCTTTGACGCTGATGGACTGCGATTCAGAAAGCGTTCGTCGTTTCGCGGGGACGGGAATCTCATCCCGGCCTGAGAGGTAGTTGCCCGTCACCGAGTCGGGCGAGGCCATCACCTCATGCACCGTCCCCTGCGCAACGACGCGGCCGCCGTGAACGCCGGGGCCCGGCCCGAGATCGACGATGTGGTCGGCCGAGCGCATGAGGTCCTCATCGTGCTCGACGACGAGGACGGTGTTGCCGATGTCGGTCAGTCGCCGGAGCGTGGCGATCAGGCGGTCGTTGTCGCGCTGGTGCAGGCCGATGGTGGGCTCATCGAGCACGTAGCAGACGCCGACAAGCCCGGTTCCGACCTGTGTTGCAAGACGGATGCGCTGCGCCTCGCCCCCCGAGAGCGTGCCGGTGCGGCGGTTGAGGTTGAGATACCCCAGGCCGACCGAGGCGAGGAAGCCCAGCCGCGCCTGCACTTCCCGGAGGATCGGCGCGGCGATCTGCGCGTGTTCGCTGGAGAGCGCCAGCGAAGTAAAAAACGCCTCCGCCTCCTCGACAGTCATCGCGGTGACGTCCGCGATGTTGGCGCGGCGGCCCTCCCCGTTCTCCAGCCAGACATTCAGCGCCTCGACGCGCAGACGCTGACCGTTGCACTCGCGGCACGGCGTCTGGCTCAGCAGCGAACTGATGCGCTCCTTGATCTTCTCATTCTCCGTCTCCTCGAAGCGCTTGTGCAGAATCGGAATCACCCCCGAGAAGGCCTTCACGCGGCGGTTCTTTGCCAGCGGCGTTCCCTCAGACCCGAAGAGCAGCAGCCGGCGCTGATCGCGCGAGAGGTGGCCGAAGGGCGTGTGGATGTCGATGCCGTAGCGGTTGCAGACGCGCTTCATCACCGAGGAGAAGTAGGCGCGGTAGGCGTGGCCGAGACGGGTCCAGGCGGTGATCGCCCCCTGCGCGATCGTCAGCGTCGGGTCTTCGACCACGAGGTCGAGGTCAAACTCCTGCACCGTTCCCAGCCCCCCGCACACCGGACACGCGCCGAAGGGTGAGTTGAAGGAAAACAGCCGCGGCTCCATCTCCGGAAGCGAACACTCCGGATGCTCCGCGCAGGAAAAATGCTCGCTGAAGGTCTGCTCCGTCCAGGCCGAATCCGCATCCGCCTGCGAGGCGACGACGAGATTGCCCGCCGACAGCCGCAGCGCGTTCTCTACGGAGTCGGCAACCCGCCCGCGATCCTCCTCGCTCACGACGAGGCGATCGACGACGGCCTCGATCGTGTGCTGCGCATACCGCTTCAGGTTCAGCGGGTTCTCGCCCGGCTCCTTCAGCGCCTCGCGCAGATCGACGATCTCCCCGTCCACCCGCGCACGGACGTATCCCTGCGACTGCAGACTCTCGAGCACATCGCGGTGAAACCCCTTCTTGCCGCGAATCACGGGGGCCAGCAGCATCGTCCGCCGCCCCGCGCTCGAAGCGACGATCGCATCGACAATCTGCGTCGCCGCCTGCCGCTCGATGATGCGGTCGCACCGCCGTTTGCTCCGCCCCTTGCCCGCCTCCTTCCAGCAGCGCGGCGTCCCGCACCGCGCATACAGCAGGCGCAGATAGTCGTAGATCTCTGTCGTCGTCGCGACCGTCGAGCGCGGGTTGTGTCCGCTGGCACGCTGCTCGATGGCGATCGTCGGCGGAAGCCCCTCGATCGTGTCCATGTCCGGCTTCTGCAGCTGATCGAGAAACTGCCGCGCATAGGCCGAGAGCGACTCCATGTACTTCCGCTGGCCTTCCGCAAAAATCGTGTCAAAGGCCAGCGACGACTTCCCCGAACCGGAAAGTCCGGTGATGACGACGAGCCGGTCGCGCGGAATATCGATGTCGAGATCGCGGAGATTGTGCTCCCGCGCGCCTCGAACGCGGATGAATGGCGATGAATCACTCGATTCGGGCATGGTTCTCCCCGGCTCCCGGTGCGGTAGGATCTTCGGCAGACCGGAAGGATAGCCCTGCCGGATGAGTTGTCAGGGAAATGGAAGGGAGGCCCACAGGTGGATTCCGGGTGGAAACCGAAGATCGGTGTGTGCTCATGGTCGTTGCAGCCGACCTCTCCCGGCGACCTGGCCGCACGGGTCAGCGAGTGCGGGGTTGACGGCGTCCAACTCGCGCTCGACCCGATCCGCCGAGGCGAGTGGGATGAGTCAAAAACCGTCGCCGCCCTGCGTGAGGTGCCCCTGCTCTCCGGGATGATGGCCACCCACGGCGAGGACTACTCCACGCTGGACACCATCCGGCAGACCGGAGGCCTGCGCCCCGATCGCCACTGGGACGCCAACCTCGCCGCCGCGCGCGACAATGCCGCTCTGGCCGAACGGCTCGGACTCAGACTCGTCACGCTCCATGCCGGCTTTCTGCCCCACGAACCCGATGATCCGCAGCGGAGCGTGATGGTGCAACGGCTGCGATCCGTCTCCCAGGTCTTTGCCGCCCACGGCGTGCGCCTCGGCCTCGAGACCGGGCAGGAATCGGCCGAGACGCTGGATCAGATTCTCGATGAGATCGCCGATACGAACGTCGGCGTCAACTTCGATCCGGCCAACATGCTCCTCTACGGCATGGGCGATCCCGTCGAGGCGCTGCGCTGTCTCGCGCCCCACATCCTCCAGGTCCACATCAAGGATGCGCTGCCGGCGAAAGTGCCGGGAGAGTGGGGGAGAGAGACGGCTGTGGGCATGGGGGCCGTGCGCTGGGGCCGATTCTTTGCGGCGATGCGGGAGTGCAATGTCCGGTGCGATCTCATCAT
>CAZPFK010000122.1:0-5648 GCA_964585855.1 uncultured Vicinamibacteraceae bacterium
CCATCCGTCGCGCTCTCCTGCGCATCCTCAAGCACCGCTCGCGCCTCACCGGCCAGCCCCAGCCGACGCAACACCGGCGCCAGCCGCGCTGCATCCGCCCACCGCGCCGGCCCGCGCACCAGTTCCGCCAGTCGCCGCGCCGACTCAGCATCCAGCGATGCAAGGTCAGACGACGCCCGCGCCCACACCAGGTCAAGCATCTCCCCAGTTCGCGCCTCCGCCGGCAGTCGCTCCGCCGCCTCGATCAGCCGCGCCGTCGAGCCCGCCCGGAAGAGACTCGCAAGCGCCGCGGCAATCTCCGCCTCGTCGGCCTCCTTCAGCACCAGTCCCTCGTACAGCCGCACCACCAGATCATCACGTCCCAACAGCCGCAGCAGCGCAAACGCCTCCGCCCACTCCCCCGTCCCCTTCGCCTCCGTCAGCCGCGCCTCCATCGTCTCCATGATCCGCTCGCCCGCAACCGCCCCCGCGTCCTGCGGCGACTGTCGCGGTACGGCCCGGCCGAACATCGTCAGCGGGTCGCCGATCGAGGTGATCTTCCACGGATGCTCCCCCAGCGGCAGCGCAGCGATTCCCAGCGGAACCCCCGCCCGCGCCCGCTCAATGAAGACTGACGGCGGCACGAAGCCCGTCAGGTACGGCTCATCAACGCTCCCGAGATACCACGCCGCCCCCCGCTCCAGCCACCGCCCCGCCAGCGTCTCGCCGTCGCCCGGCAGCATCGCCGACCACGAGTGCAGAAAGAAGACAATCGCAGGATGCGAGAGCACCGGCACATCCTGGGCCAAGGCACGCCGGCGATCCGCCATCTCGCACCACCCGGCGTTCCCCTTCGTCGTCACCATGATCAGGTCGCGCTCCAGCCCGCGCGGCGAGAGCCCGCGCCACGTCTCCACATCGCTGCCGGGCCGGGCGATCGTCTCCACCTCCAGCCCGTCACTTTCGAGTCGCTCCTGCGGAGCGGCGAGAGAAAACTCCCGCCATCCTTCCTGATCGCGCGGGTAGGTGTCAAAGAGCAGCGCGCTTTCGACGGGCAGGAAGATCGAGCACATCGCCTGGTACGTCGCCCGCTCCCTCGAGCCGAAGAGCCAGCCCGTCGCCGCCCAGCGCGGGGCCGTCGGATCGCTCCAGTCGCGGCAGACGCCGTCGGTCATCGCCAGGGTGATCTGCTCCGCATCGCCGGTCAACGCCGGGTCGATCGCGGCCGTTGCCGTCTCGATGCGATATTTTGCCGGAAACTCGCCGACGAGCGTGACCACATCCACCTCATCGCCGAGGTCGGCGTACGCAAGCCCCGTCAATTCCACCGCGCTTCGCACCTTCGTGTGCAGCTCCTCCCACGCCCCGCGCACCGTCGTCGCACTCACATCGCTCCATGCACCCGCGATCGTCTGCAACGGCTGCCCGCGATCCGCCGCAAGCGCCAGCGCCGCCGGCCACGCCTCATGTCCCTCCTGCAGCACCACCACGCCCGGCGGCGACCACTCCACGCTCGCCCACGCCGCCAGCGGATCATCCACCTCCCCGTCGCCGGGCATCGACCACGCCCGCGCAATGATCGCGTTTCGTGCCGCCGCATCCGGTGACATGTCGCCCGGCTCCGCTGCTGAGAATCGGATGATCTCCGCCGGCGCAAATCGCCGGATGAAGATCGGCGCGTAATGGTCATCCTCGAAGAGCACCGGCCAGCGCCCGACGAGACTCCACTGTGAGATCGCCTCGACAAACGAGGCCTCATCGCGCACCAGCACGACGCGGTCAACCGTCGGCACGAGCGTCCGGATCTGCCCGATGCGGATGCCCGGCTTCAGAAACCACGGAATCTCCTCCGGCGCGTCCCCCTCCGCCGGGCCTTCCTCCGGCTGGAGCGCGGCCGACGTGTACGGCACTGTGACAGTCAGAAGTGCGGAGAGAACGGTGGTGCGGCGGATGAAGTTCATAGAAACCATTATTCGTCAAGGACGCCGCGCAGGACGACTTCCGTCAGATCGGCCAGCCGGGCAGCCGCCTGCGCCGTCGCCTCCTCGACGGAGATGCCAAGGTCATCGACGATCGTCCGCACCATCACAAAGGGGTGTCGGCCGCTCGCCTCCGCCGCGCTTCCGCACAGCGCGATCGTCGGCACCCCGTGCCCGGCTGCCGCCTGTGCGACGCCAAAAGCCGCCTTTCCCGACGCCGTCTGCGAATCAAACCGCCCCTCGCCGGTCAGCACAAGGTCCGCCTCGGCCGCCCGCTGATCAAAGCCCACCCGTGAGAGCACCAGCTCGATTCCGCTGCGCAACTCCGCTCCAAAGAAGGCCGACAATCCGAATCCCAGCCCGCCCGCCGCGCCCGTTCCGGCCCGCATCGCATCCGTCTCCGGCATCAGCGCTGCCAGCCGCGCCAGCCCCGCCTCCAGCGCAGAAACCTCCTCCGCTGACGCACCCTTCTGCGGCGCAAACACCGCCGCTGCCCCCTCTGGCCCAAGCAGCGGGTTGCTGACGTCATACGCGGCGATGATCTCAACATCGCCCAGCCGTTTCGTGAGTTCTCCCAGTTCCACCCGCTCAACGTGTGCCAGGTCCGCCCCCGTCAGCCGACGCTCCCCCAGGCCGAACTCCGCTCCAAGTGCCGACGCCATCCCGATCCCTCCGTCGCACGTCGCCGACCCGCCCAGCCCGATGACGATCCGCCGACACCGCGCCTCCAGCGCCGCCGCGATCAATTCGCCCAGCCCGTAACTCGTGGTCCGCATCGGCGTGCGCTGCTCCGGCGGAACCAGCGTCAGCCCCACCGCTTGCGCAGATTCGAGAATCGCCGTGCACTGCCCCGACTCGCCGACGCACCCCCACACCGCCGCCACCCGGTCCCCCAGCGGCCCGGTCACCTCCACCCTCCGCCGCTCCGCCCCGCCGGCTCCCTCCAGCACTTCAAGAAAACCCTCCCCGCCGTCGGAGACCGGGCAGAGATCAACGCCGATCGTACGGTCGATGCGGCCGATGCCCTCCCGCATCGCCTCCGCCGCTTCTTGCGCAGAAAGTGTGCCCTTGAAACTATCCGGCGCACAGAGGATCCGCACCGCACACGTCCTCCGCATCTGGTCCCGCGAGGACGATAGCGCCCCGGCTCAGCCCGCCGCCAGCGTGATCCGCCGCGCCGCCAGGCGCGTCCACTCCGCCCGCAGGCCAAGGGCCGTCACCGGCACGTTGCCCGGCGTCCGCGCCTCGATCGCCGCCGCGAGACTGCCCAGGTACGCCCCCTGCAGAAGATCGCCGCCGGCGGCCAGGGCCAGAGTCGCTCCGGCCAACAGCGCATCGCCGCAGCCCAGTTCATCGAGGGCCGGCGGTCCAAGCGCCGGCACGTGTTCGCTCCGCAGCCGCGTCCGCCACTGCGACCGGTCGCCCTCCTCACCTGTCGCGCCGGTGGCGGGGAGCCGGGAGAAGGCGACGACGCCCTCCGGCCCCATCGTGACCAGCGCCGATCGGACGCCCGTTTGCTCAAACCACCGCCAGGCGACGGCGTTGAGGCCGTCGGCAAAGTCTCCCATCACCGCGCGCAATTCGTGTTCGCTCGGACAGACCAGGTCGAGGCCCCGCATCGCCAGCAGGTGCGACCGTCGCCCCGAGACGTCTCCCGAGATCAGCCCCACCTTCCCCCGCACTCCTTCGATGATCCGGGAGAGCGCCGCTGGCGTCAGCAGACCCTGCCCGAAGTCGCAGAGAATCACCGCATCAGCCCCGCCCTCGGCCCGGGCGGCCTCGATGGCGCGGGTGACGAAGCGGTCGCGCGAGGCCTCGTCGAGGGCCAGCGGCCGACCGTGGTCCACCTTCATCACCTTGTGATGCCCGACGAGGTAGCGCTGCTTTTCCATCAGCGGGGCCGGGGAGGGGGTCCAGCAGACGTCGATGCCGCGGCGGTCGAGCCGGGCGCGGAGTTCTTCGGCCTCGCCCCGTTCCGGGAGAATCGTGACGAGCGTGGAATGCGGCCCGAGCGAGGCGAGGTGGTTGGCGACGATGGCGGCCCCGCCGTCGAAGGTTTGCCGTTCGACGGGGCGCAGCGTGAGCATCGGGCTCTCCTTGGAGATCTCCGGCTGCTCGCAGTGGATGTAGGAGTCGAGGATGGTGTCGCCGATGACGACGGTGCGCAGCCCGCGGAATCGGGCCAGGAAGGTTTCGAGTGTGGAGGGCCGGAGATCGCAGGCGCGATCGAGCTGGTCGAGCCGGCGGGCGACGGGGTCGATCGTCGAGGTCATTGCCTCAATCAGGGCGGTCGAAGAGAAGACGACATCACCGGAGGAGAAGACGACGCGCCCGCCGTGGCGTTCGACGGCGGCCTTCTCGGCCAGAAATCGCGGGTCGCGATTGGTCTCGTACTCCTGTCCCTTGATGTAGAGGTCGGGCTTCACGGCGTCGAGGAGACGCTGCGCAGTGGCGCTGGAATCGACGTGGACCCAGTCCACGCAGTTGAGGGCGGCGAGGTTTTCTGCGCGCAGATCGTGGGGGATGAGGGGGCGGTTGGCGCCCTTGTTGACGCCGGAGTCGGCGGAGACGGAGACGAGCAGGATGTCGCCCTGGCGGGCGGCGAACTCGAGGTGTCGGACGTGGCCGGGGTGGACGATGTCGAAGCAGCCGTGGCAGTGGACGACGGTCATGCCGCGCTGCCGGGCCTCCTCGCGCCGGGCCAGCAACTGATCGAATGAGAGAATCTTGCGGGCCATGCCGAGCGTGGGTGCCATATTCGGTCGCCTTGTGCTGCCGGGAGTCGTGATCTCATCGGGGAGAGGGCCGCTGCATTTATCGGCGATCGTGCGTGTTTGTGCGCACAAACGCGCTCGTTTATCGGAAATGGGGCAGGCGCATAGAGTTGCCGAGGAAAGTGCCGGGCACGTTCCCCGAAGAAGCAGGGGAGCCGGAAGCCCCCGGGGAGACACCATGGATCTGCTGACAGTGCTCATCATCGCGGCGGTTGCGGCCCTGATCGGGGCGGGGGCGACGTTCTGGCTGCAACGGCGTTTCCGGGCCCGGCCCTCGATTGTGACGACGCATTCGGTGGTGGAGCGGATCCGGGCGGTGGGGAAATTGACGGGGCTTGAGGTCTCAACCAAGGAGATCACGACGCAGACGAAGGCGTCGTGGAAGTGGGTGCCGCGGCTGGTGCTCTCGCCGGCGCGGATGGCGCTGATTTTCAATTTTGAACGGCACTACTTCGTGGAATTGTCGGAGCTGGGCGAGGAGTCTGTGCGCAAAAGATCTCCGAGGGAGTGGGAGATTACGCTGCCGGCCCTTCGCAACGAGTTCATTTTCCGGGGGATCGAGGCCTATGACATCCAGGCGGGGCGGCTGCTGGGGCTTGCGGTGGACTCGCTGGATGCGCCGACGCACAACCTGCTGATCGAGCAGGCGCGGGAGGAGTCGAAGAAAGTCTTCGACCGCCAGGACCGGGCGTACCGGCAGCAGGCGATGCAGGTCATCGCCCACCAGCTGCGGAGTCTGCTGGCGATGTTCCAGATCGATGTAACGGTGCGCTTTGCCGGGGCTGACTCGCCGGAGGCGACGGGGCCGATGATCGGCATGGGGAGCGAGTCGCCGACGGCGACGGCGTTGCCGGCGTCGGTCTGACTCACGCGCAGGAGCGCATCGGCCGGTCGTAGAGGCCGAAAACCCGCGCGG
>CAZPFK010000123.1:0-5625 GCA_964585855.1 uncultured Vicinamibacteraceae bacterium
GAAAATGACCCCGCAAGTCACGGACCATACCAGGCCGACGCGTGAGCGAGGCCATTAGAAGCCCCTTACTGTTGACCATCGAAATCTCGGAGGTACCGCATTATCTTCGCCCCATCTTCTGCAACTGGGTGATGTAGCGCTTCATCATACAACTCATTGCGGCGAGAGTCGACGACCTCTGATGGGACATGATCTGCGAGTGCCTGGAATGATGCGAACGACCCACGTATGGCCGCATAAAACAGTGCATCAAGACCGTCTTCATCGCAGATCAAGGGATCGGCACCGTGTGCCAGCAAGACTCTAACCGTGGCACCATCAGGATCGTTTCCGTACATAAGGCAAGAGGCGATCGGAGTTGCTCCCATCGAATCACGCACATTAGGATCGGCACCAGCCTTCAGGAGGAGCTCGCACACATCCGCATGACAAGCTGTTGCAGCTCTCAGAATGGCATTGTCACTTGCTCCATCCGTTGAGTCATTTGCATCTACTCCCAGATCAAGCAGTCGTTGTACAATCTCAATCTGACCGGCACCAGCCGCCGCACCCAATGCCGTCACTCCGCCTCCAGACGCAGTGAAATCAACTCCCAGTTCTAGCATTCGATCCACTACGTCAACCATCCCCGCCTTGATTGCGAGTACAAGAGTCGTTGACACTTCCGGGTCGTTGGACTCCAGCGATGCGCCCGCATCAATGAGAGCCAGTGCGCCGGCCGAAAATCGTCGTCGCATGGCAATTCGAAGCGGGCTGTCGTCTGCCCGATCTTCGACGCCAGGATCTGCACCAACTTCAAGCAATGCTTCCAACGACGACAACGCCCTCTCCTCGACGACAATCTGCATTACTCCGCGATCCGGTCGCTCAACTTCGGACATGTCAGATTCGATCTCGTGTATCCAGAGCAACACATCCGGGCAGTCGTAGGCAGCAGCCAGCCAGCGTGGGTTCCATCCGCCTTCGTACAGACATCGATAATCTCCGATCAATCCAACCAGGTCCTGCAGCATAGCCACCCTGTTAGACGCGGCCGCCACATCCACAGGGCTCCATCCACATGCATCGCGCTGTGCGGGATCAACTCCAACCCGCAAGAGACAATCAAACAATTCGTTATCGTTAAACCGAATTGCCCACAAGATCGGTGTCGTCGATGTGCATGGACAGGCGCTGCGCAGAAGTCGAGCCGATGCGGGCACACGGAACGAGGCGTCCAAGCCTTCACGAGACTCCTCGGCGAGTTGCTCAATTCGTTTCAGATCGCTCAGGATCGTCGCTGTCCTCCAGTGACCCTCTGCCGATGAAGAAGCCTTTATCTTCGCGGGGTCTGCAGTGTCGAGCGACTTCAATAGCAATACTAACGACAAGATTACAACCACAATGGCTCCAAAGCCGAATAGGATCAAACAACGAGACGAGATAGTGATGGTTTGCATAATTACAACCTCTATGCGAACTTGGGTGGCATAATCACTTGTGGCTACACAAGGGCAACTGGCCATACAAAGTTATGCTACTTGTCATTCTAGCGTACTTCTTGAACTTTCGATTGGCGAGCGTCAGGTCGGCCCCGTCCACATCGCCTGCGTCGGGGCAATTCGTCGCTGTTGCAGGGGAGACTCGCCGTCTCCACCGCACCCCCTCCGGCCGGAGATGGGAGTCTGCAAGGATCATCGGTGCAATGTACCGGATCGGAGCGGGTGTGTCCAGAGGGGGAGGGAAAGGCACCGAGGCGGAATACCAGGCTGAAGCGCAAGCGAGGGAGGGAGACAACGGGGTGCCGTGGTCTGAGGCGCAGCCGAAGGCCACGTGGCGGACGATGCGGCTGTGTGATCCGGAGCAAATATTGGAGTCCCTGAGGATGGTGGGCCGCGTGGCCTTCACTCGCGGTGCTCGTTCAGACCACGGCACCCGATCCGGTCCGCACGGCAGACCCTACCGACTGGATGCCCGCCCCACGCCTGCGCGGGGGCAGGCCCTGCGCGGCCATGACGGAGTTGCAGAGAAGCCCCCGCCCCAGCCCACACCATCACCCCACACGGATCGCCACCAGCGTACGGTCGTCGCGCGGCGACTCCCCGCCCTCAAACTCCGCCAGCCGCGACACCACCCGCTCTACCAGCGCCTGCATCGACTCCGCAGGCGCCTCCAGCGCCGCATCGAGCCGGTCCGGGCCGAACATCACCCCCGAATCGTTGAACGCCTCCGTGATCCCGTCGGTGTACAGCGCCAGCACATCGCCGGCCTCCAGGTGCAGCGTCGATTCCTCGTACCGATGCTCCGCATCGATCCCCAGCGGAACGCCGGCCGCGCACCCAGCCTCGATTACCTCGCCCCGCCGGATCAGGCGCGGAGGGTTGTGGCCCGCGCACGCGCAGGTGACGCTTCGCGTCGAGGCGTCGATGACGGCGTAGAACGCCGTAATAAACATCACCGGGTTGGAGGTGTAGCGCAGGCAGAGATGGCGGTTCAGGTACGCCAGCAGCTCACCCGGATGCTGTCGCGCCTCCTCGGCCGAGTGCGCCAGCGCGTGGGTGACGGCCATCACCACCGCCGCCGGCGTGCCGTGGCCGGAAACGTCGGCAATCAGGATGCCGACCCGATTCCCGCCGAGGCAGAAGATGTCGTAGTAATCCCCGCCGGCCCGGCGCGCCGTCTCGTAATGGGCGGCCAGTTCCAGACCTTCGACGCAGGGCAGCGCCTCGGGCAGCAGCGAACGCTGAATCTCCCCGACGACGGCCAGCTCACGCTCGATGGTGCGGTTGGCGAGGCGCAGCTGCTCCGAGAGCACGAGGTTGTTGGTCGCCCGGCCGAAGAGGTTGTGAATCAGCAGCACCTCGGGGAGCCAGTCCGGGTCGAAGGCGTTGGGCCGGTCGGAGAGCCGCACCGCCATGTTGAGCCCCTCCCCGTCGTGGTAGTGCGGCAGCGCCATCAGACTGCGCACGCCCTGGAGATACTCCGCGGCCGGCTCATCCGGCTCCAACTGCAGGTCGTTGATGACCACCGGTTCTCCGCCGTAGATCAGGTCTGCCAGCAACCCGCCTGAGAAAATCGGAAGTCGGGAGCGCTGTTTCCAGGGGTTGGGCTTTTCATCCCAGTTCGAGGCGCGCGTGATGCGGTACTGCGGCTTCTTCAGGTCGCGGCGAGAGAGCGACAGATGCGCCTCGCTGGGCAGGAACCACCCCATCGCCTCGGCAAAGTCGCGCACCTGTCGATCCGGGTCGGTCTGCGCTGAGAGCTCCTTGAGCAGCCGCGTCATGCGCGCCAGACGTTCCGCAGGCGTCGCCGAACCCGCCTCGCCCTGGCGATATGCCTCGGCGTTCAGCTGCAACTGCACCTGCGGATCAGTTACGGAATCACCCCCGTCCTCTACACGTCGCATCGCAGCACCGCTTCCTTAAGGCTCGCCATCGGGTCGCGCGCGGGAATGAACTCCTGGCCGAGGAATCCCTTGTAGCCCGTTTCCACGATCGCACGACAGATTGCCGGGTAATTGAGTTCCTGGGTGTCATCGATCTCGCGTCGCCCCGGCACGCCGCCGGTGTGGTAATGAGCGATTCGATCCGAATAGTCGGTGATGGTGCGGATGACGTCGCCCTCCATCACCTGCATGTGGTAGATGTCATAGAGCAGGCGGAAGCGCGGCGAGCCTACCTCATCGACAAGGCGAACGCCCCACGGCGTGCGGTCGCACTGGTAATCCCGGTGGTCCACCTTGCTGTTGAGCAGCTCCATCACCAGCGTGACTCCCGCCTTCTCAGCCAGCGGCGCGATCCGCTTCAGCCCGGCAGCGCAGTTCTTCAGTCCCTCCGCATCGTCGAGGCCGTTGCGGTTGCCGGAGAAGACGATCATCATCGGGATACCGGCCTCTCTGACCAGCGGCAACATTCGCTCACTCTCCGCGACGATCCGGTCGTGATTCTCAACGCGGTTGAGCCCGTCGTGAATCTGCGTCGGCCCCATGGCGACGGCACAGGTCAGGCCGAAGCGGGGGGGCACCGCCCACTCGGCCTCGTAGAGCAGTTCGACGGATTCGATGCCGATGTTCGCCGCATGGCGGCAAAGGTCTTCCAGCGGCATGTTTCCATAACACCAGCGGCAGACTGAGTGCCGCAGATTGCCCTTGAGCGTCGGCGGCGCTTCCTCACCCGGCTCGGGTTGCCGGCCGGCGGCGAAGGCGGTCAGCGGGGCGGCGGCAAGCGCGCCGATGGCGGTGCGGCGTGAGAGGGGGATGCTCATAAGGGAAGGGTAGGGGGCATCCGCGCAACAAAAGGCCCCGGAACGCAACGGCTCCGGGACTGATGTCTCATCGCATAGCCGTTTCGATCAGCGACCGACCAGGACAATCCAGTGAGCGCGGCCGATTCGCTTGACGCGAACCTCCTGCTCCTGTGCCCAGGACGTGATGCGATGGTCGACGATCTCCTCGATGTCCGGAAGGGTGAGGCGCGAGCCGCCAGTTTCATCGACTCTGGGGGAAATCTCGATGGTCAGCATCCACCGTTGCCGATCCTCTGTGAAGGCCTCGAAGCGCTTGCGGGCGTCGAAGGAGTTCAGCGCTGCGCTGGGAATGACCTGCTTGAGCAGCGACCCGATCAGTCGCGGCCTCGAACCGATGAACTCAAAGTGCATCGGCATGGACTGCAGTCCCGGCTCTTCGAGTCTGAGATCATCCTCCGCGCTGCACTCCATGAAATGCGGGTGAAGTGATGGGTGCCAGGCCCCGGCACGGATCGACCCGCGCAGACGATCAACTGCGAGCCGGTCGCCGGAGATCAGCAACAGGCCGCCGGAGATCGACGGCGTGTTGACGAAGGTGGCCCGGGATCCGGAGATGTCCAACCCACGAGCGCCGAGGTCATCAATGGCCTCGACGAATTCATTCTGCGACGACCGCCCATGGAGCACCAGCACGCCTTTGGCTCGATCCTCAAGATCGCGATTCATCACTCCGGCTTCGTCGGAGAGCATCTTCTGCCACTGTCGCGGAAGCCGCCCCGCCTTCGGGTGGGCTGCATGGCCCGTCTCCTGCCCATAGCGCCAGACCAGCGCGTGCAGCGAGTCGAGGTCATCGGGCGTCATTTCGTGCTGCAGGAGGCGGCAATACCGCAGAAGCGTGGAGAGCGGGCCGAGACAGACCAACCACGCAGCTGCATCCGTTCTTCGAATTTCATAGACCTTGAAGCCCAGTGATCGCAGGCGGTCGAGGACGGCAGTGAGCCGCTCTTCGTCAGCAAAGGGGACATACAGGGCCGCTGTGGCACGTTTCGGATCAAATCGTTCGTTGCGAGGAGGCATGGCTCCATCCTTTCCGCGCCCCGTGGGCGCACAGACACCATGGCAGGCGTTTCGAGGCCTGCACTAACGACTGTCCGTCATTTGAACTTCGCTGTATCCGCGGGAGGGACGTGCGCCAACGATGCGGATCGCGGAGTCAAAGACGAGAGACGAACTCGCGCCGGCCGTATCTCACGGATCAGCGCTGACTCTCCAGACTCCTCACTTCTCCATACGTCTCCGGACGCGCCGGGTTTCAGCGTATTCCCGCCCCATGCCTGCATTTTCTCTCACCCGATCCCCAGCCGCGTGACCACCATCTGCAGGTCGGCCCACACCTTGCCG
>CAZPFK010000124.1:0-4188 GCA_964585855.1 uncultured Vicinamibacteraceae bacterium
TCCAGAAGTGGGAGTACGTCCCCCTCGGCCCGTTCCTGGCCAAGAACTTCGCCACCACGATCTCCCCCTGGGTTGTCCCGCTCGAAGCGCTCACCCCCTTCCGCGTCGAAACGCCGCGCGGCAGCGACGACCCGCCCGTGCAGCCCTACCTCGACGGCGACCGCGATGCAGTCTGGAAGTGGAACCTCGATCTGCCCCTCGAAGTCGCTCTGCGCAGCAGCGCCATGCGCGAGTCCGGCGCGCCGCCGCAGGTCATCGCCCGCACCAACTACCGCCACATGTACTGGAACATGGTCCAGCAGCTCGCCCACCAGACCGTCAACGGCTGCAACATCCGCCCCGGCGACCTCTACGCCTCGGGAACCGTCTCAGGCCCGGAGAAGGAATCACGCGGCTGCCTCCTCGAACTCACCTGGCGCGGCGAACAGCCCATCACGCTGACAGCCACCGGTGAAACACGAAAGTTTCTCGCAGACGGCGATGAACTCATCATCACCGGCGCCTGCGGCGGAAACGGCCGGCCGCGCATCGGCTTCGGCCAGTGCGCCGGAATCGTGCTTCCCGCCCATGAAGCCAACCCGCCCCGCCGCGCCTGACCCCCCTCACGCCTCCTGCTCACCCCCCGGGAATCGGCCAGTCTTCCCGCGTCTCGTAGCCGTAGTGCAGCAGCATCGGCGTTTGCCACTTCCGCATCAACTCGATCTGCGCGGGCGTGCACTCCTGCGGCCACTTCACGTTCCGGTTCTCAAGGTGCACCGGCCAGCGATCCACCGCCTCGGCATCAGTCCGCAGATCAAACTGCGCACAGATGTCGGTCATGATCTGCCGGGTGTGGATGATGAAATCCTCGTACTTCGTCCGGAAGATCCGCGAGGGATCCACCGTCTTCAAATCCTCCTGCACCGTCTGCTCAATCCCCACCCACTGCCGCGAGTGCGCCTCGTACGGGTCGGCCTGGTAGTACTCCTGCCAACCCGTCGGCCGCGCAAACGACCCCAGCACCTTCGTCTCTTTGCCCTTGTTCTTCTCCAGCACCCGCACCATCGAGCGCACCACCGCCCGCCCGTCGCGGATGATGTGAACAAAGCACGCATCCGGAAAGACCTTCAGCAGCCACGGAACCCGCAGCGTGTTTCGCGGCAGCTTGTTCGTGAAGCGGTGCAGCGGCAAACCCTGCGATCGCGCCATGAACCGCGTGAACCAGTAGATGTTCGACCGCAGACGCCGCGATCCGTACCACGAGGCATCCTCCGCCGTCCACCGATGCTCCCGGCCCTGCAACATGTAGAACGGATCGAAAAGGCAATGCCCTTCCGACCAGTTCGCAAGCTCCGGGTGTTGCCCGAAGTATCGCGAAAACACGCTCGTCCCCGATCGCGGTGAACCCAGAATGAAAATCGGCCGGTCCACCTTCCCGTGCGGCAACAATCCAAGCGCCGCCAGCGTCAGCGGATTCCGCCCCCACATCACCTTCCACGTGAATCGAAAAATCGGCGGCGGATGATTCATCTCGACACTCTCACGCCGACGCTCCGGCCCGCACAGGAATCCGCGCCAGCCACTCCGCGTCAGGCTCGTACCCCGTTTCGATCAGCACGGGCGTCAGCAGCCGCTTCATGATCTCAAGATCGTCCGCCGACCGCTGCTCCGCCCACTTGAAGTTCCGATTCTCAAGCCGCGCCGGCACCCGTCCGCTCAACTGCTCCTCATCGGGCTCCACCTCGCAGAACGAGTACACCCGCCGAAGCGTCCCGTGCAGGTCCTGCGCAAAATCCTCGTAGCGAACCTCCAGCAGACGCTCCGGCGAAACACACCGCTTCAGGTCATCTGTCAGAATCCGGTGGACCTCCACCGCCATCCGCGAAAACCGCTCCGTCTCGTTCGCTATCGCCGCGATCTCGCGCCACCCCGGCGGCTTCGCAAACCCCCCCAGCGGCATCGTCCGACGCCATTTCTCCCGGTTCGACTCGCTGATCAGACTGTTCACCACCGCCCGCACATCCCGGCGCACATCGATGAAGTACGCATCGGGCCACCCCTTGACCAGGAACGGAATCCGCAGCGAATTGCGCGGATGCTTGTTCATGAAACGAGGGCAGCCCTTCAGCTTCGCATACGTCGCGAAGTTGTTCGTCACACGCCGGATCCGCGCCTCCGTCGCCTCCGCCTCCGTCCATCGATGATCCACCTCCGGATCACGGTGCCGCGCATCCCACACCGCCACCGCCTCCGACCAGTTCGCAAGGTGCCGATTCCCCCGGCCCATCATCGTCGAGAAAATGCTCGTCCCCGAACGCGGCAAACCCATCACCCAGATCGGACGATCCAGCCGCTTCAACGGAAGCCGCGCCACCAGATCGAGCGCAAGATCATTGCGGAAATACAGTTGCGAAAGGAAGAGGTACCACAGCCTCTTCGGGGTAATGTCCACGGCTCACGGCTCCGCAACGCCTCAGGCGCTCCCCGGACAGACGCCTGTCCGCAACGGGCGGTCAGTATAGCACCCCCTCCGCCCCCGTCGCCGACACCTCACACCCGCGCCAGACGCTGCCCCGCAGGAACCAGAAAGTCCGCAATCGACCGGCTCAGCCGCGTCGACAACCGCGCAAACTCCTCGTAATGCGCCTCCAGCTGCCGACGCAATTCTTCCATTGTCATCCCGGCCGCCTTCCGCGATTCCGCATGGCGCTCCGCCCAGTCCAGAATCGCCGCCCGCGTCGCCTCGAAATGGTACTGGAAGCCGTACGTCCGCACCCCCGCCGTCCACGCCTGCACCGGGCACATCGCCGACCCCGACAGCACTCTCGCCCCCGCCGGAACCGCACTCACCTGGTACGAATGCCAGTGAAACTGCATCATCCGCCACGGCAGACCCGTATGGATGATGTCCTCCGTCCCCGCATAGGTCGCCGTCACCTCCGCAAATCCGAGCTCCGTCCTCCCCTCGCCCAGCGCTGTCACCTCACCCCCAAGCGCTGTCGCCAGCATCTGGCTCCCCAGACACACCCCCACGACCGGCAGCTCCGCCTCGTGCGCTCGCCGCAGATACTCCATCTCCGCCCGCATCCACGGAATCTGCGCCGCATCGCGAACGTTCATCGTCCCCCCGAGACTCACCACCCCCGTCACATCATCGAGGTCCCCCGGAACCTCCGCGCCGGACCACAGCTCCACAACCCGGAGCCGATGCCCATAACGCAGCAGAACTTCCCCGAGCCGACCCGGCCCGCCGTGCTTCCCGTGTTGGAATATCGTGATCGCCATGGTCTGCCAGAATAGTGGCCCTCCGCCCAATCGACAACACGCGCCTTGCGCATTTCACGCGCGATCCGCCCCTGCCCCGGCCTCGTAACCCCATTACAATCAACCCCCAAGCCCCGACCGGTCGATGGTGGTCCGGGCTTCACTCCCCAGTCCTCAGATGGAGAATCGACGCATGATCCGTAGCGCCAACCCCGCCCTCTCCGAGACCCAGTTCCAGGGACTTGAGCACCTCATGGGCGATCGCGCCAACACCATGACCATCCAGGGCGCGGCCGTCAAAACCGGCGTCCTCGTCGTCCTCGCACTCATCTCCGCAGGATGGACCTGGGACATGGTCGCCGAGTCACTCCAGTCCGGGGAACTCAACCCCCTCGTCAAGCCGCTCATGTGGGGCGGCGTCATCGCCGGCCTCCTCTTTGCCCTCATCACCATCTTCAAGAAATCCTGGGCCCCCTTCACCGCTCCCCTCTACGCCCTCTCAGAAGGCCTCTTCCTCGGCGCCGTCTCCTCCTTCTTCAACGCCGCGTTTCAGGGCATCGTCATCCAGGCCGTCGGCCTCACCTTCGGCATCCTCGCCGTTATGTGCATCCTCTACGCCACCCGTACCATCAAGGTCACAGGCAAACTCGCCGGCGGCATCATGGCCGCCACCTTCGGCGTTATGCTCATGTATCTGGTCAACATGGTCATGGGCTTCTTCGGTGCGCAGATTCCCTACCTCCACGACACCGGCCCGATCGGCATCGGCATCTCCGCCGTCATCGTCGTGATCGCCTCGCTGAACCTCCTGCTCGACTTCGACCTAATCGAAACCCAGGCCCAGCAGGGCGCGCCGAAGTACATGGAGTGGTACGGCGCATTCGCGCTCATGGTCACCCTCGTCTGGCTCTACATCGAAGTCCTCCACCTCCTCTCCAAGCTCCA
>CAZPFK010000124.1:4288-5503 GCA_964585855.1 uncultured Vicinamibacteraceae bacterium
CACACACGCCCCGGAGACTCACGTGTCCATCGCTCGAATGAAACGAATCCTCGTCACCGGAGGAGCCGGCTTCGTCGGTTCGCACCTCTGCGACCGCCTCGTCGCGCAGGGCCATGACGTCATCTGCCTCGACAACTTCTTCACCAGCCAGAAAAGCAACGTCGCCCACCTTCTGGGCAAGTCCAACTTCGAACTCATTCGACACGATGTCACACACCCCATCTGGCTCGAAGTCGACGAGATCTACAACCTCGCTTGCCCCGCAAGCCCCGTCCACTACCAGTGGAACCCCATCAAGACCATGAAGTGCTCCGTCCTCGGAGCCATCAACATGCTCGGAATGGCCAAACGCACCGGCGCACGACTCCTCCAGGCCTCCACCAGCGAGGTCTACGGTGACCCCGAGGTCCACCCACAGCCCGAGTCCTACCGCGGAAACGTCAACCCCATCGGCCCCCGCGCCTGCTACGACGAAGGCAAACGCGCCGCCGAAACCCTCTGCTTCGATTACCACCGCCTCCACAAGACTCCCATCAAGGTCATCCGCATCTTCAACACCTACGGCCCGCGCATGCACCCCTACGACGGCCGCGTCGTCTCCAACTTCATCCGCCAGGCCCTTCAGGGCGAGAACATCACCATCTACGGCGACGGCTCACAGACACGCTCATTCTGCTACGTCGACGACCTCGTCGAAGGCATCATCCGCATGATGAACAGCGAGAAGGACTTCATCGGCCCCGTCAACCTCGGCAACCCCGGCGAGTTCACCATCAAGGAACTCGCCGAGAAAGTCCTCGCGCTGACCGGCTCGAAATCAAAGCTCGTCCACGAACCCCTCCCCGCAGACGACCCCACCCAGCGCCAGCCCGTCATCGACCTCGCCCGGCAGAAGCTCGGCTGGGAACCGGGCGTCGACCTCGAAACCGGCCTGAAGAAGACCATCGCCTACTTCCGCGAAGTGGACTTCTCCCACTTCCGCGTCCCCACCCCCGCCGCCCGCTGATACTCTCCTTGCGTTCCAATGCGAGCCCGACGCGTCAGCGAGGGCCAACCTCCATCATGCCCGCGCAGGCGGGCATCCAGTCCGTAAAATCCATCGCGCCACTCAGAAGGCCTCGCTGGCGCTTCAGCCTGGTACTGGGCCTCAGTGCCTCAGGGGTAGGGTCCGCCGTGCGGACCGTTCCACTCTGTCCCTCAGTGCCCAGTGCCCTT
>CAZPFK010000125.1:0-5434 GCA_964585855.1 uncultured Vicinamibacteraceae bacterium
GGGAAGCCCTTCTCGATCGCCGACGCCTCGTCCAGCCGGGCCAGCGCGGCCTCGTCGAGGGTGAAATCGAGGCAGCCGAGGTTGTCTTCGAGCTGGTTGGTCGTCCGCGCTCCGAGGATGATGCTCGTTACGCCCCGCCGCGTCAGCAGCCAATTGAGCGCCACCTGCGAGGGCGTGCGGCCGATCCCTTTCGCCACGGCCGAGACTGCCTCCGCGATGCGGATCTTCTGCTCGGTGAGCAGGATGCGGCGCTGTTCGCTGCCGAAGGAGGAGCCCTTCGGCCCCCCCTGCTTCTGCTGGGCCTCGAGTTCGGCGCGGGTGTACTTGCCGGTCAGCACGCCGCCGCCCAGGGGCGACCAGGGGAGCATTGCCAGCCCCAGTTCGCGGCACATGGGCAGGATGTCGCGCTCCACGTCGCGGCGGATGAGACTGTAATCCATCTGCGTGCAGACGAAGCGCGACAGCGCGTGCGCCTCGGCGTAGGTGTTGCACTGGGCGATCTTCCACGCCGGCGTGTCGCTGACGGCCAGATACAGCACCTTGCCGCTGCGGACCAGGTCGTCCAGCCCGCGCATGAGTTCATCGACGGGCGTCGTGTAGTCCCACATGTGCAGCCAGTAGAGGTCGATGTAGTCGGTCCCGAGACGCTTCAGACTGGCCTCAACGGCCTGCATCATGTTCTTGCGGTGGTTGCCGCCGGCGTTCGGATCGATGCGGCCTTCCTTGCCGCCGGCAGTCCGCATGTTGATGGCGTACTTCGTTCCCAGGACAAACCACTCGCGGTCGGCGGCGATGAACTCGCCGACCCACTTCTCGCTGGTGCCGAAGGTGTAGAAGTTGGCGGTGTCGATGAAGTTGCCGCCGCGCTCGGCGAAGCGGTCGAAGATCGCCTTGCTGGTCTGGCGGTCGCTGCCCCATCCCCATTCGGCTCCGAAGGTCATCGTTCCCAGACACAGCGGCGAAACGCGCAGGCCGCTGCGGCCCAGCAGGCGGTAGGTGTCGAGGGTGGTGAGGGGTCGAACGTCGTTCATGGCGCACTCGCTCCGTTCCGGGGCAGGATGAGGGACATTTGGCGCAACGGAAAGGGGCGGGCGGCATGATAGCCGCTCGCCCCTGAGGTCCCCGAGTTGCCGACCCGGATCACTTGCCCATGACGTACCAGTAGTTCAGGGGGTCGTGCTCCAGTTCATTGACCGCCACCTCGCCGAAGCCGGCCTTTTGGAACATGGCCAGGGCGAGCTCCCGGCCCCACGCGGCGCCCAGCCCCATGCCTCCGCAGGCCAGCGAGACGCTCATGCAGTGCATCAGCGAGATCGTGTAGATGAAGGGGGCGAAGGGCTGATCCAGGTTGCCGGCATGCTCGCTGCTGGCCTTGATGTCCTGCGCGAGGTACGTCCCGCCGGGCCGCAGGGCGCGGTGGATGTTGGACAGGACAAGGTCGGGCCGGGCCTGGTCGTGAACGGCGTCGAAGGTCGTGATGAAGTCGAAGGCCTCGGAATCGTTCATCGCCGCTGCATCGACGACCTCGAAGCGGACATTGGTCAGGCCTTTCTCCTTCGCCTCCGCGCGTGCCATTTCGATCGCCTGCTTTGAGAAGTCGTATCCAACGAAGCGGCTGTTGGGGAAGAGGCCGGCAAGATGGATCATCGCCCGGCCCGCGCCGCAGCCGACATCGAGGACGTCGATGCCCTGCTCAAGCTTCTGCCGCAAGCCGGGAACCAGCGGCAGGACGTGCCCCTCAAGGCCCGAAACCACCGACTGCGCGCTCTCCTCGGCCATGACCTCGTGGAACCGGCCGTAGGCCTCGTAGGGCACGCCGGCGCCGGTCTTGAAGGCCTCCAGGACGCGATCCTCGACACCTCCGAGAACCGAGAACCACTGGGACATGCCGGCGAAGTTGTCGGGGGTCGCCGCCCGGGTCAGCAGCGAGGCGGCCTCGGGGCTGAGCCAGTAGGTTTTTGCCTGCGGGTCGTGCTCGACGAGCCGGGAGGTGACCATCGCGCCCAGCCACTCGCGGACGTAGCGCTTGTGCTGTCCGGAGGCCTTGGCGATCTCGCAGATCGTCAGCGGCCCCTTGCCGGCCATGGCGTCAAAGAGGCCGGTGCGATGCCCAAGCGACATGCACAGCAGCGTCGCGCTGCCGTTCATCATCTCCACGAAGCGCCCCATCAGGGCCTCACGCTTTGCATGGTCGAGGCCGTCGCGGCCGGCGGTCATCGGCCGGTCGGCCAGGGTGTGAGCGGTACACATGAAACTGTCCTTTCCGAATACGGGAAACGTTCACAAGACCTGCGGAACACGCATCCCGCGGGCTGAGATCGGCCCAAATGTACGTTCAAAAAAACGGCAGACAATTGACTACCTGTCAACCTGAGGTTGACTGCCGGTCAACTTCGGCCGGCCCGGACGAAGGTTCCGCGGGTGCGATCCTTGACCACGCCGGGAAATGCCAGGGCCTGATTGTGCATCACGCAGTAGACGCCGGGAGGCAGCAGTTGCACCGCAAGCAGTGCTTCGACAAGGTTTTGCACCGCATCGGTGTTGCGGAGTTCGTAGGGCCGCATCGCCCCGGTCAGGGCGATGACGATGCCGCCGGCGTCGGCTCCCAGCGTCTGCACGAGGGCCTCGCCCGTTTCAGCCAGCCGGTCGGTCCCGTGAGTGATCACGATTGCGTCGTGGCTCTCCGCCGCACGCTTCGCCTCTTCGCAGATCCGAGCATGGTCGGCGGCGTTCATCTCCAGCGAGTCTTTGTTCATCACCGGGATCCGGTCCACCGTCACGCCGTTGAGCACCAGCGAGGCGAGCATCAGTTCCAGCACCGAGCGCTGGTTTTCCAGTCGGCCGTCGCTCTCGTTGTAGGTCTTTTCGATCGTTCCGCCGGTTGAGAGCACCGCGACACGAAGGCGCTCGCCGGGTCGGGGTCGGGGTTGGCTGGGAAGGGTCACGATTCGAGGCTCCTGCGGCTCCGGAAGCGTCCGCTGAGGCATCGACTCCCGGGGTCGCTACGCTATACTGACCACTGCGAAAGGCGACCCTCGCAACGACCCCGTTGTTCGTCTTTTGCGTACAATTCAATCCGGGTCCCCCCGACCCACCCACGCGCAAGTGGCGAAATTGGCAGACGCGCCAGGTTGAGGGCCTGGTGGGAGTAAAATCCCTTGGAGGTTCAAGTCCTCTCTTGCGCATTGCACCGGCGGCTGACCCTTCAGCCGCCGTATTTGTCTCCGGCTCCTGCCCCGTCTGCAACGCTCTCTGAGGCATGGAGATAGGAGTCGAGCACCTGGATCATCTGCTCGTGCATCCGCCGCGCATTGACGCGCTGCGCCACCTCCGGCACGTCGTTGACAAGAATCGAAAATGCCACCGATCGGCCCGCATCGGTCACAAGGTAGCCCGAAAGGGTGACCACGCCGTTGAGGAAGCCGCTCTTGGCCTTGACGGTCCCCTTGGGGCGGATCTCCTGGAATCGCGTTCGCAGCGTCCCGGATGCCCCACCGACGGCCATCGACTCGACATACGGACGGCGCAGCTCCTCATCCTCCCACATGGCGGCAAGCCATTGTGCCAAAAGGTCCGCCGTCACCTGATTATCCCGGCTCATGCCGGAGCCGTCGGCGACGACGACGCTGGTGGCCAGGGCCGGGGAGAGCCGGCGTGAGATCGCCATTCGGATCACCGCCCCGCCGTTTTCCCAGGAGCCGGGCTGCTGCGTGATCTCCCGGCCGATGCGCTTGATGAGGGCCTCGGCGTAGAGGTTTTCGCTGTCGCGGTTGCTGCGGATCAGCGCCGTCTCCAGCGGCGTGCGGATGATGCTGCCGATGGTCTGGCCCTGCGGCTGCGGATCGTCGGCGACCGCACGACGGGCCTCGCCGACTGTCACACCCCGCTTGCGGAGGGCGTCGGCGAAGTAGTGCGCAAAAATCTGCCCGGGATTGTGAACCGTCACCTCGATGGGCGCCACCTGCGGCGTGCGGACCACGCCGTAGAGGGTCATCTCGTTGCCGCTCTCGACCCGGTCGATCCACAACGCGTTGTCCTTCTTGCGGTCGCCGGTCGTTTGTGCCGCGTTCCGCAGGGAGAGCCAGGAGCGGACCTCCGGCTCCACGACGACCAGCGGCGCCTCGCCGGCCCGGGCGGCCGGCCGGGGGAAGACGCGGACGACGTTCCCGAAGAAGTTGAAGCCGCTTACTTCGGCGCAATACCGCCGCTCGATCTGGTCGCGCGGCCAGGTCGGGTGGAGGTAATCCTCGTCGAAGATGCGGTCGTCCACGACCAGCGCGTCGACGGCGGTAATCCCGGCAGCGACCACCTCATCGGCCCAGCGCCCCACCAGGCCGTCCACGCCGACATTCATCTCGGCCAGCAGGTCGGGATCGAAGAGGCCGGGATCGCCGGAGCCGAGTGCGGTCAGGCGTGAGCCGTCCCAGATGAGGCGGGTTTCAAAGGCGAAGTCGGGCTTGAGGACGATCAGGGCCGCCCCCGTGGTCAGCAGTTTCATGTTGCTGGCCGGGATCATGAGGCGGTCGGCGTTGTGGGAGGCCAGCGTCTGCCCGGTCTGGAGATCGACGACGCTGTAGGCGACGGTTCCCCGGGAGAGGTCGGTGCTGTTATAGATGCGGGCCAGTTCGCCTGCGACATCGCGGGCCGGAACGCCCTCTGCCGAGGCCGCCACAGCCAGAAGCAGGCCGATCAATACCCCTGCCAGGCGTGTTCTCATGGTCCAGGTCCCCCCTGCCGCTGCCGCGAAGCGATGCATCTGCGTCACCTCCACATCCGTGTGAACAAACTGATCTTCCGTGCGGATTTCCGCGCCTCACCAATACACACATCGGCTCGCCCCGCGTCAACCCGTCAGCCGGGACAATTGACAACTTTCTGCGCTTTTTCCGGTCTTGCCGTCTGCGCCGACTGATCCGCTATCATCCGACTTCCTCAACAGACCCATGCCGCAAGAGAGTCCGCCATGGCCTTCAAGGACCCCATCAAGTACGAGGATTTCGCAAAGATCGACCTCCGCGTCGCCACCGTCGTCAAGGCGGAGTTTCACCCCAACGCCGACCGCCTCCTGAAACTTCAGCTCGACGACGGCTCGGAGGATGGGCGGCAGATTTGTGCCGGGATCAAGGGCCACTACAGCCCCGAGAAGCTGGTGGGGCGGCAGATCATCATCGTGGCCAACCTCGAGCCGCGCGTGATCCGGGGCGAGACCTCCAACGGCATGCTGCTGGCGGCGACCGACGCCTCGGAGGGGACGGACCCCGAGGCGAGACGGGTGATCCTGCTGCGACCGGAGGCCTCGGTCGCCCCCGGCTCGACGATCTCGTGAGGGGTTGCTGAGCTTGCCGTGCGGACCGATCCCTAAGCCAGTAGCGGCCGGCCTCCGCGCCGGCCGATCCTTGTGTCTTCCGACGAGCCGGAAGCGTCAGCGACGGAC
>CAZPFK010000126.1:0-5390 GCA_964585855.1 uncultured Vicinamibacteraceae bacterium
ACATCTTCAAGATCGCATCCTTCTTCATGGGGTGCGAAGTTCTCGATGAAGTGCGAACCGCCCGCATCCTCATCCTCAAATGCAGTCTTCAACGGGCGTCCTGATGGTGTCGTCTTCTCTATCCGCCATCATGCTCTCCTTTGAATCGCACAGGCGAGACGCCTGTCCCACCGGAATCGCCCGCACGGCAGCCCCTGCGAACTCCAATGTACCACAGATCCGCCCGGAGTGGAACCCCGATGGTGAAAAATCGGCGCAAAAGTTATGGGGCAGAATGCGGACTGGATGCCCGCCTGCGCGAGCATGACGGAAGGGGCTGCATGGCCCGCGGCAGTGAGGGTCGCTCACCGGAAGTCCCTCGACTTCGCCGCCAGATCCGAGTAACGGGCGTCGAGGCAGTGCAGGGTGGTTGTCAGGATGTGGATGACCTCACCCTGGCGTTCGATGGTTCCGTGCGCCAGCAGGATGATGCCGTGTCGTGCAGCGCGTCGGTAGCGCTCGAAGACCTTCGGGCGGATGATGAGGTTGGTCGTCGCCGTCTCATCTTCCAGTGTGATAAAGACGATGCCCGAGGCGGTGGCCGGTCGTTGCCGCACCAGCGCCAGCCCGGCGACGGTGAGGCGCTGTCCCTGCGGCCAGCGCGCTCCATCGGCGAGATCGAGGGCGGGGGTGACGCTGAGTGTGTCGAGGTAGGGGCGCAGGAAGGTGAGCGGGTGGGCCTTGAGGGAGAGGCCGGTGGCGTCGTAGTCCTGCGCGAGGGTGCGGGCGGGGGCGATGGGAGGCAGCGGCGTCGGGAGCGATCGGCGGGGCACCGGCTCGGTCTGGTCAAAGAGCGGCAGCGCTTCATCGCGCAGGGCGCTGACCTGCCAGAGGGTCTGCTGGCGGCTGAGGCCCATCGATCCGAAGGCATCGGCCGAGGCGAGCCGGCGCAGGGTGTTGACACTGACTCCTGAGGCGCGGCGAAGGGCGGGGATGGATGCGAAGGGGCCGTGGTCTGTCACCGCGTCTGCGATGGCATCGGCCTCGTGTTGTGCGAGGCCTTTGACCAGCCGCATGCCGAGCCGGAGGGCGGGTTGCGGAATCGGCGAGGCGACAAAGGGCGGGCGTGTCCGGGCGATGTGCCCGGGATCGGGCTGCTCCAGCGTGCACTCCCATCGGCTGGCGTTGACGTCGATGGGTCGGGCCTCGACGCCGTGCTCCTGCGCATCGCGGACGATCTGGGCGGGTGCGTAGAAGCCCATGGGCTGGCTGTTGATCAGCGCAGCGGCGGTTGCGGCGGGGTGATAGTGCTTGAGCCAGGCGGAGGTGTAGACGATCAGGGCAAAACTCGCAGCATGGGATTCGGGGAAGCCGTATTCGGAGAAGCCCTTCAACTGCGCAAAGCAGCGATCGGCAAAGTCGCGCGGGTAGCCGTTGGCGACCATGCCGTTGACGAGTTTCTCGCCGAAGGTGAGGATGATCTTCTCCCGCGTCTTCCAGGCGGCGATGGCGCGGCGCAACTGGTCGGCCTCTCCGGGTGTGAAGCCGCCGGCGACGACGGCCAGGGCCATGGCCTGCTCCTGGAAGAGGGGGACGCCCAGCGTGCGGCCCAGCACTTCGCGGATGCGTTGATCGGGGTACTCCACGGGTTCTTCGCCGTTGCGCCGGCGCAGGTAGGGGTGGACCATGTCGCCCTGGATGGGGCCGGGGCGGACGATGGCGACCTCGATGACGAGGTCGTAGTAGCAGCGCGGTCGGAGCCGGGGGAGCATCTGCATCTGGGCGCGGGATTCGATCTGGAAGACGCCGATGGTGTCTGCCCTGCAGATCATGTCGTAGACGGCGGGGTCTTCCGGGGGGATGGAGTCGAGGGAGGTGTGTGCGCCGGTGTGCTGTTCGATGAGGGTGAAGCACTTGCCGATGGCGGTGAGCATGCCGAGGCCGAGGCAGTCAACCTTGAGCATGCCCATGGCGTCGATGTCATCCTTGTCCCACTCGATGACGGTGCGCTCCTCCATGCGGGCGTTCTCGATGGGGACGAGGTCGCAGAGGGGGCCGTGCGTGATGACAAAGCCGCCGACGTGCTGGGAGCGGTGGCGGGGGAAGCCGACGATCTCTTCGGCCAGGGCGATGAGGCGCTGCGTGGCGGGGTCGGCGGGGTCGAGGCCCTCTTCGCGCAGGCGTGTACCACGGGTGACGGAGTCGCTCCACCAGTCGATGTTCTTGGCGAGCCGATCGACGAGGTCGAGGGAGAGTCCAAGCGCTTTGCCGACCTCGCGGACGGCGCTTCGGCCCCGGTAGGTGATGACCTCGGCGCACAGCGCTGCGCGGTCGCGGCCGTAGGTGCGGTAGATGTACTGGATGACCTCCTCGCGGCGCTGGTGTTCGAAGTCGATGTCGATGTCGGGGGGTTCGTTGCGTTCCCGGCTGATGAAGCGTTCGAAGAGGAGGTTGATGCGGCCGGGATCGACGGCGGTGATGCCCAGGCAGTAGCAGACGGCGGAGTTGGCGGCAGCGCCTCGGCCCTGGCAGAGGATGCCGCGGGAGCGTGCGAAGCGGACCAGGTCGTGGACGGTGAGGAAGTAGGGGGCGTATTCGAGTTCCTCGATCAGCCGGAGTTCGTGGCGGATCTGCGTGGCGACCTTCTCGGGGATGCCGTGGGGATAGCGCTGCTGCACGCCGAGGCGCGTCAGTTCGGCCAGGTGCTGCATCGGGGTGCATCCCGGGGGGGCGACTTCGTGGGGGTACTGGTAGCGGATCTGATCGAGACTGAAGGCGGCGGTGCGGTCGGCGATCTGCAGCGTCCGCG
This sequence comes from uncultured Vicinamibacteraceae bacterium, assembly GCA_964585855.1. Classification (GTDB taxonomy): domain Bacteria; phylum Planctomycetota; class Phycisphaerae; order Phycisphaerales; family UBA5793; genus CAZPFK01. The sequence continues at coordinate 2,789 of CAZPFK010000126.1, forward strand.
CCAGCGCTTCGGGACAGCGGGCAAAGAGGCGGGCCATCTCCTGTGGCGCTTTGAGGCATCGCTCGGCGTTGGGGTCGATGCGGAAGCCGGCCTGCTCGATGGAGCAGCCGTGGCGGATGCAGGTGAGCACATCCTGCAGCGGCTTGCGACAGGGGGTGTGGTAGAGGACATCGTTGGTCGCCGCCAGCGGGATGCGGAGATGGGAGGCGAGCGTGCGCAGCTGCTGCAGCCGGGCGTGGTCATCCTGGCGGTAGCAGCGCTGCGCTGCCAGGGAGAGGCGGTCGGCGTCGAAGATGCTGCGCAGCCCCTGCAGGATCTCGATGAAGCGGTCATCGATGAGGTGGGGGGCGCTGGGCGGGATGGCGACGGCGAGCAGTCCCTCGTTGAAGTCGAGCAGGTCGTGGAGGGTCAGGTGACATTCGCCCTTGGGGGCCCGGCGCTTGCCGAGGGTGAGCAGTCGGCAGAGGCGGCTGTAGGCGGCGAGGTCGGTGGGATAAATGAGGATGGAGAGGGGACGGTCATCGGCCAGAAGGTGGAGCCGGCAGCCGACGATGAGGCGGATGCCGGCCTGCTGCGCAGCGACATGGGCGCGGACGATGCCGCCCAGGGTGTTGCAGTCGGTCAGCGCCAGGGCGCTGTAGCCGAGGGCCGCCGCCTCCTGCATCAGTTCATCGGGGTGGCTGGCGCCGGTGAGGAAGGTGTAGTTGCTGGTAACCTGCAGTTCGACGAATGTGCCGGATGATGTGATCGGGTGTGACGGCGCGGGCGCTTCGCCGTGGCGCGCGGGGTGGGGGTGCGGCTTGGGATGGGGATGCTCGGGCATGGCTCAGCACCACTGTCCGTGCAGGAACCAGCCGTTGCGGGAGGCTGCGCGGAAGATCCACAGCCAGCGGCCATCCTCCACCTGCACCTTGAAGTAGTCGCGGTGGAGCGCTTCGGCTCCGTGGAAGTCGCGCTCCTGCTGCGTCCCGGCGCGCAGCCGCTCCAGCACCTCGCCCTTCCACCACTCCCGCACGATCCGCTCCGGACCGGCGGCCGCCGCCACGGTGTGGGTGCAGCCGTCGAGGGTGAGCCGGACCGGCGGCCCATCTGGAGTCAGCGCCACTACCTGCACGGGCCGGGGGGAGGCGAAGAGCCGGGAGGGGCGGTCGGCGGGTGGCAGCGCGGGATGGTCGCGCTGCGATCGATTGTCGTGGGAGGCGCGGCGGAGGCGCGAGGCGGCCTCGGGGATGTGGGACTCCACGGCATCGAGTCGGAGCAGCCCATCGGGGGTGAGGCGTTGTGCGAGCGTGTCGATGAGTTCGCCGAGGAGTTGTCCTGACTCCGAGGGGGTGGGGGATGGATCATCAGCCACAGCAGAAGTGAGGGTTGATTGCGCATGCGGCAGGGGAGCATCGCGGCGGGCGCTGAGGGTGAGCGATTCCAGGCCGAAGCCCAGGTGCATCGACTCGATGCGCGGGCGCAGCAGCGACCAGAGGTGCGATGCGCTTCGGGAGGGTCGGCTGAGGTTGATGGCGGCTGAGATCGGCGCAGCATCGATCCGCCTGGCGCGCAGTGCAAGCGTGCGAACGCCGCGCTCCTGCCGCTGCAGCGCTTCGATGAAGGAGCGCAGAAGCGCCCGCGCTGCCTGCAGGATCGCCTCCAGGTCGGTCACAGGGCCGGCGAACTCCACTGTCACCTCAACCGGCTCGCGGGACCGCAGCGGGGTCATCACTTCAAGCGCTGCGCCAAGGGCGCGATCGAGTTGAAGCAGCGGCTCCGGGCCGAAACGCGCTGTCACCTCCTCGCGGGGCAGGGCCAGCAGGTGGGCGATGGTTTCGACGCCGACCTCCGCCAGCCGGGCAAGACTCTGCGTGTCGAACTGCAGTGCAGCCGGCGGAAGCGGCTCCAGCGCCTCCCGCTCCCGGCCCTCGGGCACGATGACACAGGTCCTTGTCGCAAAGCGCGCAACGGCCCAGGCGCACGTCTGCGTCGAGGCGCACGCTGTGCGGAGCGTCAGCCCCAGGGAGCGCAGGCGCGTGTGGATGGAGCGCATCATTCGCGCTTCGCTGCCGTGGAGCCGAACGAAGCCGGTCATATCCAGGAGCAGTCCATCGGGGGCATCGACGGCGACGACCGGGGTGAGCCGATGACACCACTGCGCCAGGGCGCACAGCGCGGCGTGATCTCCCTGCGGATCGAAGTCCGCGATGTGGAGCGGGGCGGCTCCCAGCAGGGCGCGGGCATTGCTGAGGGTCATGCCGCAGCGAATGCCCGCAGAATGAGCGCGGTCGCAGCAGGAGGCGACAAGCCGCCGGCCCGCGTGGGTCCGCACCAGCAGAACGGCGACATCATCCGGCAGCGGATCGCCCCGGCGCTGCGCCCGTCGGCGCAGCCGGTCGATGGGCCACTGCGGCAGGAACACGGAGACAACCCTGAACACGATCTCGCTCCACAAGACACGCACTGCCGGGCGGACTCCCGCCCCGACGGTGCAGACACACAACCTCCCACCGAGGTTGCGATGAGGGTGAGGCAGCCGGCCGAACGATCCACTTCGAGTACGCTGCGCTGAGCACACCGCGCTCCCACGGCGGTCGGGCCAGCAACGCGGTTCCGCCGC
>CAZPFK010000127.1:0-5254 GCA_964585855.1 uncultured Vicinamibacteraceae bacterium
GCCTTGTCGGCACACTTGGTCGCACAGTCCTCGGCGGTGCCGGCTGCAGCCATCAGGGCAGCGGCAGTCTCAGCACACTCAGTCTTCTTGGCGTCGGAGCAGCCCTCGGTTGCGGAGGCCTGCATCACCTCGACGGTTTCAACCTTCGCGGGGGCTGATGGGCAGCACGATCCGCCCTCTGTCGGAGTCGTCTGGCTGGTGTCGCTCGATGTCGTGGCCGCCAGCGTGGTCGGCTCTTCGTTCTTACAGCCGATGGAGAATGTCAGGGCCGCCAGCAGGGCGGGCAGAGCGATCAAGCGTGTCATGAGTCTTTGTCCTTTCGCCTCGGGAAATCAGTCTCGCCTTCCGTGCCGACCAGGGCTCCTCACCAGAGGCAGGTCCAGCGACTCGGGGGCACGTAAAGAATAGCACCAAAACGGAGATCGGCCGGAGATTCCCGACCAATCCCTCCCCCCGCTACGGTGGTCGAGGGCGAAGGGTTCAGCCCGATTGCGGGGTTGTTTGCAGGAGAATCGGTCGCGTATGATGCCCGGACCCGAAGGGTGGAGCTCCTCACGTTGCGATTCATGCACGCGTCAACCATTATCGGCCTCTCCGCGCTTCTGCTGCTGACCGGCTGTGTCGAGCGGACCATCCACATCACCTCCGAGCCCCCCGGCGCCCTGGTGTACCTTAATGATGAAGAGATCGGGCGGACGCCCTGCGAGGTGCGATTCCTGCACTACGGGACGTATGACCTGCGGATGACCCTCGACGGATATGAGCCCTATTCCGGGCCGGCCCAGGCCTCGCCCCCTCCATACGACATGCTGGGGCCCGACCTTGTGGCGGAGCTGCTGCCGGTGACGCTGACCTCCGACATCCGCTGGCACATCGACCTGCATCCGGTCAACGATGATCCAGAAGCGCTTCTGGACCGAGGGCGTCAACTTCGGGCCCGTCTGCAGCGTTCATTTGCCGGTGAGGATGAGTTGGCGACGGCACTGGAGCCGGCCGATGAGCCCGAGCCGGCAGAAGTGGAGCAGCCATGAACTTGAACGAGATGCTGGTGGGTTCTTCGGTAACGCTGCATGACCTGGCCCTGCTGCTGGTCCGCGTGGCGATCGGGGTGTGTTTTGTCGTCCACGGTCTCGGCAAGCTGGGGATTGTCGGTCCCGGGAACATGAAGGGGTTCACAGACTGGCTCCGGTCGCTGGGCGTTCCCGCGCCGCACATTCAGGCCCGGATCGCCATGCTCATCGAACTGGTGGGCGGAGCGCTGCTGGCGGCGGGATTCATGACGCGGCCTGCCTGCTTCTTCCTGACGGCCAACATGATCGTCGCAGCGCTGATCGGGCACAAGGGCGGCGGATACCTGATCACCAATGACCCGCCGGGCAACGAGTACACGATCAACCTCGCGGTGATCTGCATCGCAATCGCCCTGCTGGGGCCTGGCGCGTACTCCCTCGACGCCGTGTTGTTTGCTGCGGAAGCCGCGACACCATGAGACTGATCCGCTTTCTCGACTCGACAGGCCGGACCCGCTCCGGCATCGACTGCGGCGACGGGACTGCGCTTCCGATTGCGGGCACAGCCCTTGACGCGCTGGAGCCGACGGGGGAGGAGCCGGTGACGGTTTCGCGAGTGCTCGCACCGGTGTTGCCCCCGGTGATCATGGGAATCGGCCTCAACTATCGCGCGCATGCCGAAGAGCAAGGCAAGCAGCCGCCGGCGCGGCCGATGATGTTTACGAAGAATCCTGCCAGCGTGATCGGGCCGGAAGAGTCGATCGTGATTCCGAAGGTCTGCCAGGATCGCGAGCAGGTGGACTTCGAGTGTGAACTGGCGGTGGTGATTTCGCGTCCGGCGCGGGATGTGCCGCGAAGCAGGGCGTCGGAGTACGTTCTCGGCTACACAGCGGCCAACGATGTGAGCGCCCGGTGGTGGCAGAAGGAAGGCGGAGGCGGGCAGTTCAACCGGGGGAAGTCGTTTGATACCTTCTGTCCGCTGGGACCGTGTCTGGTGACGCCGGATGAACTCGGCGACCCACACTCCCTTGCGATCTCGACGCGCGTCAACGGCGTGACGATGCAGGAGAGCACGACGGCGGACCTGATCTTCAGCGTCTACGAACTCATCGAGTTTCTCTCGCAGGGAACGACGCTGGCGGCAGGAACGACAATCCTGACTGGCACGCCCGGGGGCGTCGGCTTTGCCCGGACTCCTCCGGTCTGGCTGAAGGCCGGCGACGTCGTGGAGATCGAGGTCCAGGGCATCGGCGTTCTTCGAAACCCGGTCGCCCTCGAGACCTGAGCGATGGATCGCCCGAAGAGGGCCGGCGTCCGGCCGGCAGCGCCATGGCACTGATGAAATCAATCCGCAAGAGACTCCGTCGGCTGCGATCCGTGCCAGCGGTACCGGCTGATCCTGATTCGCTGACGGTGCATCCGGAGTCGATCCTGCTGCTGACGCTCGATTCGCTGCGCGTGGACATCTTTCAGCAGGCGCACTGTCCGAATCTCAAGGCACTTGGGCACTGGTTTGCAGCGCAGGCGCCGGCGACGTTCACTTACGCTTCGCACCTCTCGATTTTTGTGGGGGTCACGCCGACGGTTCCTGAGAGCGACCGGCCCTTTGTGAATCCCAAGGCGGGCCGGATCTTCCGGATCATCAACAGCGCGGCGGGTGGGGTGAGCACGGACTACCTGCAGATGAAGGGACGAAACATCGTCGAGGGGTTCAATCGTCTGGGATACCGGACGATCGGCACGGGGGCGATGCGGTGGTTTGATCCTTCGCTGGAGAGCAGCCGGGTGCTGACCGACGACTTCCAGGTCTATCGGTTTACGCATACGGACGTGGAGGCACAGGTCGGTTTTGTCCTCTCAGAGCTCGCCAAGGCCCCGGCGGAGAAGCACTTCGTCTTCGTCAACGTCGGGGAGACGCACATACCGTATCACTACAAGGGCGCGCCGTGGACGGCGGAGAACTTCTGCGTTCCGCTGGGCGCCAACAACAATCGGGAGATCTGCCAGGAGCGGCAACGGTTGTGTCTTGAGTTCGTCGATGAACAACTCAAGCCGCTGCTGGACGCCTTCTCCCGGGCGGGCTGTACCATGGTGATCTGTTCTGACCACGGCGACTGTCACGGCGAGGATGGATTGTGGGGGCACGGGTTTGTGCACGAGCAGGTCATGCAGGTGCCGATGATGATGCGGCTGCGCCCGCACGACAGACATCGCGAGCACATCAACACGGCCAACGAAGGCATCGGCGTGGACATCTCACGGGTGCGGGTCGAGCCGATCGGGGAGTCGGTTCGGGGCTGATGCGGGTCGTTTACCAGTTCAGGTCGGTCTCGTAGCCCAGCCGGATCAGCGCCTGACCTGCGATCCTCTTGAATGCGTCGCGGTGCTCATCGTTGAAGTGGTTTGTCCAGTCGCCGACAGCCGCCTTGCGGTTGAAGTCGGTCGCATCCTCCTGTCCGGGGTCTCTGCCGGTTTCGTTGCGGAAGGAGTGTCGCTGCACGATCCAGCTGATCTGCTCGTCGGGAAGCGTGATGCCGTAGTGGCGGAGAATACTCTGCATCTGACCGGGTGTGTCGGCCCTGAGGTCCTCGTAGCGAACCAGCAGCGCTGACGTCGGGTCATGCCGATCGATCCATCCCTCCGCCCAGAAGGTGAACTCGGGGAGCATCGTCTTCATGAAATAGGTGAGTCGATCGGAGGGGGACATGGCGGCATAGAGGCGGTGGAGGCGGTGGTCGTCGGAGTTTGCGACGTAGAAGCACCAGGAGATGGCGACATCGCGCAGGTCGCGGAGAAGAATCGTGTGGCGACGGCCCGAGCGACGGATGATGCGGACGTTCTCATCTGTCGGCCGGGTGTGCGTCCTGGTGACGGTGTAACCGGGAGGCGACTGCTCGGCGTAGTCGTAGTGCAGATCGTGCCAGAGGAACTTCAGGTACTCCGGTTCCCAGTGGACGTACCCGGGGACACGCTGGACCATTCGATAGAGCCACGATGAGCCGGACTTCGGCAGGGCGATGATCAGGAGGTTTCGCTGAGGCCAGGAGTAGGCCCGCTGGCAATACTCGCGCTGCAGACGGCGAAGGGGTTTTCCCCGAAAGAGGCTTCTGATGCGGATTTTTTGCGAAATCGGCATCGGTATGGAGCGGTTCCGGGCGGCTGGCCCGGAGGAGCTTTGGCCTGCCAACGTGTGTAAGACGCGTCGACAGTCGCGACGGCCTCGTCACCTTTCATCCCTGGGCGCACGAATCGGGACGTTCAGATGATTCTACTCGAACCGTTCGCACCATCAAGAAGGATCGTCTGCGCTCACGGGTGAGCCCGGCCGCGAGCGGATGACGTCAGTCATCGTCGCTTCGAATCGCGGCTGCCAATCCGGAGAGGGAGATCAATCGCTGCTCCCCGGTCTGCATGTTCTTGAGCGCTATCTTCCCGTCGCGCAGCTCATCGCCGAGGATGACGACGAAGCGGGCGCGGCAGGTTGCCGCTTCCTTCATCAGTTTGCCGACGTTGCGCGTCGCCTTGTAGGAACGGCGCGCGTGCAGACCGCTTCGGCGCAGGGAATACAGCAGGCCGGGCAGTCGATCCTCGGCTTCGGGCGTTCCGGTTGAGATCACGAAGCAGTCGGCTCCGCCGAGCAGGTCGGCCGCCGAGGGCATGAGCCCGCGATCCTCCAGCACCAGAGAGAGCACAACGTCACCCATGCCGAAGCCGCAGGCCGGCAGCGAGGGTCCGCCGAAGGTCTCGATGAGCGTGTCGTAGCGGCCGCCGCCGGCGATGGCGCGCTCGGCGCCGGATGCCTCGTGAATCTCAAAGACCATGCCGGTGTAGTAAGCGAGGCCGCGGACGATTCCAAGATCGAAAGTGCACCACCGGGCCGTACCGGCAGCATGGAGCGCTTCGTGGAGGCGCTGAAGGTCGGAGATGTCGGCTCCTTCGGGAACGGGCAGCGCGGCGAGCACTTCGGACCACTCCTGTGACGCTTCGCAGGTTGCCGAGGAGAGCGATTCAAAGGAATCGAGTCGGTCGGGTGAGAGCCCGAGGGTGCGGGCGGAGGCGATGAACTCCTCGCGGGGCATCTTGTCGCGCCGGTCAAGGAGGGTGAAGGCCGCCGGAAGCCGATCCTCTGGAACGCCCAGCGCCGTCAGCGACCTGCTGACCGCCTGGCGATGGCTGATCCGGACGCGGACATCGTTCTCGGTCAGTCCGAGTTCGGCCAGGAGGTCGATGGCGGTGTTGATGAC
>CAZPFK010000128.1:0-4968 GCA_964585855.1 uncultured Vicinamibacteraceae bacterium
CCGGGGCGTTGGTGCGGTGGGATCGGGTGTCTGCGCTAAGAAGCGAGCGTTTCCGACCGATCTTGACTCGGAAACGATCGTTTACTAGTCTTCCGCCTTAGACAAGGAGTGTTTCCCCGCTATGCCCCGACAGACCGGCGTCTACCGCCAGACCAGCACGACCGGCGAATCCGTCCAGGCCTTCGTTCCGCACCCGCTTCCGCCGTCGAGCCCACCCCTTGACCTGACTGCCGGGCTGGGTCATCTTGCCGATCGGGCAATGAACGCGCTAACAAGGCTGGAAGTGGCCGGCAGCATGGTTCCCAGCACAGATTGGTTCCTGTACGGCTTCGTCCGCAAAGAAGCGGTGCTCACCTCGCAGATCGAAGGCACACAAGCGACGCTTCGCGATGTGCTCACGTTCGAGGCCACCGACGAAACCGATCGCCCCGAGGATGTCGAGGAGGTCTGCAACTACGTCGAGGCGCTCACGTACGCACGACGGGAACTCTCTCGTTCCAGGGGCCTGCCGCTGAGTACGCGACTGTTGTGTGAGGCACACAAACGGCTCATGCGAGGAGCGCGCGGTGGAGACAAGCATCCGGGCAGCGTGCGCACCAGCCAGAACTGGATCGGAGGGACTCGACCCGGCAACGCGCGATTTGTGCCGCCTCCACCGGAGGAGGTCCCGGCCGCAATGGCCGCGCTCGAACGGTGGATTCACGGTGATGACCCGCTTCCGCCGCTGGTCAGGGCCGGCCTTGCCCATGTGCAGTTCGAGACCATCCACCCCTTCCTCGATGGCAACGGCCGCATGGGCCGGCTGCTGATCACGCTGCTGCTTGAACACTGGGGAATCCTGAAGTCGCCGTTGCTCTATCTGTCGCTGGCGTTCAAACGCCACCAGAGCGAGTATTACAACCGCTTGTCGGCCGTTCGCACCGAGGGAGACTGGGAGGGATGGTCGCGGTTCTATCTGGAGTGCGTCCTTGAGGCAGCGGAAGACGGCATTGATGTAGCGCAACGTCTGTTTGCGCTGCTGGGCAAGGATCGCCGGCGACTGACCTCGCATGATCGAGCCACGGTCGCCGCCATTCGTCTCCTTGACCTCCTGCCGGAACATCCGATCGTCACCGTGCCTGGCGTCGCCTCGCTGCTGGAGGTCACATCACCCACGGCGCGCAAGGCCATAGAGGTTGCGACAACGGTCGGCATTCTGCGTGAAACGACCGGCAGACAGCGTGATCGGGCGTATGCGTACCACAAGTACCTCCAGATCCTCACCGGCGATGATGCATAAGTGACCCCGCGTGGCCGGCCACGCCTTAATGGTCCTCACCTCGGCCCGTGCCGGGGCGTTGGTGCGGTGGGATCACGGGCAGACCTTGCCCCTGACCGCTGCTCAGTCGCGACGCAGCGTCAGCCGAAGCGATGCATCGCGGAGGAAGTGGACTCGCTGGTCGCCCGGCAGTGCGTCAAGCCGATCCGCCACCAACACCACGCCGTGGTTGTTTTCCGGTTCGTCGTACCACTGATAGACCAGCGGCCGCAGGTCAGCATCATGGCCGAAGGACACCGGCGTCCCGCTCGGAAGCGGAAGGACGCGAAGGCGGAACTGCAGCCCATCGGGCTCAGGCATCACATTCTCGGTCTCCTCCTGAACATCCTCAACCTCGGCCGTGATGATGTGCGGCGGCAGGTCCACTGCCCCGAGCTGAATTGTCGGCTCCCAGTCCTCATTCCAGATACCTGAGTAGTTGCCGCCCCAGGCTTCCGTGACCGGATGCACCCGGATCACCCCGGTGTCCGTCTCGTCAGTGAACTGGGAGTCGCTGTCGAACATCACAATCAGCTGTGCATCCTCCACGTCCAGCAGCGTATAGCCCTCCGGCAGCGACTGCTGGAGGTTCCCGAACTTCAGGAAGGCGCGCGTCTCGGTGGGCGTACTGCCGACGGCCGCGTGCCCGACCGTCAGCGGTCCTGTCATTGTCATGCCCACGCCGTTGGTCAGGACCAGCGTGTCCGTCACCGGAACGTCGATCCACTTCACGTCGAGGAGGTCATCACCCTCCGCGAACGATGCAGAGACACTCCCGCGCAGATCTTCATAGATGTCGTACTCTACTTCGGTCGTGCCGGTATCAAGCAGGTTGCCCCGCTGCGGGTTCCAGTCGTCATAGAACTCATCCTGGGATGAATCCTGCAGCACCCCGTGTTCCACATAGACCACCAGCCGGTAACGGATTCCGTCGGAGTGCTCCGAGGCGTATCGGGGCAGTTCCGTCGAATCCAGCCCCTGAGAGACCGCGCTTGGCCAGTAGTCCACGATGGCATCGCGCAGGTCGAGGTAGCCCTGCAGCTGCTCGTCGGTCAGGCCGGTCGGTACGGAGAGCAGATTGAACTCTTCGCCGGGGTCGGCCAGAAGATCGTAGAACTCATCGGGCACGCAGTTGGTGTAGTCCAGGTCCGGGTCGCACGCGGGAATGGGATCGACGAGACCCACGCCCCCTGACCGGCAGATGAGCTTGAAGCGCCCATCCGTGAACGAGACCATCCATATCTGTTGCCACTCGGCCGGATTCACATTGGTGTTCAGGAGCGCGTTGTGCAGACTCGTCAGCGTGTATTCGCGCGTGGCGGGATCCAGCGGCGTGTAGCCGATGCCGTCGGCAAAGCTCACGCCGCGTCGTGGGAAGTCTCCGATCGGGTTGTTCCGCAGCGCGGCCGAGGCGCCGACCACATCGGCGATGGTCTCAAAGAAGTCCACGTGCGTGATCTGGCGGTCGTCGGCGATGGGGGTGGGATTGCTCGGCACGCCCTCTCCGAAGACGATACAGGGAACATTGGAGCCGCCCTCGTAGGCGGAGTTCTTGGCGCCGTTGCTGCCGTATGAGGAGATCAGTTTGTCCGTGCCGTTGTCGGCCGTGAAGAAGACGATCGTGTTGCTGGTTGTGTCATACTCACCTGTCCGGTCGCTGGCGGTCATGACGCCCAGGCCGGGATGCAGCAGATCGCTCTCCGGTCCCAACAACCACCCCAGCACCGTGTCCATCGCCTCGACGTTCTTCAGGAAGCGCTTGCGGTTCATATCGATGAATGTATCGCCCGGCTCGTACTCGTAGACCATCCAGTTCTCGACCAGGTCGTCGAGAACATCCCACCAGTAGTATCCATTGCCACCGTTGTCCTGTTCCCGTCGGTGCGGCGTGATCGTGTGGAAGAAGAGCGCGTACGGTTTCCCCACGTGCTGCAGGTCGCGGTTCTCGATCAGGTAGAGGGCCTTCTGGTAGGCCGAGACCAGGCGCTCATCGCCGACCTCATCTGGGTCATCGTAGTTCTCGTTCGTCGAGTTGTTGATGTAGTCATACCAGTCGTCGAAGGCGTCGAACCCCTGATCCGCCGGGAACTGGTCGGTCCAGTACCCGCAGTGCCACTTGTCGATCAGGACCGTGTAATACCCGGCCTCCTGCAGGATTTCCGCGATCGTCCGCTCGTGTCCCTGCAGCGACAGGTCGGCCTGCTCCTGATAGTCTATCGGGCGGCTGATCACGCCGATCAGCCCCGTCGTCAGTGCATCGCGACCCGTCATCAGCGCCCCGCGCGTCGGCGAGCAGTTGGGGTTGACCCGGCAGTTGGTGAAGCTCACGCCCAGTTCGGCCCAGCGCTCGAGCACCGGCGTGGTGGCGCCCATTTCGTTGGACCAGTACGGACCCTCGATCGACTCGACGCCCTGATCGTCGGTGAGGATGAAGATCAGGTTCGGCGGTCCCTGCTGGGCGGCGGCGGATGCGGCGATCGTTCCGGCAGCGCATGCGGCGGCAATGGTTCTCAGCACGCTCGGTCTCCTTGCGCATGGGATTCAGCGGACCTGCAGCTCAAATTACTAAGTCCAGGAGTTCCCGCAACCCGGAATTGCAGAGAAAATCTTGCTCATTTCATCTCAGCGGGCCGGAACTTCATTACAATGGAAGTGTCGCCCGGAGGACCAGCCATGCCGCACCTTCAATGCCGCTCGACCACCTTTGCAGCTCAAGTGCTCGCCGCTTCGTTACTTGCGTCCGCTGCCGTTGCGCAACCCTCGGGCGTGGCCGGCTACGAGGCGCTGCTGATCCAGCCGCTGCCGGGCCACGATGCGTTCGCGCCGGTCTACGGTCTCAGCGATCACGGCTGGATCGTCGGGCACTCGACGCTCGAGGGGCCCGGCGACGCCTCGGTCGTCTGGGTCAACGGTACGCTCCACGAACTCCCCGTCCCCGACGGCTATACCGGGGCCACCGTCTACGGGATCAGTCCTTCGTCGCGAATCATCGTCGGCGTGGTCGGCAACCTCGACACCGGCGAGGGCGGGCCGATGCGCTGGGTCGTCGGGTTGGGCATGGATCCGCTGCCCAACCTGCCGCCGGGTGGGCCGTTCAGCAGTTGCACCGCCTACAACGCCAACAACTCGGGCTGGATTCAGGGCAATTGCAGCGGGCCCGGGCGGGCGACCCTGTGGAGCCCGGCGGGCGAGCCGATCAACCTCGGCGGCGATTACACCACATCCACGGACATCAACGAACTGCGCGAGGTCTGCGGGGACGACCAGATTACCGACCAGCCCGTCCTGTGGCTGGCCGACGGAACGAGGGTGGTGCTGGACGAGCGTGAAGGAAGGTCGTGGGGGCTCAACAACACGGGCGACATTGTGGGTCAATTGACCTGGCTTGGCGGCGGCGTGTGGCGCAACGGCGAGTTCGAATTGCTTTCGGCCATCGGCGACTGTGGGGCCATTCCGAAAGCCATCAATGACATGGGCATCATCGTGGGCGAGTCCAATCCCGATCCCCAGTGCCGCAACGGCTATCAGCATGCCGTGGTCTGGGAAGGGCAGACAGTCTTCGACCTCAACGACCTGGTCCGGGAGCCGCTGGACCAGCTGCGCTTGTACCGCGCCGTCGACATCAACAACGGCGGGCAGATCTTGGTCAGCGCTGAAGACGTGGCCTGGGA
>CAZPFK010000129.1:0-4749 GCA_964585855.1 uncultured Vicinamibacteraceae bacterium
ACTGGGGGTGCTGCTTCTTGAAGGCGGCGTACTGCCGCATGGCGGGTGTTTCGCGAGGGTCGGAGGGCATGGGTGTTGAGTGTAGGGGGCGGGGCGGGGTGGTATGGCGCGGCGACAACCGAACACCTACCGTACCATCAGAAGGGCGGTGGTGTCAAGGGGGAAAGCCCCGAGTGTGCTATGTAAACGCGAGTTGGGTGCGATCGCAGGCCGGGAACTCGGGTTCACCGCTCCTCATCATTGAGGATGATGTGGACGGTCCCCCGGTCGGCGCCGGGACCCAGGACGGTGAGGTCGATGCCGCTGTCGGAGTCGTCGGCGATGGCGTCGAGGAGGTCGGAGACGTCGGTGACGGGTCGGCCGTTGACTTCGAGGATGACCATGCCGGCGCGGAGGCCCATCTCATATCCGGGCGAGTCGGCCAGGAGGCGCTGGACGTAGACACCGCCGGGCTCTTCGAGGCGGAGGCGGGTGCGGAGGGTTTCGCTGATGCCGGAGATGACGACGCCCAGGCCGGTGAACTCGTGGCTTTCGACCGGAGGTGCGACGTCGATCTGGAGCCGGCCCTGGGAGCGGTCCCAGGTTCCGAGTTCGACGATGACGGTGAGTTCGCGGCCGTCGCGCCAGACCTGCACCATGACGGGGGTTCCGGGGAGCTGGTTGTGGACGAGGGTGCGAAGGGCCTGGCTGTTGGGAACGGGGGCGCCGTTGACCTGGGTGATGATGTCGCCGCGCTGGAGGCCGGCACGGTCGGCGGGGGAGGCGGAGTCGACGCTGCTGACGAAGACGCCGTCGCCCCGGAAGCCGGTCTGGCTGATGATTTCTGCGGTGAGGTCGTAGGTTCCGAGGCCGAGGCCGCCGGAATCGACGCGACCGGTCTCGATGATCTGGTTGACGACGAACTCGATCATTTCGACGGGGATGGCGAGGCCGACGCCGCTGAAGCGTCCGGAGCCGGAGCGGTCGTTGCCGTCGACGGCGATGGCGGTGTTCATGCCGACGACTTCGCCGCGGATGTCGGTGAGGGGGCCGCCGGAGTTTCCGGGGTTGATGGAGGCGTCGGTCTGGATGAAGTTTTCGTAACTCTGGCTTCGGCCGAGGATGCCGGCCTGTCGCCCGAGGCCGGAGACGATTCCGGAAGACATGGAGAACTCGAAGTGGAAGGGCGAGCCGAAGGCGAAGACGAAGTCGCCCTGCCGGAGACTGTCGGCGGGGGCGCGGCGTGCGGGGATGAGGGTGGAGCGGGAGACGCGGATGACGGCGATGTCTGAGAGTTCGTCGTAGCCGACGAGGCGGGCCTCCCAGGGGGAGCCGTCGGAGAAGCGTGCTTCGATCTGTTCGGCGTTTCGGACGACGTGGTAGTTGGTGACGATGTGTCCCTTGTCGTCGTAGACCCATCCGCTGCCGCTGGACTGCTCGACGCGCTGGGTGAGGAGGTCGCTGGTGGCCAGGGGGCGTCGGACGGTGATGTGGACGACGCTGGGCTCGACGGCGAGCGCGACGTTGCGGAAGGAGCCGTTGAGGCGGACGATGAGGTCGTCTTCGTGGAGGGCGAGCCGGGCCTGCTGGACGCGGGCCTGGGTCTGGGCGTTTTCAATACGGCGGACGATCTCCGGACCGACCAGCAGCACGACAATGGCTGCGGCGATGACGAGGACTCCGGGACCGATTCGCTCCAGTCTCCCCATTTTCTGCTCCGGCGCAGGTCTTGCGCGGTGAGGGCGGCCGCTGAAGGGGCGGTCGCCTGTGAGTCTTATCGGCTTCCTCCGCCTGCGGTTCGAGGAATCTGGGGGTTGATTCCCAGGCGGAGCGAGGCCTGCTGCGGATCGGCCGGGGTTGATTCCTCGACCATGTGGTAGGGATGCTCGCCGAGGTCGGCGGCGTCCACTTTTCGCATCCACTCGGCGGCGGCGTCCTGAATCTGGCGGCCGAGGTTGGTGACGGGCTGGGCGAACTTCGGCTGCCAGTCGGTGAGGCCGAGGAGATCGTGCAGGACGATGACCTGTCCGTGACAGGCGGGGCCTGCGCCGCAGCCGATGACGGGGAGGGCGCTTCGGGCGACGATGTCGGCGGCGACTTCGGCGGGGACGGCCTCGACCAGGAGCATGACGGCGCCGGCGTCTTCGAGTGCGGCGGCGTCGTCGAGGATGCGGTCGGCCTCAGCGCGGGTGCGGCCCGCAGCGCGATAGCCGCCGGCGCGCTTGGTCAGTTGCGGACGGGAGCCGACGTGTGCGACGACGGGGATACCGGCGGCGCTCATGCGGCGGATGAGCGGGGCGAGGGAGGCGTCGGCTTCGAGCTTGACGAGGTCGGCGCGGCCCTGGGTCAGGAAGCGGGCGGCGTTGTGCATCGCCTCGGCGTCGGAGGCCTGGTAGGACATGAAGGGCATGTCACCCATGAGCAGGACTTCGGGGGCTCCGCGCCGGACGGCGGCGGTCAGGGCGATCATGAGGTCCATGTCGGCGAAGATGGTGTGGTCGTGGCCGAGGACCATCTCCCCGGCGGTGTCGCCGACGAGGATGACGGGAAGGCCGGCGCGCGCCAGCCAGCGGGCGGTGACGGCGTCGTAGCAGGTCAGGCAGGCGAAACGGCGTCCCTGGCGGACCATGGAATTGATGGTGCGCAGCGTGACGGGGCCGGAGCCGGTCGGCGTGGGATCCATACTCGATGATACCAGTGTTTCGGCGGCGGCGGTTCGCGTCTTGGGGCGAAAGGGGGTGAATCAGGCTTCGCCGAGGAAGAGATCGTGGTTTTCGAGGATGGATTTGGCGACGTCTGCGAGGGTGCGGCGGTTGTCGCGGGCCTGCTTCTGGAGTCGGCGCATGGCGGATTCCTCATCGACGCCGAGGCGGTCAACGAGGATCCACTTGGCTTTCTCGATGATCTTCCGCTCCTCGAGGCGTTTGCGCAGGGCGTTGACCTCATCGCCGGCCTTTCGGTGGGTGAGGTACTGCCCCCAGGCGACGGGGAGGGCGACGCGGAGGTCGTCGATGGTGACGGGCTTGAGGAGGTAGCCGAAGACGCCGTAGTTGGCGCTGGTGCGGGCGTACTCGGGGTCGGAGTAGGCGCTGATGATCATGACGGGAATGCCCAGTTCGCCGAAGAGAATGCGGGCAGCCTCGAGGCCGGTCATGTTGGGCATTCGGATGTCGAGGAGGGCGAGATCGGGGGGTTCGCGCCGGCAATGGGCGACGACCTGGTTGCCGTCGGGGCAGATGGCCGTGACCTGGTAATCCAGGTCCTGCAGGGCGCGGCAGATGCCTTCGGCGACGAGGAGTTCATCCTCTGCGACGACGATCCGCGAAAGCTTCGGCGTGTCGGTGTCCTTCTCCGCCATCATCATGTTGGATGCACCTCGATGCATGTGCACTGTCTCCGGCTTCTCGGCCGAGGCAGTGTCATGGCCCCTGGCACTTCTCGCTGTATTCCTCCCCCTCACAGCCGCAATGATAACCCCGACGGACGCTGGACACAAACCCGGGCCGGCGGGGGATTGCGTGTACGGATTTCGGGGTGGTCAGTCGAGCCAGTCCTTGGCCTTGAGGCGGTCGGGGACGTAGACCTCGGAGACGTAGGAGATGTCCTTGGTGATGA
This sequence comes from uncultured Vicinamibacteraceae bacterium, assembly GCA_964585855.1. Classification (GTDB taxonomy): domain Bacteria; phylum Planctomycetota; class Phycisphaerae; order Phycisphaerales; family UBA5793; genus CAZPFK01. Next base: position 3,595 of record CAZPFK010000129.1, read on the forward strand.
GGGATTCGACTTCCATTTTGAAGCCGTTTCGGAGCAGGCGGGTGATCTCCTGCTTCCACTCCTTCTTGTCGAACCAGGGGTACTCCATGATCTGTTTTGCACGGGCGATGTCGCGATCGGAGAGGGCGATCTGCACGTTGTCGGAGAGGTCGTAGCGCTCGTAATCCATGGCCCGGATGCCGAGGAACTTCGCATCGGGGACGGCCATCCGCTGGCTCTCGAAGGCGAGACTGATCGAGCCCTGCTTGATGACGGAATAGATGTAGTGCCCCCAGGGGTCGCAATCCAGCAGGCAGTAGATCGGCAGCCCCAGCTCATCGTGGAGGCGCCGGAGGAGGCGGCGGACGCCGCGCGGCGGCTGGCCCGAGCCCTCGGTGAGGATGCAGTTGTGCTTTTCCCAGAAGCGGTCTTCGTTGAAGCGGCTCCAGACGGTGTCCTTCTCGACGTGGAGGACGAACTTCGCCTCGCACTTGCCGAACTGGACGACCTCCGGCTCGCAGATGCTGGGAATGGAGTAGCCGCCGGTGCCCATTTTCCGACAGTTGATCTCATCGCCGTTGTCGATGACGGTGATGTTGCCGACCATCGTGCCGCGCTTCTTGGCAAAGACGTGGAGTTCCTCGCGCAGGGCGCCGAGGGTGACTTCGAGGTCTTCCAGGATCGGGTCGCACTCCTCCTGCCCGGCGAAGGTCTTCTCCTTTGAGCCGGCGATGGTGTGCAGCGTGCGGTAGTACATTCCGCGAAGGGAGAGCGTCTTCTCGGCTTCGAGGAGGTCCTTGCAGGCCGAGGAGACGATCATGGTCTGCATGAACTTGCGGGCCTGGCCGAGATTGAAGAGGTTTCGGCGCTGCGTGCTCTGGCCCATTTCGAGGATGCGGCGTTTGCGGTTGTAGTTGGTGTTGGAAAGGGAGCGGGTGGGGACGTCAACGAAGGGATCGTCGCCGGCCAGGGCAGTCTTCACGACCGACTGGGCCATGCTGTGGATTTTCTTCTGCGTCGCGGCGGTGGTGGCTGCGTTGGCCTTTCGGCGGGGAGCGGCGGATTGTGCGGCGGGTTTCCGTGCCATCGGGGATCCTTCCGTGGGAGAGTGGACCCCTCACTGTTGGCCGGCCGGGCGGGGGGATCAAGATCTTACGGAATCTCCCACGTCACCGT
>CAZPFK010000130.1:0-4721 GCA_964585855.1 uncultured Vicinamibacteraceae bacterium
CCCATGGCGCAGCCGGAGTAGGGCGCGATGTACTGCAGGGGAGCGGGGTCGGCGGCGGAGGCGTTGACGACGATGGTGTAATCCATCGCGCCGTGCTCCTTGAGGGTGGCGACGACGCCTGCGACGGTGGATTCCTTCTGGCCGACGGCGACGTAGATGCAGATGACGGCGTCGTCAGTTCCCCAGAAGCGCTTCTGGTTGATGATGGTGTCGATGGCGATGGCGGTCTTGCCGGTCTTGCGGTCGCCGATGATGAGCTCGCGCTGGCCGCGGCCGATGGGGATCATCGAGTCGATGGCCTTGATGCCGGTCTGGAGGGGCTGCTTGACGGGCTGGCGCTCGGCGATGCCGGGGGCGACGATGTCGACAAGGCGGGAAGTTTCGGCTTCGATGGCGGGACCGCCGTCGAGGGGCTCACCCAGGGGGTTGACGACGCGGCCGAGGAGGGCGTCGCCGCAGGGGACCTGGAGGAGGCGGCCTGTGGACTTGACGGTGTCGCCCTCGCGGACGTTGAGGTAGTCGCCGAGGATGACGGCGCCGACGGTGTCGAGTTCGAGGTTGAAGACCATGCCCATGACGGAGCCTTCTTCGGTCTGGAACTCCAGCAGCTCGGAGGCCATGGCGTTGGCGAGGCCGTAGATGCGGGCGATGCCGTCGCCGACCTGAACGACCCGACCGACCTCGCTGACATCGAGCTCGTTCTCGTAGCGGCTGATCTCCTGCTTGATGACACTGGTGATTTCGTCAGTCTTGATCTTCACGGCTGGTTCCTTGCGAGAGTCCTGTGGGCGTTGCCGACTGAGGCGAAGCCCTCTGGTTCGAGATTGGGCGGGGCTTACGGCCCCTGGGTCACGAGCGAACTGAAGCGATCGCGGACGGCCTGCGAGCCGTTGCCCCGAAGTGCATCGCGCATCTGGCGGAGGCGGGTCGCGACGGAGGCGTCGATGAGGGTATCTCCCAGGCGAATCTTGAGCCCGCCGATGAGGGAGGGATCGACGGTGACATTGAGAATCGGATCGGCCCCCAGGGAGGAGGCGAGACTGCGGCGGACGCTCTCCTGCACCTCGGCCGAGAGGGGCTCGGCGGCGAAGACCTCGACCTCGACGCGCCCGGCCATGCGGAGGGTAATCTGGCGGTATGCGATGGCGATGGCGTGGAGATGGCCGAGGCGGCCGGCGGCGTTGAGTACGAAGAGGAAGTGGAGGAGGAGATCGGAGATGCGGGCTCGGAAGATGGCTTCGAGACTCTTCTTGCGGTCGTCGGTGGAGATGATGGGGCTTTCGAGGAACGCGGCGAAGGCGGGATCGCGCTCGACGAAGCCGATGAGCTCGTTGAGTTCTGCCTCGATGTCGGCGACTTTGGTCTGGGCGCCGGCCTCGTCGGCGAGCTCGACGAGCGCTTCGGCGTAGACGGAGGCGACGGGATCGGCGGTTGCGGTGGCCATGGGTGGGGATTCGCCTTGTGTGGATCAGCCGCGCTTGAGCGACTGGAACTCTCGGAGGGAGGCGTCGATGAGGGCGGTGTGGTCGGCGGGGGAGATGTCACGTTCGAGGATCTTTGCGGCCGCGAGGGTCGCGACGGAGGCGTACTGGTTGTAGATCTCGGCCAGTGCGGTGCGGGTGGCGGCCTCGATGTCCTGTCGGGCCTTGTCCTTCATGGCGGTGAGTTCGGTCTCGTTGGCGCTGCGGAGCTCCTGTGCGACGCGCTGCGCCTCTTCGCGGGCCTTGGCGATCATGTCATTGGCCTCGGCGCGGGCCTTGGCCAGTTCCTTCTGATACTCATCAAGGGCGGCGTTGGCCTGGGCGCGGGCGTTTTCTGCGGCCTCGATCTCGCTGCGGATCTTGACCTCGCGGGCCTGGAGGCCGTTGAGGATGGGGCCCCAGGCGGTCTTCTTGAGGAGGAAGAGGAGGGTGAGGAACATGATGATCGCCGCGAGCATGGCGGGGACGGCGGTCTCGGGTTTTGCGAGCAGTTCGGGGTGGGCGCCCTGCTCCTCGGCGGCGAGGGCGGCGGCGTGCGGCAGGGCTGCGGCGACGACGGCGAGGAGGGTTGTGAATCGAGTGGTCATGGTTCGGACAACCTCGTCAGAGGGTGAGACAATCGGAGTGATCCCTTCAGCAGCCGAAGGGCCGGAGGCGGGCCATGTCCGGTTTCGCGGGGACATGATCCGCATCCGACCCCGCGCGTTGGCGCGGGATCGGGACAATGCACATTTGTGCGCTGCGGTCGCTTCTTAGAAGAAGACGGCCAGCAGCAGCACCACCACGCCGAAGAGCGTGGCGCCTTCCACGAACGCCGCCGAAAGAACCATTGCACCGGAGATGTCCTTGGCCGCCTCGGGCTGACGGGCCATCGATTCAACGGCCGAGGAGCCGATGTTGCCGATGCCGCGACCGCCGCCCATGATGACCATACCCAGACCGAGGCCGATGCCGACGGCCTTGAGGCCGCCGTCGGGGAAAAGGGTCACTGGGGCCGCAGCCGCCAGGACCGGGGAGGCGCATGCCAGCATGGCGACCAGCACGGCTCCGACTACGAGAAACATTCTGTTGATCACGATGCACACTCCTGCGTGAGCACGGTGAGGTCGTGCTCGGTTGTCTTCGGGTCGTACACTCGCGTGCTCGGACCGGCGGCCTCACTCGCCGGCCTGGACCCATGTGAAACTGTGTCAGTGCGCCGCGGCAAGGCCGTGGGCGTGCTGGTGTCCGTGTCCGTGGGCGTGTTCGTCGCCGTGGTGGTGATCGTCGTGACCGTGATGCTGGAACATGCTGATGAACATCGTGGTCAGGAATGTGAAGATGTAGGCCTGGATGAAGGCCACGAGCAGTTCGAGCAGGCCGATGGCGGTGGCGAAGATGATGGAGCCGATGCTGATGGCGACGGCGGCCAGCGCGCCTCCCCCGCTGATTGAGCCGGTCTGCGTGACGGCCAGGGCGTTCCATGCCATGGCGGAGAAGCCCAGGAGGGCTGAGAGCATGACGTGGCCGGCGGTCATGTTTGCAAAGAGACGAACCATCAGCGCGAAGGGCTTGGCCAGCAGGCCGATGATCTCGAGGAGAATCGTGAGGGGCCAGAGGAAGACGGGGGCGCCGAGGGTCATGTGGTGGATGAAGCCCCCCACTCCCAGGGCGCGGATGCCCGAGCCGATGACGACGGTGATGGCGATGAGGGCGAGAGCGAAGGTGACGGCGATATTGCCCGTCGGCGTGCCGCCGATGCCGTGGAAGTGCGAGTGCGGCGTGTCCTTGGTCAGGTCGTCAAACCAGATCAGGCCGGCGGCCTCGGCATGGTGGTCTTCGTCGGCGTGTGCGGCGGCGTGATCATCGGCTGCGGCGTGGGCGTCGTCGTCGTGCGTGTCGAGTGCGTGGGCGTCTTCGGGAGTGGTGACGCCGTGGTCATGGGTTTCGACGGCGGCGGCGTGGGAGTCTGAGGCGAAGATGGTGTGGGCCAGGGCGGTGGCGTCGAGGAGGGGGACCATGCCCATGAGGTTGTTGAGGAGAATGAAGAAGAAGGTCGTCCAGATCAGGGGCATGAAGCGATCGGTGTTTTCACCGAGGACGGGGCGGGCGACCTGTTCGCGGAAGAAGACGCAGATGACCTCGACGAGGTGGGAAAGGGTTCCCTTGGTGACGTAATCGTGGCTGGTGCCGGTGCGGCCCGGCATGACGCGGCGCGCGACCCGGGGCATGGCCCAGAGGAGGAAGAGGAAGACGGCGAGCATGATGACCATGTGATTGGTCAGCAGCGCAAAGCGGTTGGGCAGACTGAGAATCGGGAAGTCGTAGTTGTGGTGCAGCGGATCGGAACCGGCCAGCAGCACTCCGGAGAGCACGTTCACGATGCAGCCTCCTGCGACTGATGGGGAGCCGGGCCGAGCAGACTTCGGCGGACCTGCCAGGCTCCGAAACCGAGAGTGACCATGTAGATGAGGAACCCGGTCAGCAGGACGGCTGCCGGCTCCATGTTCGCCGCGAGGATCAGCGCCGGGCCGCCGGCGGCGACGACGAGGAAGAGCAGACCTGTGGCGATGAACCACGCTTTGGGAACCGCACGGGGATCACCGCCGATGGAGCGGAACATCCAGACGGACAGGGCGAGGCCTGCCAGCGCGACCAGCCCGCCGCCGGCAAGTGCGGAGAGGGCGGAGCCGGGGTGGATGAGTTGGGCGCTCAGCGCAGAGGCGGCGAGGGTGAGGAGAAGCGCGACGGCGAGGAGGAGGGCGAAGCGTTTCGCGGGTGTGGCGGAGGATGTGGGTGCGGAGGCGGTGGTCATGGCTGCTGGTCGTCGTTTGGTGGCTTGTTTCGACCTTTCCATTCTGCTTCGAAGAAGTATCTGGAGCGGCGGACGGAGTTGTAGGTGCCTCCGACGGCTCCGAGCGTGAGCCCGATGACGAGGCCCCAGGGAGCGGTTCCCGCCTGTCCGTCGATGAGCCAGCCGACGACGCCGAGGCCCAGGATGGAGGCGAGGATCTCCATGCCGAGGCCTGAAAGTCTTCCGAGGATGAGGAAGGTTTCGGAGGGCCTGGCGGAGCGTGACTTTCGGCCGGGCGTTTTGTCCTGCCCTGGCTCTGGGTGCACGTGGAGTCCCCGGAGTCCGTACCATTTTTCACAATGTCAGCGAACGGCCTACAGGTTAGACGGTTTGGGGGCGTATTGCCACAGGGTCGGGGAACAATCTGCGGGGCCGGGGATGGGGTGGAGGGGCGGGGCCGAACGGGA
>CAZPFK010000131.1:0-4579 GCA_964585855.1 uncultured Vicinamibacteraceae bacterium
GGCGCGATGGATTACACCATCGTCGTCAACGCCTCCGCCGCCGACCCCGCTCCGTTGCAGTACATCGCGCCCTACTCCGGCTGCGCGATGGGCGAGCACTTCATGTGGCAGGGAAAGAGCGTCCTGTGCATCTACGACGACCTCTCCAAGCAGGCCACCGCCTACCGCCAGCTCTCACTCCTCCTCCGCCGACCCCCGGGTCGCGAGGCCTACCCCGGCGACGTCTTCTACCTCCACAGCCGCCTCCTCGAACGCGCCACCAAGCTCTCCGATGAGAACGGCGGCGGATCACTCACCGCCCTTCCCGTCATCGAAACCCAGGAAGGCGACGTCTCCGCCTACATCCCCACCAACGTCATCTCCATCACCGACGGGCAGATCTATCTCGAACCAGATCTCTTCTTCGCAGGCGTCCGCCCCGCCGTCAACGTCGGCATCTCCGTCTCCCGCGTCGGCGGCGCCGCACAGATCAAGGCCATGAAGCAGATCGCCGGATCGCTGCGACTCGACCTCGCCGCCTACCGCGAACTCGAGGCCTTCGCCCAGCTCGGCACCGAACTCGACAAGGCCACACAGCGCCAGCTCACCCGAGGCGCCGCCATGGTTGAACTCCTCAAGCAGCCCCAGTACCAGCCCATGGACGTCATCGACCAGGTGATCTCCATCTTCGCCGGCACGCGCGGCTTCCTCGACGATGTGGACAAGGCCGACATCCCCGACTTCGAGAAGGCCATGCTCGAGTACTTCGCCGGCCCCGCCAAGGCCCTCCGCGATGAACTCGCCCAGAAGCGCGCCTTCGACGGCGATTACGAGAAACGCCTCGAAGCCGCCCTCCGCGACTTCAAGGCCAACTGGAAGCCCGCCTGAGCACGCTCCCTCCGGAGACGTCGCCCATGACTCCGCAACCGCGCTATCGACTCGGCGTCGTCAACTACGTCAATACCTATCCGCTCATCGACGGCCTCGAGCGCGTCGTCGACCTTACCCTCCGTCCCGACGTCCCCAGCCGCCTCATCACGCTGCTTGAAAGCGGAGCCGTTGACGCCGCCCTCTGCTCCTCAATCGACTACCAGCGCTCCGACCTCGACCTCCAGGTCCTCCCCTGCGGAATGCTCGGCTGCCGCGGCAGCACCATGACCGTCCGCCTCTTCTCCCAGCGACCCATCGCCCGGCTTGACGAAGTCTTCTGCGATACCCACAGCCACACCTCCGTCGCCCTCCTCCGCATCCTCCTGGCTGAGTGCCACGGCGTCCGCCCCGCCTTCTCCGACTTCGACGCCGACGCCCGCCGCGCCCAGGGCGGCCGCGAACTCCTCTGGCCCGAAGCCATGCTCCTCATCGGCGACAAGGTCGTCACCGACGCCACCCCCGCCATCCGCTACCCCTATCAGCTCGACCTCGGCTCCGAATGGTTTGAACTCACGGGCCTCCCCTTCGTCTTCGCACTCTGGATGGCACGCGCCGACTTTGACGCCTTCGAACTCGCCGCCCTCCTCGACCACCGCCGCCGGCTCAACCGCACCCGGCTCGAAGAAATCCTCGCCGCCCGCGTCGGCGAATCCTCCGGCTGGCCCCTCGACCTCGCGCGCGAATACCTCGGCCGCCTCATCGCCTACGAGTGGACCGACGAAGCCCGCGCCGGGCTCGAACGCTTCTACGAACTCGCCCACCGCCACGGCCTCATCGACCGCCGCCGCCCCCTCCGCATCGCCGGCCAACCCGCGACCGTCTGACGGCCCAGCCGCGCAGCGCGTACAGTCGTGCCCATGGCCCGGCCCCCGACCTTTGCCACCGAACCGCTGCGCGATCTCCTCGCACAACTCCGCTACGCACCCCCCGAAACCCGCTTCCGCCAGATGGAGGCCGCCGAGGCCCTTCTCTGGGAACTCGACCCCCAGACCCGCTACCCCGCCGATTACATCGTCTTCCGCATCACCTCCTTCCGCTCCGAGGAGGGCTCCGAAGTCGTCCTTCCCGGCTCCGACGTCATCGCCGACCTTGTCAAGTTCATCGAGCGCTTGAGCGCCACCCTCGAACTCACCGGCCGCGAAGGCCCCGCCCCGCGCACCCCCCTCACCCGTGAACAGGCCGCGCAGCGCCTCGGCGTCAGCGCCACCACCCTCCACCGCCTCCGCGCAGAGGGCCTTCCCGCCCACAGCGTCCTCTGGCCCGACGGAGCGGCCCGCGTCAGCATCTTCGAAGACGCCCTCAATCGCTTCGCCGAGTCGCGCCGAGACCGCATCCACCGTGCCGCCCGGTTCCGTCGCCTCTCTCCCCATCAGCGCAGCGAGGTCGTCCGCCGCGCCCGCCGCTTCCGGCGCTGGGCCGCCCTCTCCCTCCACGAAACCGCCGTCCGCCTCGCCCCCAGATACGGCATGACCGTCGAGGGCGTCCGCCGCATTCTCATCGCCTGGGATCAGCGCCATCCTGATCGGCCGATCTTTGAAGAGACCGGCCCGCTCACCGAGAAGCAGCAGGGGGCCATCCATCGCGCCTGGCGCCGCGGGCTCCCCGTCCGCCGGCTCACCGACCGCTACGCGCGCAGCCGCAACACCATCTATCGCGTCATCAACGAATCCCGCCTCGCTGCCCTCCGCCGCCTGCCCATCCACGCCGTCGCCCTCCCCACCTTCAACCTCCCTGACGCGGAGGAAGTGCTCCTCTCGCCCGCCATCGTCCGCGCTGATCTCCCCTGCGTCGAACCGATCGGCGGCGACGCCGTCACCTGGTTCACAACGGCCGGCAACGCGCCCGAGCCCTCCGCCGCAGAAGAAGATGCCGTCATTGCCGGACTGCACTTTTTGCGCTGCGCCGCATCGCAACGACTCACCACCATCGACCCCCGCCGGCCCGCCGCAGGCCTCCTCGATGACATCGAAACCCGCCTCCGCTGGGCCACCCGCCTTAAACGCCGCCTCATCCTCGGCCGCCTCCCCCAGGCCCTCCTCGCTGCAGAGCAGCACCTCGGCGGCTCCATCCTCGAACAGCCCCCGGCCGAACTCCTCCGCCTCCACCGCCTCATCATCGACGCCCTCTCCCTCGCCGTCGAACGCCTTGATCCCCTTCGCCCTCAGCAGCGCTACGCCTCGCTTGTCGTCTTCGGCCTCCGCCGCGAACTCGCCCGCCTCCTCCCCGACGCCCCTGCCCGCACCGCCGCCCGCGCCCGCCGCGTTGAAGGATCGACCGTGCTCCCCGACCTCACCGGCGCACTCGACTGGTGGCAGCCCGCCCTCGAACCGCCCCGCACCCTCCTCCTCCGCGCAGCCCACATCGAAGCCGATCTCGCCGACGTCCTCACCCTTCGCTTCGGCCTCGCCGGTCAGCCGCCGCAGACCCTCGAAGCCGTCGCCGCACACCTTCGCCTCACCCCGCCCCAGGCCGCCGCCCGCGAACGTCGCGCCCTCCGCGCTCTGTACCGACGCCAACCTGCCGAGTGACTCGGCAATTCCTGCGCTCCCGCAGCGCGGCACACCGCTTGCAGAGACCCCTCCGTCTCGAAATCTGCAGGCAAGGAGTGCCGCAATGGTCTGCCCGATTCAGGATGAATTCGAACTCACGATCCCCCACGGGGATCACCCCTCTCTGCTCGCCGCGCTCCTGACGGCCATGCAGGACAACACCCCCACGACCCTCGGTCGCGAGATCCTGCGTCTCGCGGAGAAGGCCGCGGCGATGCACCTCGCATCGGTCTCGGGCGAGGAAGGTGCAGGGCACGAAGGAGGCTGGTGATGGACTACGGTCTCTACCTCGCCGCCTCCGGAATGTACGTCAACCTCCACCGCCAGGACGTCGCCGCAAACAACCTCGCAAACGTCGCCACTAACGGCTTCAAACCCGAGTACGCCGTCGTCTCCGGTCGCGCCCCCGAACGCGTCGAAGCCGGCCTCACCGGCCTTCCTCCGAAGGAACTCCTCGAACGACTCGGCGGCGGCGTCCTTCTCTATCCCGACCAGACCGATCACACCGACGGTCCCCTCTCCCGCACCGACGCCCCCCTCGACCTCGCCATCCGTGGCGAGGGCTTCTTCGTCTTCACCACCGGCAAGGGCGAGGGAAACACCCGCCTCCGCTTCTCCCGCGACGGCCGCTTCACCCTTGATCGCGAGGGCTACCTCGTTCATGCCTCCTCAGGAATGCGCGTCCTCGACTCCCGCGACCAGGCCATCCGCATCCCCTCCCCTGATCCACTGACCATCAAGAACAACGGCGAGATCGAGCAGAACGGCGCGACGATTGCCCAACTCGGATTCATCACCGTTGATGACCGAAGCATCCTGCGAAAGGCCGGCGCCAACACCTTCCTCCTCCACCACAACGCCCAGGAAAGCCGACTCCCTGCCCCCGGCTCCATCGAGCAGGGCTGGGTTGAGGAGTCCGCCGTCAATCCCATGGCCGCCCTGACCGCCCTCAACTCCGCCACCGGCGCCGTCAACACCAACGCGCAGATGCTGCGCATGCACGACCAGCTCCTCAACCTCGCCATCTCACGCCTCGGCCGCGTCGCCTGAGACTGACACAGCACCCTCCGGAGATCTACCCCAATGGCCATCACCGCACTCCACTCCGCCGCCACAGGCCT
>CAZPFK010000132.1:0-4577 GCA_964585855.1 uncultured Vicinamibacteraceae bacterium
CACACAGGCAAGATGCCCGTGCTACCCGGAACGGTCCGCACGGCGGACCCTACGGGAACTGGAACCACACAGGCAAGATGCCCGTGCTACCCGGAATGGTCCGCACGGCGGACCCTACTTTCTGCTTACGTTGCGTATTCGACGGCCCGGGTTTCGCGGAGGACGGTCACCTTGATCTCGCCGGGGAAGGTCATCTCCTCGGAGACCTTCTGTGCGATCTTGCGGGCCACGCCGAAGGCATCCTCATCGTTGAGCCGTTCTGCATCGACGATGACGCGGACTTCGCGGCCGGCCTGGATGGCGTAGGCCTCGGTGACGCCCTCGTTTTCGCAGGCGATCTTCTCCAGTTGCACGAGGCGCTGGATGTATTGCTCCATTGATTCGCGGCGTGCTCCGGGGCGTGCGCCGCTGACGGCGTCGGCGGCCATGACGATGGGGGTGTAGACGCTGGTGGCGGGGATGTCGCCGTGGTGTCCGCCGATGGCGTTGAGGACTTCTGGGCGTTCGTTGAACTTGGCGCAGAAGTCCATGCCGATTTTGGGGTGGCCGCCTTCCATCTCGTGGTCCATGGCCTTGCCGATGTCGTGGAGGAAGCCGCATCGGCGTGCCAGGGCGCCGTCGAAGCCGAGTTGGTCGGCGATGATCTGGCTGAGGTAGCCGACCTCGATGGAGTGTCGCAGGACGTTCTGGCCGAAGGAGGTTCTGAAGTGGAGTTTGCCCATTGCCTCGCTGACCTTGGGGTGCAGGCCTCTGATTTTGGCTTCGGTGGCGGCTTCGCGGCCGAGGCGGGCGATGCGTTCGGCCATCTCCTCGTTGACCTTGGCGACGACCTCTTCGATGCGCGTGGGGTGGATTCGGCCGTCTTCGAGGAGTCGTTGCAGGGCCTCGACGGCGACGGCCTGGCGGACCTTGTCGAAGCAGGAGACGGAGATGAGGCCTGGGGTGTCGTCGACGAGGACATCGACGCCGGTGGCGCGTTCGATGGCGCGGATGTTGCGTCCTTCGCGGCCGATGATGCGTCCCTTCATGTCATCTGAGGGGATGGGGATGGAGCGGACGGTGGATTCGGAGACGTACTCGCCGGCGTAGCGCTGAATGGCGGAGAGGACGACCTCGCGGCTGCGTTCCTTGGCTTCGGCCTCGGCCTCTGCGTACCAGCGCTGGCGGAGGGCGTTGAACTCGCTGCGGCTCTCGACCTCGACGCGTTCGAGGAGGAGGGACTTGGCCTGATCGGTGGTCATGCCGGTGATCTGGTGGAGTTTTTCGCGCTGGCGGCCGAGCGTTTCCTCGACTTCCTGCTCCTTCTCGGTGAGGGCGGCTTCGCGGCGTTCGAGGGTCTCGACCTTTTTGTCGAGGGAGCGTTCGCGTTCGGCGACGAGGGCGAGTTGCTTGTCGAGACTGTCTTCGCGTTTGGAGAGGCGGCGCTCGGTGTCCTTGAGTTCATCGCGCTGGCTGTTGAGCTCTGCCTCAACCTGCTCCCGGCGCTCCATGGCCTTCTTCTCGGCGTCGAGGCCGGCTTTCTCACGGATGTTGTCGGCCTCTGAGCGGGCGGATTCGAGCATTCGCTCGCGCTCGAGTCGTGCGGATTTGAGGGAGGAGCCGGTGAGGAGTCGGACGCCCAGGGCGCCGACGATGGCCCCGATGATGAGTCCGACGGCGATCCAGCCGACGATTCCAGCCGCGGAAGCCGATCCGCCGGCCGTGGCGAGAATGGGGGAGAGTACGTCCATGCAAGGCATCCTTTCTGCGGTGTCGGCGCAGGGGGAACCTGCGTCGTCACACCGGCGGTATGACGCCCGGCAGCAGTCTCAAAGCCCCTCGGAAGATCCCTGCGGCGATGGAGGGCCGTGGAGTTCAGCCAGACCTGTTTTCTCGTCTCGGTCGTGCCTGCAGAGGCCGGGCTGGCCTGTGCACCGCGCTGACCGGACCAGCATGAACCTCCACGAATCGTCCTGTACCGCAAACGGTCATCGTTCAACCTTCGCAACCGTGAGTCCGCGCTGCAGCGAGGGGCTGCCCGGCTCGGACTTCCGAAACATGTGCCGGCGCTTCGACCAGTTCGGGAAGGCGTCGGCGGGATCTTGGGCTTTGGACCCCGTGACCGGGAAAACCGGGCGGGTGTAGTCCGTCAAATCCAGAGCGGCGGCAGCCCCACAACGGCCTGCACAACCGTCTGTAATCGCAGTCTAACAGAGTCCCTACAGTTCAGTCAAGAGATTTGTCCTCCCCTGGACGCTCTCCGGCCAATAAATCCGGCCGGGATTGCCCCGGAAGTGTTGATGCCCTTCTTCGACGGCCATCTTGATCTGGCGTATCTGGCCCTGGAGGGGCGGACCATGTCCCTGCCGCTGCGATTCGCCTCAGGCGGTCCTTCGCCGGCCGCGATTACCTTCCCGGCCCTGATTGAGGGGGGTGTGACGGCCTGCTTCGGGACGATCTTCACCGGCCCGGGCCTCGACGGCCCTGCCGGCTACCCGGCCGATGACGCCCGCGCTGCGAGAATGGCGGGGCTGAAGCAACTGGCCGTCTACCAGCAATGGGAGGAACTGGGGCTGATCCGGATCGTTCGGACTGCGGCAGACTTGGACGGCCCTGCCGGGCCGCTGCGGGTTGTCCTGCTGATGGAGGGGGGAGACCCGATCCGCGATGCCGTTGACGTGGCATGGTGGTATGGGCAGGGGCTGCGGGCCGTGGGGCTGGCCTGGTCGCGCGGGACGCGGTATGCCGGAGGGAACGATCGGCACGGTGGTCTGACTCCGCAAGGGCGGGAGGTGGTCGCGGCCCTGGAGGAGGTGGGGATCATCCATGACCTCTCGCACCTGGCTGATGGGGCAGCAGAGCAGTTGCTTGAGGGGACGGCGGGGCCGGTCATGGCCTCGCATTCCAATGCGCGGGCCCTGATGGGCGGGGTGAATCAGCGCCATCTCTCCGACGCTCTGGTGCGGGCGATCGGTGCGCGCCGGGGCGTGATCGGCGTCAATCTCTATTCAAGGTTTCTGACCGATGGGCCTGAGCGGGCGACGATCGGAAGGGTTGTGGATCACATAGAGCATCTGGCCTCGACGGCGGGGGCTCCGGAGCGGGTCGGCCTGGGTACGGACATGGATGGGGGGTTCGGGGCCGATGCGTTGCCGAAGGGGATTGACCAGCCCAGTGACCTGAGGTGGATCAGTCGGGCGCTGCAGGAGTGCGGCTGGTCGGCAGGGGAGGTGGGGGGCTTTGAGTCAGGGAACTGGCGGGCGTTCCTGGAGCGTGTGCTGCCGGCGGGCTGATGATGGAAAGTTGATGATTTCGATCCTGTGACGATGATTTTCTTGCAAGTGGTCGGTTTGTCGCTATCCTGTTGATTGAACGATCAATCAACACCATGAGCACCAAGACTGAAACCCGGGACCGGCTCGTTGCGACTGCGGCGGAACTCTTTGTCTACCAGGGATATGGAGCCACCGGTGTCGCCCAGATTCTCCGCCAGGCCCAGGCCAACAGCGGCAGTCTCTACCACTACTTCCCCACCAAGGAAGACCTTCTGATTGCCGTCCTCGAGGACTACAGACGCCGCCTCTGGCCCGATCTGCTCACCCCCATCTTCGATCGCGTTGACGACCCCATCGAGAAGGTCTTTGCCCTGATGGATGGGTATCGGCAGATGCTCCTCATGACCGAGTTCCGCCACGGCTGCCCCATCGGCAACCTCGCCATCGAAGTCTGCGAGAGCCATCCCAAGGCCCGCGAGTTGATCCAGCAGAACTTCGAGGGCTGGCTCGCCGGCGTCGCCGGCTGCTTCGAGGCGGCACGCGAACGCCTTCCCGATGATGTGGACCCCAGCGAACTGGCCCTCTTCGTGCTCACGACGATGGAGGGGGGCGTCATGCTCGCCCGGTCGGCCCGCTCTCTCGATCCCTTCGACAGGGCCATCACGCAACTGCGCGACTACGTCGATCGGCTCGTTGCCGACGGCACCTCGTGGAACACCCCTCGCGGCCGATCCATCCCGGGCGACCGGGACACGGGCCGGCCCACTTCAGACAAGGACTCCGAGCATGAACCTCTTTGACTTCGCCTCCGTGAACTGGCTTGCCGTCGGCGTTGCTGCGATTGCATCCTTCCTCATCGGCGGAATCTGGTATGCCCCGCTCTTCGGCAGGACCTGGGCGCGGCTGCACGGCTACGACAATGAAGAGGCGATGAAGAGGATGGCTGCCTCGCAGTTGCGTGTCTTTGCGACCTTCCTGCTCTGCGATCTCGTGGCGGCGACGGCGCTCTCGCTGCTGCTGGCGAACTTCGAAGCGCCGGGGTGGAGCGGCGGGGCGATGCTCGGGGCGTTTCTCGGCGTCGGCATCGGGGCGATGTCGCAGGGCGTGCAGAACGCAGCGCACCGCAAACCGATGGCCGCTTACCTGATCGACGCCTCGCATCACTTGTTGTGCCTGACTGCGATGGGCGCCATCGTCGGCGCGTGGCGATGATTTGTTTCGACACCGTTCCGGAAGGATGACCACAATGCTCCACTCTGTTCTTGTCATGCTCTGCAGCGCGATTGCTTCGCTTGCCTCCGCTGCGCCGGTTGAACCGCTCGT
>CAZPFK010000133.1:0-4511 GCA_964585855.1 uncultured Vicinamibacteraceae bacterium
CGGCGCAGCAGTTCGATCTGCAGAGCATTGATAATGTCGGTGTCGGGGTTGCGCGCGTGGATCGATCGCTGAATCACGCGGTTGTTGTCCAGCAGTTCCCCCTGACCGGTGATGCTGAGAATGGCTTTCCGCGCCAGGGCGAACTCCGCGGCCAGCGCTTCGTGCAGCGGCCGACCCTCGCCCGGCCCGTACCAGCGGGCGATGGCGAGCCGGGCCCGGGCCATCTCCTGCTGCGCGTTGTCGATGAAGAGGCGGAAGTGGCCGCCGGCGGCGTAGGCGTTGCGACAGACTTCAAGCCGGGCGGGATCGTTGAGCACGCAGGCGTCAAAGGCGCTGCCGATGCCGAACCAGCCCGGGGCGTTGTAGCGCATCTGCGTCCACGCGAAGACCCAGGGAATGGCGCGGAGGTTGTCGAAGGCGAAATCGCCCTTGGCCCGTGAGACGGGGCGCGAGGCGATGGGCAGTTCGCCGATGTGCCGAACCGGCGAAGCGCTCACGAACCACTCCCAGAAGCGAGGATCGTCGATCAGCCGGCGGTAGGCCCGCATCGACTCTGCGCTCAGATCGTTGATGACCGATTCGAGCCCGCTTGTATCCCGCGGCGGCGTTTCGGATGCCCTCCCGGCGGCGATCAGCACGGCGTTGACGATCTGCTCCAGGTGGCGTCGAGCAAGGGCCGGCATGGCGTAACGAAAGGTGATGACTTCGCCTTGCTCGGTGAAGCGGATTCGTCCCGTGCGGCTTCCCAGCGGTGCGGCGAGAATCGCGCGCTGGGCCCGGCCGCCGCCCCGTGCGACCGTTCCGCCCCGGCCGTGGAAGAATCGAAGGTTGATGCCCGCTTCGCGGCAGACGGCGGCGATGTCGCGCTGGGCGCGGTGGAGACGCCAGTTGGCCATCCAGTAGCCGCCGTCCTTGTTGCTGTCGGAGTATCCGAGCATGATCTCCTGGAAGTTGCCGCGCGCGGCGAGGTGGGCGGCATAGGCGGGACTTGCCAGCAGCGCGGTCAGCAGTTCGCGGGAGCGTTCCAGGTCGGCGACGGTCTCAAACAGCGGGCAGATGTCAAGGTCGCTCTCGACGCCTTCGCGCGTGTGTCGCCACAGCCCCGCTTCGCGCATCAGCAGCAGCACTTCCAGCAGATCGCTCACTTCGTGCGTCATGCTCACGATGTAGGAGCCGATCGCCTCCGGCTCGCGTCGGCGAGTCTCGGCGATGAGGGAGAAGACCGCCAACACTTCCCGTGTCGCCTCGGAAGTCTCCGCGGAGGGGCCGACCAGCGGCCGCGAGGTTTGAAGTTCGCGTTCGAGCAGCGCGATGCGGCGGGCCTCGTCGAGGTTCTCATAGTCGGGTGAGACGCCCGCGACAGCCAGCAGCTCGGCCACGGCGGCCGCGTGGACATTGCTGTGCTGACGGATGTCCAGAGCCGCCAGATGCAGACCGAAGGTGCGCGCCTGGACGCCCAGGTCGGCGAGCCGACCGCGCAGCGCGACTTCTGCGAGTCCTGCATGATCGAGGGCGCGGCCGAGCAGTTCGAGGTCGGCGATCAGGCGGCGGCCGGAGCAGTCGAGGTCGCGCCGCAGCCGCTGCTGCATGTGGCGTATCTTGATGCGCATCGGCTCATGCAGAAGGTGCGGCAGGGCTTCATCGCCCAGAGGCGCCTCATCGGCCTCGCGCTGAAGGTCGTCGAGCAAAGCCGGCAGGATCGGCGCGCGGCGGTCGGAGATGCTCAGGTCCTGGTAGAGCAACTCAAGGGAGGCGAGCCACCGGTCCGTCGCCGCCCTGTGGAGCATCTGCAACGTCTCGCGTGTGACTTCTGCGGTCACGTTCGGGTTCCCGTCCCGATCGCCGCCGATCCACGACCGGTAGCGGACCACAGGCGGCAGCGTCGGCCGCGTGCCGTAAGTCGATTCAAAGGCGTCGAGGAGGTCGCGATGGATTGCGGGAATCGTCTCCCAGATTACGCCGGCGAGGTGGTGCAGGCCGTTGCGCACTTCATCGACGACCTTGAGCCGGTGCGCCCGCACTTCATCGGTATGCACCAGCAGCGCCAGCGCCTGCCGCGTCTCGCTCTCCAGCGCTGCCTCTTCAGCAGGCGTGAGTTCTTCGCCCCTTCGCGCCAGAGATTCACCGATCTGCCGCTGCTTGTGCAGGACCGCTCGACGCCGCGCCTCGGTCGGATGGGCCGTCAGCGTCGGCTGGATATCCAGTCGGGAAATCAGCGTGACCGCCTCTTCCGCAGTGAGACCCAGCCGCTTCAGCGTCACGACCGCCTCGGCGATTGATTCCCCGCGTGGAGCATCGGGGCCGGCCTCGCGCTCACGGGAACGATTGACCCGGGCGATGTGCACCTGCTCGGCCTTGTTCCGCAGGTGGAAGCGGATCGCCAATCGCTTGAGAATTGCGCGGATCTCCTCAGGCGTCAACCGCTCAAGCGGTTCGGCAATCGAGGGATCAATCGAGTCGTCAGGCGGCAGCGACGTCATCGCCTCAGCGACGGATCGGGCGCACCGCTCCGCCTCGTCGGCGGGGAGCACTTGTTCGAGGAGCGAAAGCAGCCAGTCGATATCCTGAGTCAGTTGCTCGTGCACGCTGGGATGGTAGACGGGGCTTCCCGATGCGGAACCCCGCCTCCTCAGAACGACAGCCGAAACCCGAGGCCGAAGAGCAGGTCGGTCTCTGCCCGGTGATCGAGGTCCTGGTAGACGGGAATCATGACCGTTGCATCAAGCGTGATGTTGCTGGTCTCATACATCAGCCCCGGCGAGAGGAAGATCTCATCATCTCCGTTGGCGCCGTAGAAGCCGTTGAGTTCAGCGACCGCGTACAGCGCGCCCTCGGTCTCTGCGCTGTAGGTCTCAGGTGAGAGACGGAAGAGATACGAGGCGTCGTATCGCAGCGAGTCGGCCTGGTCCTCCTCGTCGCCGGTGTAGAACTCCCAGAGTGCGCCGGCGTTGAAGCCGTGGCGCCCCTGCACCGTGGAGAAGACGCCCCCGACAATCGGGTCCCACGCATCGCCGGAGGAGTCCATCTCCGAGTCAACGGTTCCGGGAATCTGCAGCCCCCCGATGACGCTGAACCGCGTCGTGTTGGTGGGGCCGGAATCATGCTGATAGATGCGATACTTGCCCAGCAGCGTCAGGTCGCCGACGCCGAAGTCCTGCTCATCGCTCGCCCCGGCCCGCTTCGCCTCGCTTCGAATCACCGGCACATCGAGCTGAACCGAGAAGCGGCTCGTCACCCCGTAGGCGATCTGGTTGAGGAGGATGATCTCGCGACCCTCCGTGACGTTTGACGTCGGGTCGGAGCCGAACTCGCGATACAGTGGCATGAAGTGCCAGACGCCGGTTCCTGTCGAGGGCTGCATCGCCCCGGGGGCGTTGATGGGCGACTGGGCGAGGGCGTAGTTGGCCGGTGCGACGACGGCAATCACAGCCGCGCCGATGAGAGCACGTAAAGAGCGCATGGGAGACTCCTGTCAGAGAAGAAGCAGACGGCGCGCGGGCGCCGCCTGCTCGAAGGGCGTCGTTACTGAGGCATCGTGATATCGACCAGCGTGAAGCCGGTCTCGTCGATCGCATCGGCCAGCTGATCGCGGGTCGGGTATCTCTGCGGAGTGAGTTTCGCAAAGACCTGCCCGCTGCCCATGTCGATGGTGACCGATTCAACGCCCGCCACCCGCATCAGCTGCAGGTCAACGTTGTTGGCGCACTGCGGGCACCCCATTCCGTACACCGTGATTACCGCCGTGTGTGCCGGCGCCTCTGCCGATACCGACTGCTCGGCCGTATCGGCCTGGTGATCCATATGCTCCGCGCCGTCGCTCTCCGGCGACGACTGACACCCTGCGGCAGCAAGCGCTGCGCAGACAAGACCGATGAATGCAAATCGCATGAGAAAATCTCCTGAAGTGAGTTCGATGCTGAAAGAGACGGCCACGCCGATCGGCGCAGCAACACCATCATCGTGCAATCAGGGTCGCACGATCAGCGTGAACTCAGATCGTCAAGAGACACCTCTGCGCCAGCAGCGTCGTCGGCGGCGGAAGGTCCAGCCGGGGCGGCGGCCGCAGCGTGATCGGGCCGTCATCGGCGCTGGCCGCGATGGCGGGAGAGTCCACAGAGAAGAGAAGCAGCGGGAGCACGGGCAGCACCGCCCGGTTGCTGGTGTCGAGGCGAGCAAAATCCTCACCGATCTCCCGGCACATGCACGTTGCGCCCGACGGCGCCGGCTCGTGCGAGGCGCTTGGCTCCGATGCGATCGTCTCCCTCGCACAGCAGGCCGGCTCAGCCGCCCGCGCCGAATTCCGGGGGGGTTCGGCAAGGCAGCACCCGCCCGACCCGCAGAGGTGGCTCGAAGCGCCGGTCAGCGTGCCGACGCCGGCCTTGATCGCGCAGCAACACCATGCCGGCGTCCACAGGGCCAGGTAGGCGGCAAGCCACACGCGACAGAAGAGGCCGGGCTTCATGGCTGCTCAATGGTATCGGGATAGGTGGAGGCGGAGCAAGGGGGGGAGG
>CAZPFK010000134.1:0-4479 GCA_964585855.1 uncultured Vicinamibacteraceae bacterium
CAGGTCGAAGTCGCCGCCTACCTCGGCATCGGTCGCCGGAAGGTCGTCGAACTGACCCTTGCCTGCGAGATTCCGCACTTCCGGATCGGCCGCCGCGTTCTCTACCCCAGGGCCGACATCGATCGCTGGCAGGCCGAACAGGTTCGGCAGACGGCGAGGCGGCGATGAGCAGTTGGCGTGCAGTCTCCAAGTCGTCACCGTGTCCGATCTGCGGCAAACTGGACTGGTGTGCGTGGACACCCGACGGTACGCGTGTCCGGTGCATGAGGGCCGGCGAGGCGCCACCGGGGTTCAGTCTCCTCTCCAATGACCGGGATGGCGGGCACATCTTTGCCGCTGAGGACCTTGGAACTCAACCTCCGCAGGCCCGAGACGGTAACCGGAACGGTGACGTCCGCCGTCGCTGCCACACTGACACAAAGGTCGTAGACCTCGAGGCGCAGTGGGCGACGATGCGGGACCAACTCACAGAGATTCACCTTGAGGAACTCGCGACTTCGACGCGGCTCCCGGTTGAAGCTTGGAAACTTCTCGATCCCGGCTGGGCGACGGCTGAAGACCTGCGGGCGCTTCGCGCTGGCGGGGCCCGATGGAAGGAGGACTTCCCCGACGGGGCGTGGTCGTTTGCGGAACGGAACGGGCACGGTCGAATCGTGGGATTCTCGTTCCGCGCGAAGGACGGCCGCAAGGGCGCACCATCTGGCACCGTTGGAGCCTCCCGAGGTCTTGTGATCCCCTCGAAACTGCCCGGATTGCCCGATCCCGTGCTTGTGGTGGAGGGGGCCTCCGACGTCGTTGCATGCACACTGGTGGGCATCGCGGCCGTCGGCCGGCCGAACAACAGCGCCGGCGCCGCTGATCTCGCATCACTTCTTGACGGCCGAGATGTGATCGTCGTCGGCGAGCGGGACCAGAAGGCCACCGGACAGTGGCCCGGCCGGGATGGTGCGAAGTCTGTTGCGGGACGACTGGCCCAGCAGTGGGGAAGCCAAGTACGCTGGAGTTTGCCGCCTGAGGGCTTCAAGGACATGCGCGACTGGATCTGCAGTCTTCTGCCCTCTGACAGAGGTGACTCCGCGCCGGAGGTGCTCGCCAACAAACGGGACGATGTGTTGAGACACCTCGAGAGTTCCGCTCGAACAGTCAAGCCCGAACGGCGGCGCGTTGCCGACACGATTGTTGATCTGGCAATCCAGCGCTTCCGCTTCGGCCGGACACCCGATGGCGAGCTGTTTCTGGTCGATCACACGCGTGGTCCCATCGCCGTGCCGTTCCGATCGTCCGGCTCATCGCTTCAGTCCATACTGGCACACCTCTACCGGGATCAAACCGGCCGGACGGCCGGGACCAGTGCCGTAAGAGACGCAATCCTCACGCTCGAGGGGATTGCAGCGAGGTGCGAGCCGGAAGAGTTGGCGATTCGAGTCGCTGCCTCGGTAAACACTGCGGAAGCTTTCTATCCGCAGGCGCTCTTTCTCGACCTTGGAACTGACGACGGCCGCGTGGTAGAGATCACGTCGGGTGGGTGGTGGCTTCGGGAGACGGCTCCGATGCTGTTCCGGCGAACGGCGCTGACAGCACCATGTCCGATTCCAGCGCCGATCGATGAAGGCGACATCATGGCGCTTCGATCGATCCTGAACGTCACCGACGCCTCGTGGCCTCTCCTTGTCGGGTGGCTGGTTGCCGCCCACTTCCCGGGCATCGCCCATCCAATTCTCGTGGTCGCCGGCGAGAAGGGGACGGGCAAATCCACTATGGCTCGGTTCATCGCCAGCCTCGTCGATCCTTCAACAGCGGCGCTTCGATCCCAACCGACCAGCGAGAAGGACTGGGCCGTTGTCGCCAGCGGGAGTTGGATCGTGCCGATCGACAATGTTTCGAAGATCCCTTCCTGGTGGTCAGATGCCCTGTGCAAGGCTGTGACTGGGGACGGCTTTGTGGATCGGCGTCTCTACACCGACTCGGGGCTGTCGGTCCTGACGTTCCGACGCTCCATCATCATCACATGCATTGATCCCGGCTTCATCCGCGGTGATCTTGGTGATCGATTCCTTGTTGTCGAACTGGAGCCGATTGGAGAGGGGAGCCGTCGCTCCGAACTGGAGATTGAGCGTCGATTCACGGAGACACGGCCGCTGCTGCAGTCGGGCCTCCTGAATCTCGTCAGCCTCGTGTTGAAGAACTTGCCGACGGCATGTCCCGCGAATCTGCCGCGGATGGCTGACTTTGCGATCATCCTCGAAACCCTCGATCGGCATGCTCAGGATGTGCTTGGCCGTTCTGCCCTTGGCCTCTACACCGGTCAGCGAGCGGAACTCTCCGCCGACATCGTTGAAGGCAATCCTCTGGCGCACGCCATAGTCCAATTCATGGAGACCCGCATTCAGTGGACGGGCACCGCGACCGAGTTGCTCAAGGAGATTCGACAGATCGACAGCGACAATGAGCAGTGGCTGCCACGCAACGCCACATCGCTTGGCAAACGCCTGGCCTCGGTCACGTCGGACCTTCGAACCGTCGGAATCTTTTTTACGCGCTCCAAGGCCTCTCAATCCTCTACTTCTTCTCGATTAATCCAGATTGAAAAGAAGAGATCGCAACCTGTCCGACCTGTCCCACCTGTCCCGGATGCCGATTCTGGGCCGGATATGCATGATTCCGTCCGGACAGGTCAGGACAGGTCGGGGGCAGAACGGTACACGTCCGAAGAGCAAGCGTCGGGCGCAACCATGACAGGTCGGACAGGTTCAGCCCTTTCCCGGACAGGTTCGGACAGGTTGCAGCGACAACCTGTCCGGGATGAATCCGTGGACTGCCGGGCCGTCCGAAGGGCGGTTGCGGCCGTGATCCGAACTGTTCGGCGCAGCGATCCCGCCGAGGCGCGGTCGCTTCGTGAGGCCTTCCGGGAGCGGGTCGCCCTCTGCACAGTCGAAGGCGGCTTGGGCGAATCGGAGGCACATTGCATCGCCTATCGCGACCTGCAGGCCGCCCTTGCACCCTCCGCCACCGCCGCTTACTGTCCGACCCCGGCGACGGGGCGGGATCGATCCGAAACGCTCGGTTCTCAAGGACCTCAGCCATGAACAGACGACGTCGCAACGGAGGCGGCACGCTCATCCGCAGAACGCCAAAGGGGCCGTGGATCGCCTTCTGGTACGACTACGCGGGCAAGCGCCGCGAGCGCTCCACCCGCACGACCGACCGGGCCGCTGCCGAGCGGGTCCTCGCCAAACTCGTCGCCGACGAAGCGCTCAAGCGGGCCGGCGTCGTCGATCCCCGGCAGGACCGCCTCGCATCCGAGGCCCGCAAATCGATCGACCACCACATCGAGGCGTACCTGACACACTGCCGCCAGACCAACCAGGCGAAGACCAACATCTCGCAGAAGCAGATGCACCTGGCCCGCCTGTGCGAAGCGCAACGCCTCCAGCGCCTGACCGACCTCACGCCTGAACGGCTTGTGGCCCACATGGCTTCGCTGCGTGATGAGGGGCTGTCAGCCCGCACCGCCAACTTCGCACGCCAGATCGCCCTGGCGTTCACCTCCTGGTGCGTCAGGACCGGCCGCCTCGACAACAACCCGCTTCTCTCCGTGCCCAAGGCCGATGAACAGCGGGATCGCCGGCGGGTCCGACGAGCGCTCACCGATGAAGAACTGGCTCGCCTGCTCACCGTGGCGGAAGCAGGGGGGCGGAAGGCGTGGTACATGGCCGCCGTCCTCGCCGGACTCCGCAAGGGCGACCTGCAGCGCCTGCGCTGGCGCGATGTGGACTTCGAGGCCGCAACGATCACGATCACCCACGGCAAGGCGCACCGCACCGACGTCCTCCCCATGCACCCGCAACTGGCGGATGAACTTCTGCAGCGACGGGAAGAGTCAATGGCGACGCCCAGCGCACGCATCTTCCCGCAGACGGTCACGGACCTGACCCGGCAGAAGGACTTCCTCCGGGCAGGCCTGGCCCACGAGGTCGTGGTCACCGATGAGCAGGGCCAACCCGTCATGATCGGCAAGGGCAGACGACGTCGGCCCAAGACCCGCATCTCGACCGAGGATGCTGAAGGCCGCGTGATCGACCTGCACGCGCTGCGGACGACGCTGGGGACGCAGTTGGCCCGGGCCGGTGTCGCCCCGCAGATTGCGCAACGGATCATGCGGCACAGCGACTACAAGACGACGCTCGATCACTACACCGTGCTCGGCCTGCACGATACCGCAGGTGCGATCAGGGCACTGCCGGAGATCCGCACGGCGGAGGTTGTCCAACGGGCCGCAACGGGCACGCACGGCCCCGGCCCGGCTCCGCACACCGGCCCGCAAAGGCCCCAGCGCGCACCCCAGCAACGGGAGCGCCAAACGCCGCCTTTTGGCGCACCGGAGCGCACTTGTAGCGACGAGGAGAACGCCGACGTCGGCGAGCAACCCGGCGGCCAGGATCGCGGATTGTCGCCGGATATCGCCGATTTTGACGCACC
>CAZPFK010000135.1:0-2439 GCA_964585855.1 uncultured Vicinamibacteraceae bacterium
AGACGCCGCAGACGCAGCAGGTTGCGCACCCGGGCCAGCAGTTCGTGCTTGTTGAAGGGCTTGCTGATGAAGTCGTCCGTGCCCGACTCCATCCCCCGATCAACATCCCCCACCTCGTTCAACGCCGTCACCATGATGATCGGGATCGGCTTCGTCGCCGGGTCGGACTTCAACCGCTTGCACACCTCAAACCCCGACATCTTCGGCATCATCACATCCAGCAGGATCAGGTCCGGGTGGCCGGCCGCGACGGCGTCGAGAGCCGCAAGCCCGTCGGTGGCGATGCGGATGGTGCAGTTGAGCGGTTCGAGATAGGCCTCGAGGAGCTCAACATTCTGCGGGTGGTCATCGACTATCAGGATCGTCGATCCCTCGATGGATACCTCGCCCCCCGTCGCCGCTCCGCCGTCCTGCGCCATGGCCTGTTCTCCACGAGTCGTCGGCCCATTCTAGCGCCCCCCGGCGTGTGCCTCAGCCGCGAAGAGCGGCCCCCAGATCGCTCACGACAGCATTGGTCAGACGCAGCCCCGCCTCCGTCAGCCGCAGCCGATCGACATCCGCATCAATAAGACCGGCCGCCTCCTGCGCGACGATGGCCCGCTCCAGGGCAGCGCCGCGTCCGATCGCCTCGGCCGCTGCGAGCACCGGGCCGCGCTCCAGCCCCTCGGCCAGTCGCAGCCCCATCATCAACCGGTCGGCAAGTTGCGTCGCCGGGTCGGCCCGATCGATTTCTTCCAGAGGCGGAAAGGCAGCGCTGTCGAGGTACTGCTGCAGATGCGCTGCATTGCGCCAGCGCAGGCCGTCGAGGTGCCCCGAGGCCGAGGGCCCAAGCGCAATCCACTTCTCATCACGCCAGTAGGCGAGGTTGTGGCGACACTCCCGGCCGGGCCGGGCGAAGTTGGAGATCTCGTAGGGCAGGAGTCCGGCGGCGCTGAGCATCTCGCGCGTCAGGTCAAACATCTCCGCCTCGAGGTCTTCATCGGCCGGTGCGATCTCCCCGGCGTCGCGGCGTGCCGTCAGCGCGGTGCGCGGCTCGAAGGTGAGGCCGTAGCAGGAGAGGTGCGTCGGCCCGAGGTCGAGGGCGCGGCGGAGGTCGTCGGCCCACTCATCGAGGGTCTGCCCGGGAATGGCGAAGATGAGGTCGAGGTTGAGGTTGTCGATCCCGGCCGATCGGAGCAGGCCGACGGCCCGGGCGACCGACGCCGGCTCGTGCCAGCGTTCGAGCGTCTTAAGGTGGATGGGGTTGAAGGATTGCGCCCCGATGCTGACGCGGGTGACCCCGCCGGCGGTGAGCGTCTCGGCCAGGTCGGCGGTGACGGTCTCGGGGTTGGCCTCCACGGTGAACTCGCACTGCGGGTCGATCGGCCAGGCGGCCAGGGCGGCCAGAATCGTCCGCCACTGGGCGACGGTCAGAAGCGTCGGCGTGCCGCCCCCGACGAAGATGGTCCGAAGCGGCGATCGCAGCAGGGGGGCCCAGGCGGCGATTTCCCCCGCAAGCCGGGCGGCGAAGGCCTCCTGCCGGTCGCGGTTGTCCACGATGGAGTAGAAGTCGCAGTAATGGCACTTGTGGAAGCAGAAAGGCACATGGAGGTAGGCCGACCGGGCTCCGGCGGCGGAATCGACGACTCCACCGACTTCCGCTATACTGCCCGTGCCGGAAGCCCCCCGGCGGGGCGGAGATTCGGTCTGTTGCAGGCTGATCTTCACGGCCCTTGAGTCCGAAGGGTTCCGGGTGGTCGGCGATAGAGGGGAGCGTAGGCTCGCCGTAACGTTCGTGGTCACCGACTGAAAGGCCCTCCATGCAAGCAGCGCTGGTGATGTTCAAGGCGGACGGTTCGCGGAAGGACTTTCCCATCAAAATCGGGAAGCGCTACATCATCGGCCGCAAGGAAGACTGCGACCTCCGCATTCCCCTCTCCAACGTCTCCCGCGAGCACGCCGCCGTCTTCTTCGATGAGGAAGATGAAGAGTTCGTCATCGAAGACCTCGGCTCCTCCAACGGAACCGTCGTCAACAAGGATGTGCTCCGCAAGAGCCGCCGCGAGCTGCTCCCCGGCGACGTCATCGTCGTCGGCAGCGTCCCCTTCCAGGTCGTCATCAACGGCCATCCCGCCGAGGTCAAGCCGATCCGCATCGCCTCGCCCAACGAAGGGGAGGAGGGGTCTCCGGCCTCGGGTGATGCACGCACCGTCTCGTCGGCGCCGGGCGACAGCGATTCCTTCTTCGACTTCGACCTCGACGACGAGGACTGACGCCGGCCCGGCCGAATCGTTATGATGGTTCCGCCCATGGCCGAATCATCGCCGATTTTCGCTACCCCCATCGCGCAGCGCATCCCCGACTGTCCGCAGTGCGGCTACTCATGGGAAGGACTGCCCGCCGCAGGCCAGTGTCCGGAGTGCGGCTTGCGATTTGATGAGCGGTCGAGAGGGTGGTCGG
>CAZPFK010000135.1:2539-4460 GCA_964585855.1 uncultured Vicinamibacteraceae bacterium
CGGCCCCTTTCGCAGCAGCGGTGAACTCGATGAGTTCGTCAAAGCGGCATCCGGGCAACTCGCGCGGGTTCGCTCATCGGGGGACAGCCCATGAGCCCCACCCCCATCGCCCAGCGTGTCCCGGCCTGTCCGAAGTGCAGGTACTCATGGCGGGGATTGCCCCCCGAAGGCGCCTGTCCTGAATGCGGACTCCGCTTCAATGCGATGTCCAAGGAGTTCCGGCCGCGCCGACCGCTTCCCGTGTTCACACTGTCGCTCACGATCATCTGGAGCCTCCAGCCGACGCTCACCACCTATCTGGATGTCACTGACGAAGGACAAAGCCTCCTCGAATCGCTGCAGGCAAACTGGAAGATGTTCATCCCCATGCTCTGCGCTGCGGCTTTGATGTTCCTCGAAGTTCACCTTTCCCGTCGCCTCGGCGTAAGCGCCGTCATCCTGCACGACGGCATCTACCTCCGCCGTATCAACTTCAGCCGCCTCTTCATCCCCTGGCAACGCTTCGAATCCTTCATCCGTCCGAAGTTCTCGGGACGCCGCACCGTCGGCTACGTAGACACCAGCGGCGGACAACAGCGCATCGAAGGTGTCTTCGCCTCCGAAGATGTGGCCAACGAGTTTGTCGATCGCGCCTGCGCTGAGGTCCAGCGTGTTCATATGATGGCCTCAGACTCGAACCCATCGGGGGACTCCCAGTGAACACCGCCACCCTCTCAACCGCTCTCGCCTGCACCGCCGCAACGCTCGCCCCGGCTCAGCCCGTGCCGACGGAGAACTTCCAGCCGCAGCCCATCCGCATCGAGGCCGACGACCTCCCGCCTCCCTTCCACACCGACAGCGCCCGCAAGGCCCCGCGCGTCGTCCCGATTCCCGACGATGCCACGCTCAACGTGCCGGCCGGCTTCCGCGTCAACATCTACGCCGACAACCTCGACAACCCCCGCTGGCTCGCCCTCACTCCCGATGGCCACGTCCTGCTCGCCGAAAGCCGCCGCAACCGCATCTGGCGCCTCGTCGATGAAGACGGCGACGGGATCGCAGAACAGCGCAACATCTTCGCCGATGAGAGCCACGGCCTCTACATCCCCTTCGGTATGGCCTTTGCCGAAAACACCGCCACCGACGTCGAGGGCGACTACTTTTTCTTCCTCGGCAACACCGATGCCGTCTGGCGCTTCCCCTGGCAGATCGGCCGAGAGTCCCTCGTCGAGGGGACCGGCGAGAAGATGGTTGACCTGCCCGGAGGCGGCTACAACCAGCACTGGACCCGAAACGTCATCCTCTCCCCCGACGCCTCCCGGCTCTATGTCTCCGTCGGCTCGCGCTCCAACGTCGATGAGGAAGACCCGCCCCGCGCCGCCGTCTCGTACATCGAGCTCAACGCCCGCCCCTTCACCCTCAAGACCTTTGCCTTCGGCCTGCGCAATCCCGTCGGCCTCGACTTCGAGCCCCACACCGGCGACCTCTACACCACCGTCAACGAGCGCGACGGCCTCGGCGACGATCTGGTCCCCGACTACCTCACGCGCATCCGCCAGGATGAGTTCTACGGCTGGCCCTACGCCTATCTCACTCCCGACAACCTCGACCCCCGCCGCACTGAGGGTGACCGCAGCGAGCGCCCCGATCTCGCCGAGCGCACCCTCATGCCCGATGTCCTCTTCCAGTCCCACTCCGCCGCGCTGGGCCTCGCCTTCTACCCGGGCGAGACGCACGCCTTCCCGCAGCGCTACCGCCACGGCGCCTACGTCGCCTTCCGCGGCTCGTGGAACCGCGATGCGGGCACGGGCTACAAGATCGTCTTCGTGCCCTTCGATCCGCAGACCCATCGCCCCCTGGGCCACTATGAGGATTTCGTCACCGGCTTCCTCATCGACCCGCAGGGCCCGACGACCTGGGGCCGCCCCGTCGGCGTGCTGAT
>CAZPFK010000136.1:0-4455 GCA_964585855.1 uncultured Vicinamibacteraceae bacterium
GGGGAGGGGGAAGGGACGCTCGGGTCGCAGGTCAACGGCCGGGGTGGGGGTGTCTAGAGGTGTTGTCGCTTCGCAGCCCCCTCCCCATCCCTCCCCCGCTTGCGGGGGAGGGGGAAGAGTCACCCGATATCATGGATTCATGGGATTGCGTAACACCACCCGCCATGCAACGGATCGCGCCAGACGGCTTCGATCAGAGATGGGCAATTGCGAACGCCGTCTGTGGAGGGTGCTTCGTCGGAAAGCGCTCGGGTGGAAGTTTCGTCGCCAGTTTCCGATTGGTCCCTACACACTCGACTTCTACTGCCCATCACTGCAGCTGGCGGTTGAAGTGGATGGAACTCTTCACACCGGACGAAAGAATCAGGACGCAGTTCGTGACCGTTGGATGAGCAGACGAGGAGTGCACACTGTGCGATTCCGAACGCTCGATATCATCGAGAATCTTGATGGTGTGTGTCTCGTCCTTCAACGCCGTTGCCGGGAGCGTGCCGTGGAACTTGACCGCGATCCGAGTCCAATGACTGACGAGGGGTAACACAGTCTCCCTCCCCCGGTCGCCGGGGGAGGGCCGGGGTGGGGGGTCTTGTTGTGTTGTGGCTTCGCTGCCCCCTCCCCATCCCTCCCCCGCACGGCGGGGGAGGGGGAAGGGACGCTCGGGTCGCAGGTCAACGGCCGGGGTGGGGGTGTCTTGAGGTGTTGTGGCTTCGCAGCCCCCTCCCCATCCCTCCCCCGCAGGCGGGGGAGGGGGTAAGAAACCCCCGCCATCCCCGCCCCACCTGTCGATTTGACAGCCCGCCGCACGCGCTGTTGTCGATTCGACACTTTCACCCCTATTTCTTCAGGGGTTTTCCGCCCTCCAGGCCCGCTCCCGGCTGGCATGCAGGTTGCATCTCCAGTCCAGTGAGCCCCCCGAGGGGCTGAGCGAGTTGAGTTGATACAGGAGGATGCAGCCATGCTTTCCAGAACGCTTTTCAACGGAGATGTGCTTCATCGTGGAATCGCCGAGATGGATCGGCTCTTTGAGTCCATGGTGGGCGGCCCCGGTGTCGCCCTGATGCCGCGCGCCCTCTCGCGCAGCGCCTTCCCGGCCCTGAACATTCGCGAGGAGCCGGAGGCCTACGTCGCCGAGGCGGAGCTGCCGGGCTTTGCGCCCGAGCACGTGCAGGTCTCGGTCACGGGTTCGGAGCTGACGATTGCCGGCAAGCGTGAGTTCGCCGTCGAGGAGAATGCCCAGATCATCCGCCGCGAGCGCGCCATGGGTGCCTTTGAGCGGACGATCACCCTCCCCGGCGATGTGAACGCCGACAAGGTCGAGGCGACGCTGCGCGACGGCGTGCTGACGGTCCGGCTGCCCAAGTCGGAGGCCGCCCGCGCCCGCAAGATCACCGTCAACGGATCGTGATCCCGCAGTTGCACGACCATCGAATGTCTCAAAGCGAGTCTGAAACGGAGGATGCTCCAATGGCAGAAACCAAGGCCATCACGAATACCAGAAACAACGAGATCACCTGCGCGCCGCAGTCCGGCGCGCCGGAGTCGGCCGTCCAGGGGTGGACCTATCGCCCTGGCGTGGACATCGTCGATCATGCCGAGTTGGTCACGCTGCTGGTCGACCTGCCCGGCGTGAGCCGCGAGTCGGTCAGCGTGGAGTGTGAGAACGGGCTGCTCTCGATCCAGGGCCGGGTGGATGGTGCCCGGGCTTCGCAGAGCGGCTGGCTCCGGCAGGAGTACGGCATCGGAAACTTCCACCGACGCTTCGCCATCGACAGCGACATCGATGTCAACGGCATCGACGCCTCGCTGACCAACGGCGTGCTCACCGTCACGCTCCCGAAGGCGACCCACGCCCGGCGTCGGCAGATCGCCGTCAAGGGCTGAGGCCCGCAGGATCAGGTTGCACTCGACTCCCCGGCCATCCCGGTCGGGGAGTCTTCATTTTTCTAAGCATTCGCCATGTGGACAGTCTGTCCATTACGCCGCGGGCTGCCGGTCGGGGTCATACTGGCGGCAATCTTCCTTCTCCCCTCCATCCCGCCGTCGTGGCATGCGTCGGCGGGATTCTGCTTTCAGGGCCGCTTCGCTCAGTCCAGCCCCAGCATCCGGGAGATCTTCCGGGGCGAAGCGCACTCGCCGGTGACCGCGCTGAGGCGAACCGCCTCGCACAACGCCGTGAGCCGACCGAGATTGAGCAAATCGGCCGGCGGCTTGCGCGGGTCGAGGATGCGCTTGATCTCCCGCGCCAGCAACGGCCCCGGCAGATTGCGGCCGAGGCGATCGCGGGCCGAGTCCACCTGCACACCCTCCGGGCTGAGCCATTCAAACTCCCCATCCGTGAGGCGCACGCATCCACCCGGCCCCAGCACCGTCACGCCCCGGAACCACGAGCCCGCCTGGTTGCTGACGCAGACCGCCGCGGCGCAATTGGCGGTGAAGCGGGCGTTGAGCGTCAGGTGGCCATCCCACGAGGCGATCGAGGCCGCATCGACGGGCACGCCGGCCAGCGCGGCGTCGATCTGCTCCACGGGGCCGCAGAGGATCTCCAGCGTATCCAGCGCGTCGAAGAGGCGAGCGTGCAGCGAGCCGTGCAGCGGACTCTGCCGGAAGATGATGCTCACGGCGTGTACGGGTCCGAAATCATCGCGCACATCCAGAAAGCACCGCAGCGATTTCGTGTGCCGCAGCAGCGACGGGTTCTCAACCTCCCGTGCTGCATCGGCCAGCGGCAGGTCATCCGGACCGCCCAGCAGCGGCTCCAGCGTGATGATCTCCCGGGCGCTGCTCAGGAGCGTACGCCGCGCGTCGAGATCACCGAGGCCGCGCGTCGTGGCCAGAAGGATGAGATCGTGGTCGATGGTGTGGGCGGCGTGGCGGATGTCATCGATGCGCTGCGCGGGATTGTCGGGGTACGCTCCCTGCGGGCTGCCGACGGCCACGGGCGTCAGGCCGGCGCGGCGGATCACTTCCTCCATCAGCGGGGCCTGCGCCGGAAGGGCCCAGAGGATGGTGCGGCGGCCGGCCTCGGTCTGCGGTTGGGCGTCATCATCGGAAGCGGTGCGGCTGCTGGGCATGGTCGGCATCCTGCCTGAGACGGAGACGAACGAAGCGTATGAAGCCATCGTAGGTGGTGGTCGGGAGGTTGTGGCACTAGGATCAGCCGATCGCCCTGCGGAAGCGGTGATCGCTGCAGGGGTTTGCCCCTGCAGAGGAAAGTCCGAGCACGGCAGGACACGGTGGTGGGTAACACCCACCGGCCCCAATCACAAGCCCGTCGCATCCGCGGCGGCAGGAGACGGTCGGGGGCCAGGGACAGCGCCACAGAAAACACACCGCCGATGGCGGAGTTCGCTCCGCACAGGTAAGGGTGAAATGGTGCGGTAAGAGCGCACCGCGTTCCGGGCGACCGGGACGGCACGGCAAACCCCACCGCGTGCAAGGTCACGCAGTCTCTGCGACGAGAGTCGACGGCCGGTCCGGCCGGCATGGAGACGGGTAGACCGCTCCGGGGAAACCCGGCATGGCGTCGGCAACGGCGTCGGAAGAGAAATGGTCACCCCGCTTCCGGGTCTTGCGGCCCGGGGGCGGAACAGAACTCGGCTTACGTTCCGCAGGCGACCGACTCTCCTTCCCGCAGACACCGGTTGATCGATCCTCAGGGATACGATGCAGCCGGATGTCCGCGCGCAACCAGCATGAAACCGACGCGCCCTTCTTCATCGTGGGGGTGCCGCGCTCCGGCACGACGCTCCTCCAGTCGATGCTCAATGCCCATCCCCGCCTCTGGGTTCCCCCCGAGACGGAGATCTTCATGCAGCTCGGCTGCGCCCGCAGCCCCGTGCCCGCCCCCGCCCTCGATCGCTGGCTCTCCTCGGCCCGCTTTGCCGACCAGGGCTTCGACCGCGCTGAGTTCGAACGACGCCTCGCAACCACGCCGCGCTCCGCCGCCGATGTCTTCTCCCTTCTCTGCGCTCTGCACCGGGAACGGACCGGCAAGGCCCGCATCGGCGAAAAAAGCCCGCACCACTGCCGCAGCGTCGAGGGCATCGCCGCCCTGCTTCCCGAAGCGGTCTTCATCCACCTCCTCCGCGACCCCCGCGACGCCGTCGCCTCCCGCCTGAGCGTCCCCTGGTCAAAGGCCGGCCACCTCGCGGTGGCGCGGGAGTGGAAGAAGATCATCGCCGATCACCTGCGTCTGAGCGCAACCATGCCGCGCGAGCGATACCTCACGGTCCGCTACGAAGCGCTCGTCCGCGAGCCGGAGATCACCATCGGTTCGGTCTGCGGCTTCCTCGGGGAGTCGTGCGATGCCTCCGCGCTGGTGCGGGAGCGGAGCGGGGGCGGCTTCACACAGCGGGAGCGGGAGTGGAAGGCCAACGCCGAGGCGGCAGTCTCAACGGCCTCGGTGGGGGCGTACCGGCAGCGGCTGACGGCGCGGCAGATTCACGACATCCAGCG
>CAZPFK010000137.1:0-4135 GCA_964585855.1 uncultured Vicinamibacteraceae bacterium
GCGAGTTTGCGTTCTATCAAAGACTTCTTCGGTCTCCTCGAAACTGAGACCTGTCAACTGTGCCATTTCCGTCGCAAATGTCTGCAGCGCATCAATGTCACGACCGCACGCGATTACAATGTGGTGATCCACAATCCACATGGTTACTCC
Source organism: uncultured Vicinamibacteraceae bacterium (assembly GCA_964585855.1). Classification (GTDB taxonomy): domain Bacteria; phylum Planctomycetota; class Phycisphaerae; order Phycisphaerales; family UBA5793; genus CAZPFK01. Next base: position 151 of record CAZPFK010000137.1, read on the forward strand.
GTATCCGCTCCACCTCAAGGCGCCCGAACTCGAAGCATCCTTCATTGGAGACAAGACAATTTTTGCAGCAGCCAGGCTGTGCGCTCCCTGTCGTTTACGCAGCCACTCTCGTTCAGCATACAATACCGTGTTTGTGGCCAGATCAACATCAACCAGCTGCATGGCCGCGAGGTACCTCAGTCCCGGACGTAAGTAGTAGACTCCCAATGGAAGGAGGAGTGCTGCTTCGAGCCACCAGATAGGATGCACTTGCATTCGATAGGCGATGATTCCGAGCACTTCAGGCAAGCGCAGGACCAGCGAGAGTCGCCATAATCCGTAAGCGAGGCACAGAGCAGAAATCAATATAAAGTATATGCATTGCACATTGATTGCAATACTTCGCCGGACGAATCGACGAGTTCCGTTTGCAGTAACTTTTCCGTAGTCCCGGAACGGCTCTCCAACGTACCCAATTCGTCGCATCATTGTGTCCTGTCGATCGCTGCAACCTCGTCAGCAATTTCCGCGATTGTCATGCTCGCTAGTCCTCTCCATCCCTGGGCTCTGGGCGGTCCATCGCGGCGTGCTACGTCAGTCTCCTCCACATCGATTGTCTCAAATCGAGTGGTCGCTTCCGCAGGGGAGACTCGCCGTCTCCCCCGCACCCCCTCTGCCCGGAGTTGAGGATTGATGAAGTTCATCGGGGTCAATGTACCGGATTGGGGCGGAGGTGTCCAGAGGAGAGAGGAGGAAGGTGGGTCGATGACGATGTGCCCCCACTCCGGCGCTCCCCCGAAGGCGGGGCCGTTGTGCACCCGCTCGCCCACACCCGCGGCTCGTATTGGAGTCGATGACAGGAGTGGGCGCGTGAGGGGCGCAGACCCTGTTACCCTCGCTCACGCGTCGGGCTCGCTTTGGATCGCAATGCACTGGGCATCAGGCGCTTCAGCGCCGTGTCCGTGCCCCGGAGGGGCGTCGGGTTGTAGCCATGGGTGGAGCGAAGACCGCGCAGCGGTCGAGCGCAACCCGTGGAGATGGAGCATTACTACTCACCACTCACTCGCCCCGAAGGGGCGAAGGCGACGCCGACTCCTTCACCCCTCCGGGGCGGGGGAACGCGGCGTGTCCGTCGCTCACGCTTCCGGCTCGTTGGGGAGTCTAAGGAATCGGCCGGCACGGAGTGCGGCCGCTACTTGCTGAGAATGCCGCTGGTGGGATGCGCTTCGCTTATCCCACCCAACCGCTCTCGAGGAATCGACGGCCACATGGCCTTCGCTCGCGATGCTCGCTCAGACCATGGCACCCAACACGGTCCGCACGGCGGCCCCTACACGCCGACCTTCTGCTTGTCGGCGGCGGGCTTCTTCGCATCTGACTCCACCTTGCCGTAGGTGCGGGCGCGGGGCTCGACCAGCCCCATCGTGATCTCCTCGTAGGAGATCTCGGGCCGGCCCGTCGCTTCGTCAAACTTCGCGACGGTGGTCTTGAGGAAGCGCGAATCGTCGCGCTCGGGGAAGTCGAGGCGGTAGTGGCTGCCCCGGCTCTCTTCGCGCAGCAGGCCGCCCTTGAGGATGACCTCGGCCATGATGAGCATGTCGTTGAGGGCGCGGGCGTAGGAGAGGTTCTGGTTGGTCCACATGCCGGTGTCGCTGAGACTGATCGTCGCAGCGCGTTCGCGCAACTCGCCGATGCGCTCCAGCGCCTGCTCCATGCGCCGGCCGACCTTCACGACGGTGGAGGCGGCGGTCATCTCCTCGCCCATCTCCTTGCCGATGATGTAAGGGTTCTCCGAGCCGGTGGATTTCACGAGGCGATCGACCTTCTCCTGCTCGCGCTTCACGAAGCCCTCGAAGAGGGAGGCGTCGAGTTCGGCGGCGACCTTATCGCTGTTGCGGACACACTCGGCAACACCCTTGCCGGCAAAGAGGCCGTCGAAGGTGCAGGAGAGCAGTGCGTTGGCGCCGAGGCGGGTGGCGCCGTGGTACTGGTAGTTGACCTCGCCCAGGGCGTAGAGACCGGGGATGTTGGTCATCATGGTGTCGGGCGCGCCGTAGACCATGCCTCGGCCGTCGGGTTTGGCGGTGTAGGTCGCCCAGAGGCCGCCCATGGTGTAGTGGACGGCGGGGAAGATTTTCATGGGGGTTTCGGCGGGGTCTTCACCGACGAACTTGCGGTAGATTTCGAGGATGCCGCCGAGTTTGGATTCGATGTATTCGCGGGGCTTGTGGGTGAGGTCGAGGTAGACCATGTTACCGCCGCCGACGCCGAGCTTGTGGTTGATGCAGACGTCGAAGATTTCGCGGGTGGCGATGTCGCGGGGGACGAGGTTGCCGTACTTGGGGTACTTCTCCTCGAGGAAGTACCAGCGGTCGGCCTCGGGGATCTGCCTCGGGTCGCGGGTGTCGCCGGCCTGGCGGGGCACCCAGACGCGGCCGCCCTCGCCGCGGGCCGATTCGCTCATGAGGCGGCACTTGTCAGCGCCGGGGATGGCGGTGGGGTGGACCTGGATGAACTCACCGTTGGCGTACCACGCGCCGGCCTGGTAGCAGCGGCTGGCGGCTCCGCCGGTGCAGACGACGGAGTTGGTGCTCTTGCCGAAGACCAGTCCGTTGCCGCCGGTGGCCATGACGACGGCCTCGGCGGGCAGGGCGCGGATCTCCATGGTGCGCATGTCCTGCACGATGCAGCCGCGACAGACGCCGGCCTCGTCGAGGACGGGCCAGAGGAACTCCCAGAACTCGTACTTGGTGACCTTGCCTTCGGCTTCGGCGCGTCGGACCTGCTCATCGAGGGAGTAGAGCAGCTGCTGGCCGGTGGTGGCGCCGGCGAAGAAGGTGCGTTTGAAGAGGGAGCCGCCGAAGAGCCGTCGGTCGAGGTTGCCTTCGGGGGTGCGATTGAAGGGGACGCCGAGCCGGTCGAAGAGGTCGATGACGCGCGGGGCCCAGTGGGTCATTTCGTAGACGGGGGGCTGGTGGGCGAGGAAGTCGCCTCCGTAGAGGGTTTCCTCCATGTGGACCCACTCGGAGAAGCCCTGCTGGCGGGCGATGTCGTTGGAGGCGTTGATGCCGCCCTGGGCGCAGACGGAGTGCGACCGCTTGACGGGGACCATGCTGACGAGGTCGACGGGGATGCCTTCCTCGGTGAGTTTGATCGTCGCCGCCAGACCCGCCAGTCCGCCCCCGACTACGACTGCCCGCTTCTTCGCATTCATCGATTCAGATTCCTTGATCGCGCTGCGCGCGTGTGCCTGCGTGTGTTCTTCTCTTCTCAGTGATCCTCAGCCGCCGCATCGGCTCCGCCGGTTTCGGCTTCGACGGAGTGGGCTCCGCCGGAGAGCATCATCGTTTCGACGGAGCGGGCCTTGTCCTGGTCGAGGGTGGCGAAACCGAAGATTGCCAGCACGGCCGCGCCGGAGAGGGCCAGGCCGATGGCGGCGCAGACGTAGCCCCAGCGCTTCTGCGCCTCGACGGTGATGGTCAGACCCCAGGTGATCGCGGCGGTCCAGAGGCCGTTTGCGAAGTGGAAGACGAGGGAGAGGACGCAGACGAGGTAGAAGATGGTGATGCTCGTGCCGCGCAGGCCGCCCTGGAAGTGGGCGGCGGTGGTGGAGGCGGCGTGCTGCGGGTCGAAGGTGGGCAGGAGGCCGCCGTAGGTCCATCCCCAGCGGAGACTGCTGATGTGGAGGAAGATGAAGAGGATGCCGATGTAGCCGCTGAGCCGCTGGAGGCTGTAGCGGATGTTGTCCTGGTAGTTGTAGTGTCGGGCGTTGCTCTTGCCGGTGGTGGCGATGTAGAGGCCGAAGAGGGCGTGGTAGGCGATCGGCAGCCAGAGGACGAAGATCTCGATGAGGATCAGGGCCGGCAGGTCGTGGATGAAGTTGACCTCATGCTGAAAGGTCTCGACGCCGGCGTGGCCCGCGGTTCCGTAGTGCGAGTCGCGCAGGACGTTGCCCCAGACGATCGAGGAGTTGGTCGTCAGGTGCGGAAAGAGAAATGCGCCGATG
>CAZPFK010000138.1:0-3940 GCA_964585855.1 uncultured Vicinamibacteraceae bacterium
GCTCGCAGCATCCGGGGATCGCCTCGACGACCGTCGCGCATCCCTGATGACCACAATCACCGTGGGTTCCTCCGGCTGCAACTGGAAACCGTGGCAGGCCGGTCGTGGCAAGGAGAAGGATGGCTAGGAGACGAGTCACGTGTTAAGGCTACCCGGGGTGGCGACGTCCGACAAGTCCTCCAGTGGTCCCCGAGCAACTCCCCTGACCCTGAAGCACCGTGTGACTGAATAGTGACTCTGGCCAGGTATCGGGTGAATGGTTGATTGGGTCGCAGCACACTCCCAGTCGCGCCCAATTCTTGGACTGTCCGCCGCACTCACACTTCGCGGTCGAGTCAAGGCGTCTTCAGCATACGGCGTGACGAGCATTCCTGAGCAGCAGTCGAGGCGGCCCCGTTGTGCCATAAAGCGATGCACAGCAATCGGTTACGCGTGAGATCGCTCTGTTAACCCGCTTTGTCTCTGCGCGTGAGCCGACTGCCACCGGCGCGAACACCGCTACTCGTCCGCTATTCCCGGGCCGGTTGCGAACGCAGGCGGGCCTGTTGTTTTCCGGGTGTTGGGGCGGAGACGGAAGGGAGATTGCGACGGCGCAACGACACATACTGCAATCCGGCCTGGCGCGACGTTCGTGAAGGCCGGTGGCTGGCAGCCGCCCTGGCGGAACCTTGCACCACTCTTCATCCCGGCGTCTGACCGGAGTGCGTCCGCACCTGATGGGAAGCAGCACTGCAATGGCTCGGCCGTGGTGAGCAGCCCTCTCGGAGCAGGGAAGTTTCCCTGAATGATCCGCTGGCCCCTTCGCGCAGGATATTCCGGTACGACGATTGCATCGTTCAATGTCGCGGAGTGGTTGCGGTGTCGATCCGCAGGCGGGAAGCGTGGGGTTCATGACAGGACTCAGATTCATGCGAGCGAATGTGATGGCAACGGTCGTGCATTCGGGAGGGCATTCTGTGTGTCTGCAGTGATTCGCGACTGCTGCGGTGCTGGCCTTTGCGCGGCCACGGTCGGTTCCGATTCTCTTCGTTATGCACCGAGTGGAATGGTTTGGGAATGAATCGTCAGCCCATCGCACTGCCATTGCCGCAGAGCGACAACAGACCGGAGGTGTCATTGTGATCGCTCGAAAGTCACTGCAGCGCTTCTGCCTCCGGGGCACGCTTGTCTCCTGTCTCGGCGCATCCGCGGCGACCGCAACGGCTCAACCCCGTTACGAAGCGAGGTTCCTCGGAGGGGACGGAGGCGTTGCGGCGATGAATGAGTCGGCGATAATCGTCGGCACGACTGTCGCCAGCGGCCAGCGCGGCTGGGTGGCCGACCCTGACGTCCGCCTGCTTCCATTGCCGCCGGGCATGCTCACCAGCGTCGCCAAGGATGTGAACGACCTCGGAGAGATCGTCGGAGCTGTCGGACCAACTGATTACTCGGTGGAATTCGGCGGAAGGGCCGCCCTGTGGACACCAGACGGTCGCGGCGGATACGACGTAGAGATTCTCGCCGGTCTTCCGGGTGAGACGACGAGTCTTGCCACATCGATCAACAACCTTGGAGACATCGTCGGGAACTCGCAGGTGGGGATGTACCGGTATCCTGCGCTCTTTCGCAGCGGCGACAGTCCGATCGACCTGACGTCAACAGGCATCTTTGACCCTTCCGACGTCAATGACCGGCGAATGGTCGTCGATCACTCCTTCACCGTCAAGCGGCTGGACCTCAACACGATGATCGTGGAGGACCTGGGCGTTCCGCCCGGGAACTACCTCGCCACGACGGCGGAGGCCATCAACGAGAACGACCAGGTGGCGGGGCTGGCGATTCTCACCACCTCGACAGACTGCGACCGCGTCGCTGCGCGATTCACCGACAGCATCGGGTGGGAGGTTTTCTCAGTGTGCGGGAAGTGGAACGGCGCCAACGACATCAACGACCTCGGCGACACGCTCATGCACATACAGTACGTGCCGTACGTTCGGTTCGAGGGCCTCGGAACCTTCCAGATCGAGGCGCTCATCAATGATCCGCCCGTCGGACACTGGTACATCCTGAACAACTTCGGCACCGCCATCAACAACCGGCGTCAGATGGCGGCCTTCGGAAACAATCTGCAGACAGGCGAGAGAGGTGTCCTGCTGCTCTCCCCGGTCGACTCCTACCAGCTTGCCGTCGATAACCTCATTGCCGGCTCGGATGCGATCTTCAGCATCGAGGGCGCGACTCCGCTGCTCAACCAGTATGTTGCATACAGCATGAGCGGGCTCGGATCGACGTATGTCCGTCCTCTCAACGTCACCCTCAATCTGGCTCGACCGACCCTGCTGACTTCAGGATCTGCGGGAGCCGACGGAGCGTTTCAGTCGGTCGTTCGAGTACCGCTCGCCGCGATCGGGCGCACCGGCTGGTTTCAGGCTGCAGAGATCAACCGGACCACGAATGTCGTCGTGGAGGTGGTGCGCTGACCCCGGGATCAGCAACGTGCGGGGTGCTCGCAGTCATTTGTTCAGAATGGGAACTTCATCGACGAGGCCTGTCGGCCTTGCCGTCATCAGGAAAGGTGATCGTAATGTACTCCCTCAGATCCATGTCCAGCACGCTTCTCCTTGCCGCTTCCGTCGCCAGTGCAGCGCCGCCTTCCTACGAGGTTCAGTTCCTCGGTGAAGGGTACACCGGCACGGCGATCAATGAATCCGGAAGCATCGTCGGCAACCTCAATGTGGACGGCACGCGTCTGCTGGCCGGCGTATCGCACGGAGGCAGTCCCTTTGAGCTCCTCCCGCTCCCTGTCGGCATGGAGACCTCACGCGCCCATGACATCAACGACCAGGGAGTGATTGTCGGAGCGGTGTGCCCGAATGAGTTTGTGATCACGCAGCCTCAGGCAGCGCTGTGGAGGCCCGTCGGATCATCGTACGAAGTAGTGCTGCTCGGAACTCTGCAGGGCGATCCCTACAGCAGCGCCTATGCGATCAACAATCTCGGGGACATCATCGGCGGCTCAGGATTCTTCGGCTGGAATCTCAGCAACCCTGTTCTGTTTACCGGCAACGGACCTGTGCGTCTGCCGCATATCGGGCAGGCGACGGATGTTAATGACCTTCGCCACGTGCTGTCCGGCCCGCAACTGCTGGACCTCAACACCCTTGATGTGCAGACCTTCGCCCTGCCTCCGGGCAACTGGCAGGGCTTCATCAGTGCTGCGCTGAACAACAACGATGATTTCGCCGGCTCCATTCTCGGCTTCTCCGGATGCAGCACGTTTCCGGTCCGCTACCGGCAGGAAAGCGGCTGGCTGTTTCTGGGCGGGTGCGCTACGACTACAAGCGCTACTGCGATCAATGACCTTGGCGATACGCTCTTCTACTACTACTTTACGGCGTCGGGCGTCTACCTGGAGGGGGAGGGCTCCTTCAGTCTCGGCGAACTGATCGATCCTTCTCAGAATCAATGGCTGATTGACTGGTCGGGCGCCAACGACATCAACGACTCTCGGCAGATCATTGCCTCGGCGCTTAACCTTAACACAAATGTGCGAGGCGCCGTCCGCCTCTCACCTCTGGACCTCTACTCACTTAAGATCGCTAACCTGGTCGGCGGCGCCGACGCCGTCATCTCGATCAGCGGCGCAACTCCCCTGGCTGGGCAGTACATCGCCTACAGTCTGCGCGGGTGGGGATCGACGTTTGTCCGCCAGCTCAACGTGACACTTGATCTGGCCCACCCCTCGCTGCTGGTGTCGGGCCCTGCGGACTCCCAGGGCGACATCGAGTGGACGGTGCATGTCCCGCCCGCTGCAAGCGGTCGCACTGTCTGGTTCCAGGGGGCCGAGATTGAACGAACGACAAACGCGCTCAGTGAGACCGTCGAGTAGCGGACCGGTGTGAGAGTGTGCCGCCGCGCCTTTTGCAGCAGCGCGCCGGGAGCGATATCCGTAAGGTTGTAA
>CAZPFK010000139.1:0-3754 GCA_964585855.1 uncultured Vicinamibacteraceae bacterium
GCACGACCGCGAAACAATCGCCGCCAGATGCTCCTCGATCGTCCGCTCCGTTGCCGCGTGCTCATCGACGATCCAGAGCACATCGTCCGCATCGACAACGCCCCACAGCACGACCGTCGGCGCCCGGAAGCCGAAGTCCATCCCCAGCACCCACCGCCCGCGAAGCCCCGCCGGCGGCCGACGCACATGCACGCTTCGCTCAAAGGCGACGTACACGCTGTCGCTGCGATCGGGAATGCGGCACATCATCTCGCTCGCCCACGCAGGCCCGCTGCTGCGCTGCATCTGCTGAATCGCATCGTCGATGGCCAGAAACCCCTCACCCTCCTTCGCCCGGCCCCCGCAGTCGCCCTCCAGCAGACACCCCGCGCACTCCCGCTCCGGTGGACACCGCTCCAGCACATCCACCACGTTCCACCGGAAGGTGCGGCGTGAATCATCATCCGTCAGGTCGCGCATCAGGCCGAAGGGCCGGTGCATCGTGCTCAGCGCCTCGACGGCTCCGCCGACGCTCACACCGCCGCACTCGGCCGATCGGGTGACAAACTGCGCTGCGCGCCAGATGTCCTCATCGAAGAGTTCCACCTCATCGCAACGCAACTTCTGCACGCGCTGCCCGCGCACCGACGCCTCCGACTGCGCCAGGATCTCCGCCGCCGATCCGTTGCGCAGGACGATCCGCCGGCCCGTGGCGCGGCTGCGCAGAAGATTCCGGAACTCATCGCGATCGACGAGTTCGCGCAGGTAGGCGTGCATGCGGGAGGATTGCTCCAGTGAGCCGCCGAGGATGCGCACCTGGATGCCCGGCTTGAAGAGCAGGTCCAGCAGCGTGGCAATCGCGCCCAGTTGCGTCTTGCCGGCCCCCCGGCCCGCCCAGACCACGCAGTCGCGCGGCTGGACCTCCTCGAAGAAGGCGTGGCAGAGGTAGTCAAACGGCGCGGCGTTTCCCTCGCAGCGAGGGGCGCGGGGAATCTCAAAGCCCAGGACAGCGCGGCACCAGCCGTGCAGCTCATCGGGAGTTCGCGGCCGGGTCAGCGCGAGGCGGCGGCGCAGGGCAGGCGGGATGAGAGCGTTCACCGGTCGCTCTCGCTTTCCGCATCGTCCTCATCACCATCAGGCGAAGTTGATCGACTCAGCGCGGCAAGCAGATCGTGCAGCGCGGGTTCGACGGCGGCCTCATCCTCATCGCGGGCCGCAACGGCGGGCTCGGCGGCAATCAGCGACACCTTGAGCAGATCGACGCAGGCCTTCCGCGCCACCTCGCCCCCGGCCCCCTCACCGGCCAGTTCGAGGAGTTTGCCTGCGGCGATGGGTCGATAGCGGCTGACGAGCATGGCGCTGCGGGCATCGTTGAGGCGACAGAGTCCGTCGAGGGCGCGGCGTGTGGCCGGTTCGTTGGCCCACTCGGCAAGGGCCGAGAGCGAGAGTCGTTCCGCCTGGGCGAGTTCGCGCAGTTCGAGGCGGCCGTCGTAGACCGCCTGCATGAGTCGTTCGGTGAGTTCGCCGCTCCAGCGGGTGATCGTCGTGGTCATGGCTGCACCTCCGGGTCGTCGAGGTTGAGCAGGGCGATGAGGCGCTGCGAGCGGGTGCCGCTGTGGGGCGCGAGGTGTGCTTCGAGACGCCTTTGCTGCGCGCCGGTGAGAAAGAATGTCAGCGCGTGGGGAAGGTCATCGGGCGGAGGCGGCGCAGCCGGCTCGGGCGGATCGTCAAGCAGCGCCAGCGTCTGCTCAGCGCGCTGCCGCGACTCGGGGAGGAGCGCCGCCAGCGACTCCCACGACATCTCCTGCCGCAGCTTCGCCAGCAGCGCAGCGCGGCGGAAGGGGTCATCGCGGCCTTCGAGGCGATTGAGCGTGGTCAGAAGGATCAACGCCTGCTGATCATCAACCTCCCAGACATCGCAGCGCGCCGTGACTGCGCCGAGCTGGCGCAGGGCGGCAGCGCGATGGTGGCCGTCGAGAATCTCAAAGGCGTCGGGCTCATCGGGGCAGGGACGGACGATCAGGGCGGGGTACTGCCCGGTGGCGGCGATGTGCCGCGTGAGTTTCGCAAACAGGTCGGCGGGCATGGCGTTGGCGTTGTCGCTTCGGCCGCGCAGCCGGTCGAGTCTGACATCAATGAGGTTCACGGGTTCTCCTTGCGGTGGAGGTAATAGACAGGGACAAGCAGAAGTTCATCGCGGGCAATCTGCACGCAGCGCTCCCAGGTGAGGCGGCTGCGACGGCGGGCAGGCGTGCGACTGACGGCCGCGGCCCATCGGCGCAGCTCCTCCTCAAACCAGGCCCGGCGTGCATCTCCGTGCGCGCGCAGTTGCGCTTCGAGGCGCATCGGCGAGGCGGTGAGCCAGTGGGGAATCTCAAGTTCGGCCATCACATCCAGCAGTCGCTGATGCTCCGGCCGAGGCGGCCGCTCGTAGCGCACCATGCCCGCATGTTCGAAAAATGGGTTGATACGGCCCATCGCCGCCAGCGCCTCGGTGTAGACGGTCGTCGCTTCGGAAAGGGCGCGGCGGACAAGCGAGACGGCCAGGCCGAGCCCGCGAAAACGAGGATCAACAATCACGCGGCTGATCGTGCGGACCTCGGCATTCAGTGCGCGCGCCGTGTTCGCCGCCCCGAGATTCCGGTAGCGGCCGGCGGTGGCGAGATCGCGCAGAAAACACGACAGACTGGGCAGACTGACGACCAGCACGCCGACGACTCGCTCCCTCGCCGGCTCGCCGAGGAATCGCTCGCGCACCGTCTGCTCGCAGATGACGGCCTTCCAGACCGAGACGGCAGTACACGGGCGGCCGGAGCGGTAATGGTGCTGTGCGAGGGGTGCGTAGTCGGCCATGGAGCCGGGGCGGATGGCGACGTCGTTGCTGTTAAGAAGATGCGTCATGGGAGTTGCCCGGGGTGGTGGAGGATCTCAACCGAGCCGGCACCGGCGACGTGAACGAGAACGTCGGGGCAGAGGGCTTCGAGGAGGTCATCGTGGGTGGTGGCGGCGACGAAACAGAGGTCGTCGCGGCTGCGGACCCAGCGCGTGAGGTTGGCCGCGACCGTCCGGGCCATGTGACGGTCGAGGGTGGCACCGAACTCGTCAGCGAGGATGATGCGCAGGCCGCTGTCAGGGCGTTGCCTGCGGCGGATTCGATCTATGAGCCGCGCCAACTGGAAGCGGTAGCGCTGGCCGTCGGAGAGTTCCTCGGGAGTGCGGAGCATGATGAAGGCGTCGCCGAGGCCGGCCAGGGAGAGAGCACGCAAGGCATCCGGCAGCGTCTCGCCGATCTGTTCGACAAGAGGCGCGGTGGGGAGGGGTTCGAGGCCGGCGAAGGTGTGAACCTCGGGGGCCTGCTGCGCGATCTGGCTGAGAATGGTGGACTTCCCTCCACCGCTCGGCCCGGTGATGAAGATGACCGAGCCGCCGCGCAGCGGCAGCGTGCAGGGCGGGATGATCGTGAGGGTGCGCGACTCATCGACGCCGAGGCCGAACATCGCGGCAACCTCCATGACGCGGGAGCCGGGGGTGACGGCAGTGGCGACGGATCGGCCGAGGTGAATCTCGCAGGCGGATGTCATTGCGCAGCGCTCCGTTGCGGATAGGCGAGTTCATACTGCGCGCGAAGCGCGGCGTCATGCCGTCGCACCTCGTGCATCGAAAGGCCCGTGCGCTCGACGATCTCACGCAGGGGACGGCCCTGCAGCATCCGCATCTCGGCAACCCTCCGGCGCTCGTGCGACCACCGGCTGCGGTTGGTGAGCACGAAGTCGAA
>CAZPFK010000140.1:0-3675 GCA_964585855.1 uncultured Vicinamibacteraceae bacterium
GCCGCATGTGCTTCGAACGGAGACGGCTGCGGTGATCGCGGCGGCGATGGTGCGAAACTGGCGCTGACGATTCAGTTGCCCCGTCGTTTCACAGCGTCCCGAAGATTCGATCACCCGCATCGCCAAGTCCCGGCAGGATGTAGCCGCGATCGTCGAGCTGCCGGTCCAGCGCGGCCGTGAAGACCCGGACCTCGGGGTGGGCATCGAGCATCGCCCGCACGCCCTCAGGAGCCGCAACCAGACAGATCAGAGCGATGTCGCTGCAGCCGCGATCCTTGAGGCGACGGGCCGCCTCGACGGCTGAGCCGCCTGTTGCCAGCATCGGGTCCACGATGAAGACGCGCCCTTCGGCGACGTTGGGCGGAAGCTTCTCGTAGTACCGCACCGGGCGAAGCGTTTTCTCATCGCGATAGAGGCCGATGTGTCCCACGCCGGCTTCCGGCATCAGGTTCAGAATCCCGTGGGTCATGCCGAGGCCGGCCCGGAGGATGGGCACGAGCGTGACGGGTGAGGCGAGTTCCGCCCCGTCACATTCCTCAAGAGGCGTGTGGACGCGAATGGCGCGAACGAGCAGGTCTCGCGTGCATTCATAGACCATCAGTCCGGCGACCTCCTCCAGGAGGGACCGGAAGCGACCGTGAGAGGCCTCGGTCTGGCGCATCTCCGTCAGTTTGGTCTGGATCAGCGGGTGATCCAGGATCGTCAGGTTGGCAAAATCAGCCGTCGCCACGCACCCGACGGTATCCACCAATTGCCCCCTGCACCACCGAGTGGGTTCCGGCTGCGGATCAATCGCGGCCCCCCGGTTGACGCCGGGAAACCGCCGGGTAGTCTTCTCCGCGAGATTTGCGGGCCGACCACCCCGCTTTCTGCATCAATTCGGGGCTGTAGCTCAGCTGGGAGAGCGCTTGCATGGCATGCAAGAGGTCGTCGGTTCGATCCCGATCAGCTCCACGTCACGACGCCGCCGAGCCCTTCGGCGGCGTGTGTGTTTTTCTCGGCCGTGAGAAAATTGAAGCGTCCGGCACACAGGCTCCGGACGCTTCCGCTCTCCCCCATTCCAGCATGATTAGTGAGCGCAGAGGCGTCGCGGCCCGATTGTGCTGCATTCTCTACCGGCCTTGCCCCCTCCCCGTTGCAGGCCCTGTGGGAATCTGTACCATCGTGTGCGCAACGCTCACTCCCGGTCCTCCTGATATGGACGCCCGCAATGCCCTCCTTCCTGCTGATTCTGAGTCTCATCGCCGTACTTGTGCATCTTCCGGGATGCTCCTCGCCCGGGCCCATCCACCGTTCCGCCGAGTCGCTGGCGATCCGCCCGGTGGCGACGTACTCCATCGTCGCCCGTGACCCGGCTACGGGGCAGATGGGGGTGGCGGTGCAATCGCACTGGTTCTCGGTCGGGCCGATCGTCCCCTGGGCGGAGGCGGGCGTCGGGGCGGTGGCGACGCAGTCGCTGGTGGACCCCGCCTACGGACCGCTTGGCCTTGATCTGATGGGCATGGGCAAGTCGGCTCCGGAGGCGCTGCGGTCACTGCTTGCCGGAGATGAGGGGCGCGAGGTGCGCCAGGTAGCCATGGTTGACGCCAAGGGCCGGGTTGCCGTTCACACCGGCTCGCGGTGCATCCGTGAAGCGGGGCATGTCGAGGATGCCGAGCGGCAATTCACAGTCCAGGCCAATCTGATGGATCGCCCGACCGTTCCGGCCGCCATGGCCGAGGCGTTCCGCTCCGCCGACGGCGATCTGGCGCAGCGAATGATTTCCGCGCTTCAGGCGGCCGAGGCCGAGGGGGGCGACATCCGGGGCCGGCAATCGGCGGCGATTCTGATCGTGGCGGCCGAGGCGACAGGAAAGCCGTGGGTTAATCGCATTGTCGACCTTCGGGTGGAGGATCATCCCGATCCGGTCGCTGAACTGGATCGGCTGCTGGGGATTCACCGGGCCTACCAGCACATGAATGCGGGCGATGTCGCCATCGAGCATGGCGATGCGGCAGCGGCGGCCCGGGAGTACTCGGCTGCGGCGCGCCTGGCGCCGGAGATAGCGGAGATCCCCTTCTGGCATGCGGTGGCGCTGGCGGCCAATGGCGAGGTTGACGAGGCGCTGCCGGTTTTCCGCGACGTCTTTGCGCGGGAGGATCGGTGGGTGGCGCTGATCCCGCGACTGGTCGAGGCGGGCATCCTGCCCGATGACTCTGGGATTGTCGAACAGATTCTCTCACAGCAGCCCTGACTCTACCCGAGCATGCGATCCAGCAGGCGATACTGGATGCCCTCGGCGACATGCTGCGGCTGGATCGACTCGACGCCCTCAAGATCGGCGATGGTGCGGGCCACACGGCGGACTTTGTCGTAGGCGCGGGCGCTGAGGCCGAGTTCGGCGACGGCCTGGCCCAGCAGCGAGGCGCAGGGGTCGTCGAGCGAGGCGATGCGATCCAGCTGCTTACCGGTCAGGTGGGAATTGAGGATTCCCTCGCCGTTGCGCTGCTCCTGCACTCTGCGGGCGGCAAGCACCTCGAGGCGCAGTTCAGCGCTGCGCCGGCCGTCCGGGCGGGCGCGGAGGCGCTCGAAGGGGATGGCGGGCACTTCGACGTGGATGTCGATGCGATCGATCAGCGGGCCGGAGAGACGGGAGAGGTAGCGCTCCATAGTGCGGCGGCCGAACTCATCTCCGGGCATGTCGCCGCGCGGCGTCGGGTTCATGGCCGCGACGAGCATGAAGTCTGCGGGGAAGCGCACGGTGGAGTGGGAGCGGGAGATGGTGACGACGCGGTCCTCGAGGGGCTGGCGCAGCGTCTCCAGGACGTTTCGAGAGAACTCGGGCAACTCATCCATGAAGAGCACGCCCCGGTGTGCGAGACTGACGTCGCCGGGCTTGGGCACCGTTCCGCCGCCGATGATGGCCGGAGCGCTTGCGGTGTGGTGGGGGGTGCGCACCGGGCGGAGCACCTTGAGCCCCTCATCGCGATTCATCAGGCCGCAGGAGGAGTAGATGCGGGTCACCTCAAGGGCCTCATCGCGTGTGAGCGGGGGGAGGATGCCCGGGAGCGCCTTGGCGAGCATGGTTTTGCCGGTGCCCGCAGGGCCGAGCATAATGAGGTTGTGGCCGCCGGAGACGGCAATCAGCAGGGCTCGTTTGGCTGCTTCCTGACCTTTGATGTCGGCCATGTCGAATGTGGGGCGGGCGTCGGCGATGAGTTCGTCGAAGTCGAGCGGCGATTCTGGTTCGAAGGGGAAGCGTCCGGTGAGGAGGCCGACGACCGAGGAGAGATCGGTCACGCCGTAGATTTCCACACCATCGACTGCTGCGGCCTCACGCGCGTTGTCTTTGGGGAGGATGACGCCGGTGAGCCCGCGCTTGCGGGCGTGCAGGGCCAGGGAGATGGCGCCGTTGATGGGGCGGAGGCGGCCGTCGAGACCGAGCTCGCCGGCGAAGAGGAACCTCCGGTGGTCGAGGCCCTCGCCGTTTCTTGCAGGCGGAATGGTGCCGTTGGCCAGCAGGAGGCCCAGGGCGATGGGCAGGTCGTAGAGTGTGCCTTCCTTGCGGATGTCGGCGGGCGCGAGGTTGACGAGGAGGCGGGCCTCGGGGAACTCGTAGCCGGTGTTCATGATTGCGGTGCGGACGCGCTCCATCGCCTCGCGGACGGAGACATCGGGCAGGCCGACGACGGTGGT
>CAZPFK010000141.1:0-3669 GCA_964585855.1 uncultured Vicinamibacteraceae bacterium
CCGCACCCTGATCATCATCGCCGTCGCCACGTTGGTGCTCGAAGTGTGGATGATCATCGAGGCGGCATTGATGTTTCCGAAGGTGAAGGGGGTGGTGGAGGAGCGGGCAGTTCTGGTGACGATGGGCGGGTGAGGCACTGGCAGCCCTCACTCCCCCTCCAGCCACTCCACGCCCGTCCTGATCCACTCATACACCGGCCCGCGCCAGCCGTGACCTCCCGCATACGAATGCACCGTCACCCGCGCCCCGCGCGCTGAGAGATCTCGCTCCGCCTCCTCCGCAAAGCGAAACGGCGTCACCTGGTCATCCGGAGACTGCAACAGGTAAAACGACCGCCCCTGGGCAACCGCATCGGCCGGGAGCAACGCCGGCTTGTAGACGCTCATCGCAATCAGCGATCCCGTCACCTGCGACTCCGCAGCAAGCGCCGCCGAGTACGCCGCGGGCCCGCTTGAGGACCACGCCAGCGAATAGACACGCTCCGCATCAACCTCCATCCGCTCCTTCACATCGGTAATCACCGCATCGACGAACTCTTCCGTCGAAAACTCGACCCGCTCCAGTTGGTGCGCCTCCGTCGGCCAGACGACGCTTCGCGCCTGCTCTCCCGACCAGATCGGCGCAACCAGGTGCGCGACGACATACCCCTCCGGAAGGCCGTGCTTGTGTATCCGCCGCACAAACGAATGGAAGCCGATGCTCCCGTCGCCTCCGGGCATCACCACCAGCAGTTTCCAGCCCTCGGCCGGCTTCGCCTGTCCCTCAAGCGGCCCCAGCAGGGCGTAGCGCATCTTCCGATGCTGCGCCAGCGTGACATCGGTCATCGGAATCTCGGCGACATCCTCAGCCGCCATAAAGGCCGGCGGAGCGTGCTCCGGATCGATCGGGGTCTCCGGCTGCGCGAGAGCACCGAGCGAAATGAGCAGACCGGCAAGCAGCGTTGTGAGTGGGGGGTTCACGGTAATGCTCCTGTACTGCGGATGTCGTGAGTCTAGTACCTTGAATGTGCCTCGCGAATCGACTGCCACGCTTGCGCCATCGCTTCCTCCCGCCTATGCTCACCGCTTCACCCGCACGGACCGCACCCCAGATGCCGCTCCTCGAGGATTCGCCCCCCGAAACCTCCTCCCCCTCCCCTCCGAAGCCCGGCTTCTGGAAGCCCGACCCGGTACGCCGTGTCGGCCTGCTCTCCTCCTTCTCCCCCGAGTTCGTCCCCCTCCTGGCTCGCCGTACCTACTCCCAGGAGGCCGTCGGCAACACCCTCTGGTCGATCATGATCACGACCGTCGAGGGCGGTATCACCGGCGTCATCGCGCAGAAGGCCTTCCCCGACACCCCCAGCTGGGTCATCGCCACTGTCACCGCCGCGCCGGCCTTCTCCAACATCACCAGCTTCATCTGGGCCTACCTCTCCAGCGGCCAGCAGACGGTCCGCAACCTCGTCCGCCTGCAATGGGGCGTCCTCGCGCTGGTCGGCCTCATCATCATCCTCCCCCTCAACGCCTTCGGCCTCTACGCCTTCACCGCCGCCGTCGTCGCCTCGCGCATGCTGCTGACCGGCACGATCACCCTGCGCTCGGTCCTCTGGCGCGCCAACTACCCACGCTCCGACCGCGCCCGCATCACCGGCAAGATCATCACGCTTCAGGTCATCTACCAGTGCGGCCTCAGCTTCATCCTCGGCTCGCTGATGGACTACAACGAGCAATCCTTCCGCTTCGCCTACGCCCTCGCCATCGCCCTGGGCGTCATCGGCTCCAACACCCTCGGCCTGATGCGCGTCCGACGCCCCTGGACCGTTCAGCCCGGCAAAGAAGTGCAGGAAGCAACCGACGGCGGCTCATGGATGCCGCGCACCATGGTCGTCAACTGGGCACGCACCCTCGGCGACATCACCCGCGTCCTCCGCGATGATTCCGCCTTCCGCGGCTACATGGTCTGCATGTTCATCCTCGGCATCAGCAACCTCGCCGTCATGGCTCCGCTGATCAAGTTCGGCGCCGACGAGCTCAACCTCTCCTACATGTGGGCCATCGCCCTGCTCCAGGTTGTCCCCCAGTGCCTCATGCCGCTGGCCATCCCCATCTGGGCCCGCCTCCTCGACCGTGTCCATATCATCCGCTTCCGCTCCATCCACGGCTGGTTCTTCGTCGCCGCACACATTGTCACTTTCTACGCAGCCGCGCACTACTCCGTCGGCCTCCTCGCCATCGCACAGCTCATCCGCGGTTTTGCCTTCGGAGGCGGCGCGCTGGCCTGGAACATCGGCCACAACGACTTCGCCTCACCCCGACAGGCCAACATCTACATGACCACCCACGTCACCCTCACCGGCCTGCGCGGCATCATCGGCGCCTACATCGGCATCCTCCTCTACACCGGAAACCTCGGCCCACTCCACATCACCCCCACCCGCGAATACTCCTTCCTCATCTGGGCCGCCGTCGCCGCCATCGGCACCATCGGCTTCATCCTCCTCGATCTCCGCTACTCCGACGTCACCAGCACCCGACCCGCCAATGATTGATCGCCCACCATGGACCACATCCTCGGACATCACGACGCCCTCAGTCTCCTCCAGCACTCCC
This sequence comes from uncultured Vicinamibacteraceae bacterium, assembly GCA_964585855.1. Lineage (GTDB taxonomy): Bacteria > Planctomycetota > Phycisphaerae > Phycisphaerales > UBA5793 > CAZPFK01. The sequence goes on from CAZPFK010000141.1 coordinate 2,590, forward strand.
TCTCCTCGGGCAGACTGCACCACGCCTGGATCTTCCACGGCCCCGCCGGCGTCGGCAAACACACCGTCGCATTCGCCTTCGCCTCCATCCTCCTCGATCCCGACTCCGCACCCGATCTCTCCGGCCAGTGGCGCGGCAACCCCGAGGGCCAGTGCGCCCGCCTCATCGCCGCCGACACCCACCCCGACCTCCACCTGGTCAACAAGGAGCTCGCCCGCCACTCCCGCGACTCGCAGATCCGCGAACGCAAAATGACCACCATCCCCGTCGAGGTCGTCCGCGAGTTCCTCGTCGAGCCCGCAGCCCGCTCCAGCCAGCTCGCCCACGACGCCCCCGCCCGCAAGGTCTTCATCGTCGATGAGGCCGAACTCATGGCCCGCGAGGCCCAGAACGTCCTCCTCAAAACTCTCGAAGAGCCGCCCTCCGGAACCGTCATCATCCTCTGCACCGCCGATGAGAACCGCCTGCTGCCCACCATCCGCAGCCGCTGCCGCCGCGTCGCCTTCGCGCCCCTCTCCGACGAGGACTTCCGCCGCTGGCTCAAGACCCGCCCCGAGTTCACCTCCCTCGACGCCCACGCACAACAACTTCTCATCCACCTCTGCGATGGCTCGCCCGGCCTCGCCCAGCGCCTCCTCGACTACGACCTCCTCGCCTGGCGGGCCGACCTTGAATCGCGCCTTGATGCGTTGGAGACCGGCCACCTGCCTGCCGACTTCCCCGCCCGCCTCGCATCGTTGATCGACGAATTCGCCGGTGAGTGGGTGAAGAGGAACAAGGGCGCGGGCAAGGAGGCCGCCAACCGCGCCGGCGCCCGCCTGATGATGCACTGGCTCAGCCGCCACGCCGACCGCCGCATGCGCGAAGCGCTGCAGCGTGATGATGCCGACGCAGCCCACGCCTGGGCGGATCGGATAGATCAGTTGCGCGAGGCCGAATCGCGCCTCAACGCCAACATCAACATGACGCTCGTCTTCGAAGGCCTCATCTCCGCCTGGGCGCAATAACGCCGTAGGGTCCGCCGCGCGGACCGGGTCGCGTAGGGTGGGATAAGCGACGCTCGGGGAGCGCATCCCACCA
>CAZPFK010000142.1:0-3666 GCA_964585855.1 uncultured Vicinamibacteraceae bacterium
GAGCCTGCTCCCCATCGATCCGGAGATCAAGAAGCGGGTCGTCCGGCGGCAGGTGAAGGCGGAGATCAAGGGCCACCTTGAGGACGATGTTCTTGTTGGCGGGTACGCCGAATGCAATTCGTTGCGCGGTGCTGCGCGGCTCCTCACCGACCGGCTGGGTCGGCCGGTCTCGAAAGACCAGGTCTATCGAGCCGTGCAGCGCGCCGGCGGCGTTAAGGCCGTGAAACGCACCGAGGACTCCCCATCTGTCGCCCGAACTGTCGCGTCGCAAAGTCGCGACAGGGCAAAGAAATTCTCACAGTATCGCTAACTGACTTCTCCACAGCATCTTCCACGCACAAGGGCGAGCCATCTGCTCGCCCTCTTTTGTGCGCCAGCCGCGACACCGTGGCCCTCGTCCGAGGCCGGTCTGCTCTTAACCGGCCAGTCACGGGCGCACCGGTGCTTCTCCGCGATGAGTCGTCGCGGCACCGCCCTCGACGTGTACCCGATGACTGGTACGGGAGCCCAACCGCCGGCCTCGGAGTAAACCGATGGCCGAGTCTTCCGACCTCCTCTCCCACCCATTCACCACCACCCTCATCGAGATCAAGGCCCGGCAACTCTGCCGGCGCAGCGACTTCTCCCGGTCCGACTACGACGACCTGCGCCAGGACATGTTCGTCTACCTCCTGCAGAAGGAGCGCTTCTATGACCCGGCCCGGGGGAACGTGGAAGCCTTTGTCACCGCGCTGCTGACTGCCTGGGTCCGCATGGAACTGCGCTCCCGCAGCCGCCAGAAGCGCAGCCCCGGTCTCAGCGCTGCCTCACTGGAGCGCGTCTGCATCACCGCCGAGGGGGAGTGCCGGCCCCTTCGAAGCCACATCGGCACGGACGATCTGCGCCGTCGTACATGCTGTCAGAGCCGCTGCCCCCGCGAGGACGTCGACGTGCTGGAGGCGGAGCGCTGCGCGCTGGACCGCCTGACCGAGGAGGAGCGGGAACTCCTGGAGTTCGCTGCAGCCCACGGCGCGGCCGCCACGGCCCGGGAGTGGAGCCATCGCCTGGGCCGCCCGGTCAGTCGGCGCTGGGTCCGCCACGCACTGGATGCGATGCAGCCGCACTTCCGCAAGGCAGGGTTCGAGTGCGAGGAGGCGCAGCAGCCCCCTCGACGGCATAGGTAACCGGTAGCGGCGGGGGGTGCGGTGTGTTCGTGTGTGGGGGGGAGGGGATTGGAGCACTGTCTCATGGATCATCCCATCTACCGCTTCGAGTTCACCTGCGGCCTCGACCCCGCCTGGGCTGAGCCGATCCTGCACGTGGCCGTCCTGGCTGTGGAGGGACTCGCCGGAGAGGCACGCGCCCGCCTGGTGGTGGCCTATGACACGACGCCGCCGTCGGTCGTCATCCTCATCGAGGCCGGCACGCCCGCCGGTGAGGCGGCTGCGCAACTCCTGACCGGCTACCTGATGCACGAGATCGGCGCAGAGGCCTTCACGGTCCAGCGCACGGAGATGCCGCTGGGCCCGTGGGTGGGGCCGGTGCCGCACGGAGATGACGTGCCGTGAGCCAGGTGCAGCATCCCCCGGCCCCGGCGTCTGCCCCAAGTCGTCTCACGCTGCTGGAGTGGCTGCTGCCCTGCTGTGAGCCGGACCGGGCAGCGCTGCTCTATCCCAAGCGCGGCGGCGACCTCTCCCCGGGGTGGGTCCTCAACCAGGCCGATGCCGAGCGCGCCCTGACCGCCTACCGCGCTGGCACGCTCGATGAGGAGACCTTCACCTCGACGACGCAGAAGGGTAAGCAGTATCGCATCCACAGCGCGCAGCGGCTGGGGCTGGTTCCGCACCGGGATGGCTGCGTGGAGATCTTCTGCATCGACCTGGATGACCACAGCGGCGATGGCGGCACCATCCACCTGCAGGCCACCCTCGATCGCTTCCTGGGCGCAGAGGCGATCCTCTTCACCTCCAAGGGCGGCAAGGGACTGCACGCCTTCTATCGCCTCACCGAGCCGATGAGGGCTGAGGCCTTCGTGGCGTGGGCCAAGGCGTGGGGCTTCAACCGCCCGGGCCAGCCCGAGGTCTTCCCCAAGAGTGTCAGGAACAGCCAGGTCTGGCTTCCCAACGAGCCCAATGAGCGCGGCGGCGATACCTACCGCAAGGGGTCGTTTGCATCCTGCATCGTCAGGAGCCTGCCCCGGGCACCCTCGATTGCCCTGACCACGACCACGCTGACCTTCCTGCGCGGCGGAGTCTCGCAGCCGGGTCGCAATGAGGCCCTCAACAAGGCCGCCTGGGATCTGGGCGGCAAGAGGATGGGCCGGGAGGAAGCGCAGCGCCTCTGCCTGCAGGGGGCGCGGCTGTGCGGGCTGGAGGCCGAGGAGCCGGAGCGGACGCTGAGCACCTTCGCCAGCGGCTACGAGGCGGGACTGGCGACGGTACCGACCCGGTCCGGTGCAGGCGGCCACAGCGCTGGCAGCCCGTCAGCGCGGCTGCTGGATGGCATCGGCAACGGGGAGCGCTTCGTGGACCGCCACGGCGCAGAGGTGCGCTACTGCTACGAACTGGGTGCGTGGCTGGTCTGGAGCGGCACACACTGGTCGCCGGAGGCACGCGCTGAGGTTGAGTCGCGTGCCAAGGAGACAGCGCGGGAGATCCTCCAGGAGATGGAGCGGGTGCTGGCGGAGGCTCGCAATGCGGGCAGGTCGGAGGAGGAACTGGAGGACCTCGAGAAGGCCTATCGCCGGCAGCACCGGGCGGCGGCGCGGGTGCAGGGGGTCCGCGACATGCTCACCATGGCGCAGTCTGAGCCGGGGGTGGGGGTCTCCATTGCCGAGATGGATGCCGACCCGATGCTGCTCAACGTCCGCAACGGGACGATCGACCTGAAGACCGGGAGGCTGCGGCCGCACCGCCGCGAGGACCTGCTGACGAAGGTGGCGCTGGTGGACTTCGATCCTGAAGCGAAGTGCGACAAGTGGATGGGCTTCCTGGCGCACATCTTCAGTTGGGATGATGACCTGCTGGAGTTCATCCAGCGGGCCGTCGGCTACTCCCTGACGGGCCACGTCGGTGAGCAGTGCCTCTTCTTCCTGCACGGCTCCGGGGCCAACGGCAAGAGCGTCTTCATCCAGACGCTCCTGTCGGTGCTTGGCCCCTATGCGCAGAAGGCCCCGACGGAGATGATCATGAAGCAGGAGCGCGCCAGCGGCGGCGCAGCCAGCCCCGACATGGCGCGGCTGCGCGGCGTACGGCTGGCGGTGACGGCGGAACTGGAGGAGCACCAGCGTCTGGCCGAGGCCCGCATCAAGGACCTCACCGGCTCTGACCGCATCATCGCCCGGCACCTCTACCACGAACCCATCGAGTTCGACCCCACCCACAAGTTGTGGATCTACGGCAACCACAAGCCCACGATCCGCGGCACCGATGAGGGCATCTGGCGTCGCATCCGGCTGATCCCCTTCTCCGTGACCATCCCCGAGGCGGATCGCAATCCGCACCTGATCGAGCAACTCCGCGCTGAGGCTGCCGGGATCCTCGCCTGGGCGGTGCAGGGCTGCCTGCAATGGCAGCAGCAGGGGCTGGGCGTCCCCGACATCGTGACGGCCGCCACCGAGGCCTACCGGGCCGAGAGCGATCACCTCGGGGCCTTCCTGGAGGAGTGCTGCACCATCGCCGACCACGC
>CAZPFK010000143.1:0-3463 GCA_964585855.1 uncultured Vicinamibacteraceae bacterium
TTCGACAGTCGAGACCGAGAGGGTCTGAGAAGTTTGCAGGATCGCCGTTGGCGTATCCATAGAGATTCAGCCCGCCAGCCAGCCCGATCGGGTCCTGCTGGGTGGACTGACCCGTCCGGTCGTCTCACTATCGACCTCGACTACGTCTGCGGGTTGTCGCCGCCGTGTAGTCACCCTCGACCGTCCTCGACTGACCTCGCCCGAGCCGAGCAACATCAATCGGCAGCGGCCGAACGACCAGAGCGTAAGCGACCACCACGAAGGCGAAAGGTATCACCAACGCAGGATTCTCTGACACCGACGGCTCCAGGCTCCAGTTGGCCGGCAACAGCCACCACGAAAGAGCCAGCGGTGAGGTCCAAGCCGCGACGGCACGCCCTCGCACGGTGGGTCTCAATCGCGACGAGAGCCACATCGACAGATGTTGAACGGCACTTCCGAAAGCCAAGAGAGGTGAGCTCATCAGCCAGAAGTAGGTGAAAGCGATGATCGCCTCGGATCCCGAAATGCCTGCCCCGTACTCGGCGGGCAGCAGCAGTCCTCCCAGTAGCACACCGCACGGCAGGACGGCACCGAGCAGAACGCACGTGTTCCGTAGGTACACCTTCAGTGCATCTACCATCGATCTCTCGGCCCGATTATCGGCACAAGGCCTAGGCCGCCGAGTCGTGATTGCGACCGAAACGCCCCAGGAATGCTGAACCACTGCCCGTGTTGCCGCTGATAAACCGCGAGTGTTGGATACGGATCCCGCAGCCCGCTCGTAGTGTAGCCGCCGCTGCCATTGGGAGTGAAGGTGACCGACGCATTGATACTAGGATTCGGGATGCCGAGGACTCTTGCTTCGTTGGTCGCCACCACGCCGACCGTGAACCCTCCATCGTCCCCACGAGTGAACTGAACGGCAACCGAGGACTCAACGCAACGACCGGACACGAAGCAGGAGGTCGGCTTTCCGACCACTCTTGCGCCGTCCGGCCCGGCAACCACCTGCACCCTAGATGCTGAAGCCGGTGCATCTGCATCGGGCAGGCGGTTATCACCCTTCCAGATTCCTAGCGCGGTCTCAGTCGAGATGTAGAAGTCCAAGCACACTTCACCATCTCGCACGGCGTCCGGACACAGCCCAAACGGATCCGCAAAGTTCGCCGGATCCCCCGCCGCAAACCCGTAGAGGTTGGCCCCACCAGCCAGTCCAATCGGGTCCTGCTGGGTGAACCAGCCCGAAGGGAGAGCTTAGCGTTCGCCGGCGATTCCGGCGACGCGCGGTCCCCCCCAGTGCTCACCGAGCCAGTATAGGCGGGGGCTCGACTGGGCCGCCGCGCTATGCCGCACTCCGGTTCGCACGGCGCTTCTTCGCCGGGCGCGTCACGTCCAGCAGCGCGTCGGGATGCGCGGCGGCCACCCGAAGGAGAATCCGCGCCGGACCGTCCGGCTGTCGGCGACCCTGCTCCCAGTTCTGCAATGTGTCCACGCTGATGCCGAGGAGCGCGGCGAACTTCGCCTGGCTCAGTCGGAATCGCGCGCGGAGCGCGGCGACATCCGGCACACCCGTCCGCACCAGGTCGGCTGCACGGGCCACGCGGGCCGGTGCCCGGCGCCCGGCCTGAATCTCCCTCATCTCCGTCACGCTCGCGACGAGCTCTGCAAACAGGTCCTTTCGCATCGCTATCCCTCCACGTCCTTGGCAATCAGTTTCCGCAGCGCCCGGGCCTCCGCAGGCGTCAGGTTGCTGCGCACGTTCTTCGGATACAGGAACAGCAGGAAGATCCGGCCGGGCTCGCGCTCCCAGTAGTAGATCAGCCGCGCCCCGCCGCGCTTGCCCCGCCCCCGCAGTCGCCAGCGGAGCTTCCGCAGGCCGCCCGCACCCGGAATCAGGTCTCCGGCGTCCGGCCGAAGGAGCAGCGCCAGTTGCAGCTCCCGATACTCCTCGTCGGACAGGACCGCCAGCACCTGCCTGGTGAAGGTCCGCGTCTCGATCAGCTGCATCACGGAATATACGCCAATGGCGGATGTCCGGCAAGCCTTGCCAGCCAGCGACCTTTTGCCCGGTGCACGCGTGCCACGCACGGAAGGGCACGTCCGCCACCGCCTATCAGGGTCGCGAGCGGGCTGACCGGCTGCGGAGACAATCCTCCCACTCTGCTGGGCCTCCGGCAAACCCGGGTCGATTCAGACTCGGGAGAGATCAGTCCATAGCGCTTGAGCGTAGAAGATTCCGCCCGAGTCAGTAGTTGCGAAGGAGTGCCTCAGTGAAGCTTTCGGGCACGTCATCAGGATGATACGACGGCGATAGAAGTTCGCGCACTTGATCTGCAGAAACCCATTCTGCAAGGCCGGCCGCGCACGGCAATAGATCCTCCAAAAGCTCAGGTCGCGCGCCAAGCACGGCGAGTTCACGGTCCTGTTCGACCCAAAGCCCCCAAGAGGAGGAAGTTCCAGTGAATGCAAGCGTTCGAGCGAGGATGAAGAGCGGCGTAGAGGTTTCCGTGTGCGTGCTGCTGAGCCAGGCCTGAAGAGCCTGATCGACGGTGCCCGGGTCGGAGCGCAGCCATCGCCCCGCGCTTGCGTTCGGCGCATCGAGCAGATCGACCGCGGCGCCGAGCACCTCTGAATCTCCGGCAACTGCGGCCCAGGTCGCGAGTGCGCCCCCGAGCCCTTCGGATGTCACAACGGCGCTGTCAGCGAAGCGATACTGGAAGTGCGGCACGTGCTCGCGAAACACCATTCGCGGCAGGCGCTGCTCGTGTTGAAACGCGCGGTTGATAGCGTCGAGGAGGGCGCCCGCGCTCACGGCCGCTCCAGTCGAATCTTGCCTTCGAGCCTATCGTCGATGTACACGTCTGCCGTCCATCCAGAGTTAGAGTGTTCCGGCCCCCGCAACACGTATCGCCGATTCTCCTTGGTGAAGACCTCGATACCGTCAGCGGGAGATGACTTGGCGAAGCCAGACTGCATCAGGTTCTCGCCGAACTGCGCGGGCGTCAGGTCGGTGGCCCGATTCCAGACGCGCGCTCGCCGGCTGGTGATATCGACGTACTGCGACGCCGCGGACGCGCCCTCGCGGGCGAGTCGACCAGACCCCAAGATCGTGCCCGCGAGCGTCGCGGCAACGCCGACGCCCCCGAGGCGCTCGCCCGTAAGCAAATCACGACCCGCGAGCGCACTCGCCACATCGTAGGCGTCCCCGACAAGGGGGATAAAGCTGAAGGCGGTCGCGGCGGCGCCGGGGCACGGGCGACGCGTGAGGACGAAGGGACACAACCCAAACGGATCCCCGAAGTTCGCGGGATCCCCCGCCGCAAACCCGTAGAGGTTGGCGCCCCCTGCCAGCCCAATCGGGTCCTGCTGGGTGAACTGACCCGTTTCTCGAACCTACTGCCGGTCCCGGCGCGCCGCGAGCTCAAGCCCGCCCTCCGACGCCCACCTTCTATTGCACAACCGCCCCGATTGTGATTATTTT
>CAZPFK010000144.1:0-1949 GCA_964585855.1 uncultured Vicinamibacteraceae bacterium
CAGACCGAGTTCATCGTCGGCCTCCTCCAGGTCGAACTGCGCAACGGCGTGCCCTGCGAGGACTTCAACGCCGAGCTGGCACGCGCCTGTGAAGGCAAAGGCCTCGAGCCGCCACCGCCGATCTCCGAGGCCGACCTTTCGGCCATCCGCGCCGCGATCTCGGATCTCCTCACGCGATACCACAACTCCACCAACGGCGTCACCCTGGAGTTCCCTCCCACGACCCACTCTGCCTGAAGCGGCTCAGCCCACCCCAGAAAGCAAACCAGCCGCGGGCATCGCCCACGGCTGGAAAGATTGCATCCTGATGATTACGACGCCGGGATTACTCCGGGACGACGTTGCTCGCCTTGGGGCCGCGAGGCTCCTGCGAGATGTCAAACCGGACACGCTGCCCGGCCTGCAGGGACTTGAACCCCTCACCCTGAATCTCGGAGTGATGAACGAAAACGTCCTTCCCTCCGCCGTCAGGCTTGATGAATCCAAAACCCTTTTCGTCAAGAAACTTCGAAACTGTTCCAGTAGCCATTAAATCTGGGCCTTCCTGTTCGCCTGGTCTGGTCAATACGGCCAAGTGTGCCGCATCGAGCGGAGCGGTGGCGAATGTCGCTCCGACGTATGAACGCCACATCCTAGCCCCTCCGCAACTCCCAATCCCGCAAATCCCTGACATGTCCCGGATTCTCCCTTGCGAGATCAACACATTTCAGGTACCCTGAACTCTTGAACGGGCAGCAAATCGGCCGCAATCGCCCCCAAACGCCGATTCCCCGTCACCGAAAGGATTTCACAATGTTTCGCCTCACCCGGCCTTGCGTCGCCACGCTGTCGCTGTGTCTCGCCTCAGCCGCCTCCGGCCAAACCCTCACCATCACCGGCCCCTGCCCCGGCCTCATGACCTTTCAGGTCAACGGCGTCGCACCCATCGCCCGAGTCTACTTCATCCACGCCGCAAACACCGGCTCGTGGACCATCCCCCCGCTCCAGATCTGCGGCGGAACCACCACCGGACTCGCCGCCCCCGTCACGCTCGTCCCGGGATTCATCACCAGCGACGCCTTCGGCAACGCCACTGCCACCTTCAACGTGCCGGCCGCCGCCTGCGGCAACCGCTGGGCACAGGCCGGCGACTCCGCCACCTGCAACCTCACCAACGTCGCACTGATTCTCTGAAACGACCGCCTCCCTATTGACAGACCACGCCGATTCCGTCATCATGGCGGAATCGGCCCGGTCGCACCCTATCCCCGTGGAAAGGAGACACCCATGAAATCCACCCTCATCCTCACCGCCGCCTCACTGCTCTGCACCGCTCACGCCGACGCCGCCCTCCGGCTCGCCATTCGCGGCGGATGCCCCTCCGACGGTGCCACCGCCATCCACCTCACCGGCGGAGCACCCGGCAGCACCGGCGTCCTCTTTGTCGGCGGTCAGCAGGGCCGATCGCTGGTCCCGCGCAGCATGCCCTGTGCCGGAACGACCCTCGGCGTCAGCCGCATCGTCTACACGCAGCGCCTCCAGTTCGACCGCGAAGGCGAGTTCTCCGCCACTTCCCGCAACACCCGCTTCTGCGGCATGCACTTCCAGGCCCTCGACATCCGCACCTGCGAGACCTCAAACGTCGCCTCCGCCGGCGCACGCTGATCGGGGCGGCCGGGTGGCATATTGAGGCAGGGTCCGCCGTGCGGACCGTTCCGGGTAGTGTGGGATAAGCGAAGCGCATCCCACCGGTAGCACGGGCATCCTGCCTGTGCGGCTCTTGTGCCGTGGTCTGAACGAGCAACGCGAGTGAAGGCCACGCGGCTGCCCATTCTCACAGAATCCAACACGCCGTACTGACCACACAGCCGCATCGCCCGCCACGTGGCCTTCGGCTGCGCCTCAGCCCACGACACCCACACATCGTGCCTGTAGTTTACCGAAGCAACAACCAGAACGCATCTCAATCC
>CAZPFK010000144.1:2049-3421 GCA_964585855.1 uncultured Vicinamibacteraceae bacterium
ATACCGCTCTCACACGATCTGCTTTCCAGAGATGACGCCTTCGCGTTGCTGGCGACCCTCAGTCGAATCTTACCGGAGATACCCGTTGCACCGGCATGTGTGTAAGCGGAGTTCGCGGTCTTCCCCATCCCCTCGGGGAATCCCCCGGCGCGGTCGGGGAAGTCCACCGCGCAGATGTTGCCGACCGCACCGCTCCCGTGGAACGCCGCGATCATCGCGTGGGAGGCCGCACCTCGTCTGTGGAGACCGGCCCATGCCGTGTGGGAATCCACGACATTATCGGGAATTGCCGCAAACCATTCGGAGATTGCCGCAAATGTTGAGAACGTGAGTCTCTCCGGTCGATAGCACCGTCAGCGGAGCGCCGATGCAGGATCAGCGTGTTGATTCACGCGTCAGATGCAGACCTGCATCGCAATCCTGCGCGCCAACTCTGTGATTGAAGTCCTGATCCCTGAGAAGAGAACCACCCATGGCGCATGATTACATCCCACGTCGAGATGCGGAGTTTCTGCAGTGGTCCCGGGTCTTCAGTGAGACGATCAGCGCCGACCCGACTTCATTCGGACTGACCGCAGCGCAGGCGGCCGAGTACGCCTCGTTGCACAATGCGTACGCCGATGCTTTTCAGACGTCGTTTGAACCCGCGACGCGCACCGCTCCTGCCATCGTTGTCAAGAACGAAACACGCTCTGATGCGGAGGCCTACGCCCGGCTGTTGGTGCGTATCGTTCAGGCCACGCCGATTGTCACTGATGAGCAGCGGTCAGCGCTGAGTATCACTGTGCGCGATCGCAATCCTTCGCCGGTCCCTCGTCCGAATGAGGCGCCGCACGCCTTTGTAGATCTGGTGCGCGGCTCGACGGTGCGCGTGCGTCTGCGCAGCGAAGAGTCGCCCCGTCGCAGCAAACCTGAGGGAGTGGCCGGCGCGATGATCTACAGTTTCGTCGGCGACACGCCGCCGGATGAGCTTCACGACTGGGCCTTCAACGGCGCGACGACGCGGACGACGACGGAGATCACCTTCGGCGACGGCATTCAGCCCGGAGCGAGGGTGTGGATCACCGCCTGCTGGTTCAATCCCCGGGCGCAGCGCGGTCCGGCAGCGCAGCCGGCGTCAACCTACATTCAGTGCCCGACGTTGCTGCTCCGCGCTGCGGAAGCGCGGCTGGCGGCGTGAGTCGGCTGCGCCGAGAGAGGAGAGAGGAGAGAGGAGACAGGAAAGAGTGGAACAGGCGTATCGCCTGTTCGCAGGAATCACACAGGCAAGATGCCTGTGCTACTGGTGGGATGCGCTTCGCTTATCCCACCCTACCCAACCCGGTCCGCATGGCGGCCCCTACGAAAGCGCACGAAGGTGGCCCGTCACGCC
>CAZPFK010000145.1:0-3421 GCA_964585855.1 uncultured Vicinamibacteraceae bacterium
GGGACTGGATGCCCGCCTGCGCGGGCATGACGGGGGCTGGGTTGAATGAAAATGGGGGGATTTCGGGGCATCGGTCTGGACAAAGGGGGGCGGGGCGGTTACAAGATTGAGCGGCGGTACGGATGCCGCGTTGATGGCACTTGCGGACACATTCTGGTAAAGGGTGGACACCATGACTCTCTCCCGATTCGTCGCCTGTCTGGGCCTTGCGGCGGGGCTCTTCCTGCTGACGGGCTGCAACAACAACATGAAGAGCGAGAACGAGCGGCTGCTGGCTGAGAACCAGAGTCTGCGCGACCAACTGGGCGACCAGGAGTCGGCGTTGCAGTCGCTGGATGCCGAGCGTGCGGAGCTGGTGGCCGAAAACAGCCGGCTGCGGATGGAGCGGGAGGACCTGCGGTCGCAGCAGCCAGCGGGCGGGGGGACCGGGTTTGACAACATTCCCGGGGTGCAGGGCGAGTTGCGGGCCGGCGGCGAGGTTGCGGCGGTGGTTGAGGGGGACATCCTCTTCGCCTCGGGCTCGGCCACGCTGCGGAACTCGGCAAAGCAGACGCTTGACCGGGTGATCGGGGTGCTCAACAGCACCTATTCCGGGCAGATGATCCGGATCGAGGGGCATACGGACGCCGACCCGATCCGCAAGTCGGGGTGGAAGACCAACGACCGCCTCTCCTGCGAGCGGGCCCTGTCGGTAAAGGAGTATCTCGAGTCGAAGGGGGTTGCGGGGAGCCGGATCCACGTTGCCGGGTTCGGCTCGACGAAGCCCCGGGAGACGAAGGAGAAGTCCCGCCGGGTGGAGATCGTGGTGATCGGGGGGTGAGGCGGGGAGATTTCCCTGCTTGCCCGTGAATGGGCATCGGCTATGCTTTGCCCTAATTGAGAATGCGTCTCAATTGCGAAGCGAGCTGCCCTGATGAAGCCCCACGAGTCGGTTGTAACGCTGGACACGCTGATTGCCGGTCAGTCGGCCCGTTTTCACGATGCTGATCTGCGTTGTGAGGATTGCGATCTCCTGAACGCGCTGGGGCTGACGCCGACGTGCGATCTTGAGGTGTGCAAGGCGGGGAACCCGTTTATTCTGCGGGTGCGGACGACGCGGATCGGGATCTCGACGGAGATCGCCCGGCAGATCCGGGTGATTCCGCACGCAGCGGTTCAATGACGCAGGCAGCCGCGGAAACCTCATCCGCCACTCGGCCGGGGCCTGGGCAGGCGGGTCATCGCGGTCGCACGGCGGCATTGCTTGGCAATCCGAACACGGGGAAGACGACGATTTTCAATCGGCTGTGCGGTCTGCGTGCGCGGACGGCGAACTTCCCGGGGACGACGGCGGAGGCGCGGGTCGGGACGTGCCGCGTCGGGCAGGGCGGGGCGGCGATTGAGATCATTGATCTTCCCGGAGTCTACCGGGTGGCGCTGGACCTGCCGGAGGCGAAACTCGCGCGGGAGGTTCTGGAGGGGTCGGCTGGGGAGCGGCCGGGGGCGGTGGTGGTGGTGGCGGATGCGTCGAACCTGGTGCGGAATCTCCGGCTGGTGGTGGAGGCGCTTCGGTACGGGCTGCCGACGGTGGTGGCGTTGAACATGACCGACATTGCAGCGCGGCGGGGTCTGTCGATTGACCCGGAACGGCTCGGGGAGCGGCTGGGGTGCGCGGTTGTGGCCACGTGTGCGCGGAGCGGGGCGGGGCTTGATCGCCTGCGAATGAAACTGGAGGAGGCGCTCGGGGTGGCGCGGGGGCCTGCGGGCGATCTGTTGCACGGCGAAGGGAAGGCGGAGTTGCCGGACCCGTTTGACCATGCGGCGTTTCTGGAGTGGGCGGACCGAGTGGTGGAGGAGTCGCTTGGGGGCAGGGCGGCGGTGGGTCGCGAGAGCGACAGCGTGACGGATCGGCTTGACAAGGCGTTTACGCATCCGCTGCTGGGGCTTGCGCTTTTCGTGGGGGTGATGGCGGCGCTGTTTCTGGTGATCTTCCGGCTGGCGGCGTTTCCGATGGAGTGGATCGACGGCCTGTTTGCGCATCTGGGCGGATTTATCGAGGCGCGGATGGCAGAGGGGGCGATCCGCGATCTTCTGGTCAGCGGGGTGATCGGCGGGCTTGCGGGGACGCTGGTGTTTCTGCCGCAGATCTGCCTGCTGTTCTTCCTGATCTCACTGCTGGAGGACACGGGGTATTTGGCGCGGGCGGCGTTTGTGATGGACCGGATCATGTGTCGATTCGGTCTTCCGGGGCAGGCGTTTGTGCCGCTGCTGTCGAGCCATGCGTGTGCGATTCCGGGGATCATGTCGACGCGGCTGATTCCGGATCGGGCGGACCGGCTTACGACGATCCTGGTGGCACCGTTCATGTCGTGCACAGCGCGGATTCCGGTGTATGTGCTGCTGACGAGTCTGCTGTTTCTGGATCGACCGCTGCTGGCGGCGCTTGCGTTTCTGGGGTGTTACCTGCTGGGCGCGGCGGCGGCGCTGGTGAGTGCTGCGCTGGCGCGGCGGACGATCTTCAAGGGCCGATCGAGGCCAATGGTATTGGAGCTGCCGGATTACAAGCGGCCGTCGATCCGCAATGCGCTGCTGGTGACGTGGGACCGGGCGATGGTGTTTCTGCGCAATGCGGGGACGGTGATCATGGCGATCTGCGTGATCATGTGGTGGCTGAGCGCGTATCCGCAGGTTGATGCGCCGGCTGAGGCGGAGGCGATGCGGGCACAGGCGGCGGAGATTGCCGAGGCGGAGCCGGAGGCGGCAGCGGAACTCGAAGCGGAGGCGGCGACGGTGACGGCGCGGCATGCGCAGGCGCACTCGTTTGCGGGCCGGATCGGGCAGGCGGTGCAGCCGGTCTTTGAGCCGCTGGGGTACGACTGGCAATTGACGGTGGGTGTGATGACGAGCTTTGCAGCGCGGGAGGTGTTTGTCTCAACGATGGCAGTGCTGCTGGTGGGGGATGGAGAGGCGGAGCTGACAGAGGATGAGGGGGTGATCGCGAGCATCCGCACTGCGACGCGGAGCGATGGCGTGACGCCGATTTTCACGACGGCGACGTCGGCGAGTCTTCTGGTGTTTTACGTGCTGGCGATGCAGTGTCTGCCGACGCTTGCGGTGACGCGGCGGGAGACGGGGTCGTGGAAGTGGGCGGGGCTGCAGTTGGGGTACATGACGATCGTGGCGTATGTTGCAGCGCTTGGCGTCTACCAGGGGCTGACGTTACTCGGGGTGACGTGAGAGGATTCGAGTCGTGCGATTTCCGGTTGACGACTGGCAATTCTGGATCGTAACACTGGTGTGCGCAGGGGCGGCGTGGCTGGTGATTCGGCCGTTCCTTCCCTCGCGTCGGTCGTCGGGGGGCGGGTGCGCGGGGTGCGGGAGCGGGAAGGCGGCGACGAAGCGGACATCGCTGACGATCGGGCGGAGCGGGTGAGGGGGTCGC
>CAZPFK010000146.1:0-3399 GCA_964585855.1 uncultured Vicinamibacteraceae bacterium
CCCCTCCTCGCAAAACTCCCTGCACACCCGATTCTCCGAACATGTCCCGCCGCGGGCCTTGCAGACACGCCGGCCGTGGAAGATCAGCAGGTGCGAAAGCATCGTCCACTGCTCCTTCGGAAAGAGCGCCATCAGGTCGCGCTCGATCTTCTTCGGGTCCGTCTCCGTCGAAAGCCCGAAGCGCTGCGACAGCCGCGCCACGTGCGTGTCCACCACCACCCCCTCGGGCTTGTTGAAGGCGTTGCCCAGCACCACGTTGGCCGTCTTCCGCGCCACCCCCGGCAGACTCAGCAGCCCCTCCATCGTCTCCGGAACCTTCCCGCCGAACTCCTCCACCACCTTCTTCATCGCCCCCTGCACAAACTTCGCCTTGTTCCGGTACAGCCCGATCGTGCTGATGTACGGCTCGATCTGCGCCGGCGTCGCCTTCGCAAAGGCCTGCGGGCTCGGGAAGGCCCTGAAGAGCGCGGGGGTCGCCTTGTTCACGCTCACATCCGTCGCCTGCGCGCTCAGGATCGTCGCGATCAGCAGTTCGTGCGGCTTCTCATGTTCCAGTTCGCAGTGCGCATCTGGATATTCCCGCTCCAGCGCCTTGTAGATCCGCTGCGCCCGCTTCTTTGCCGCCGCATCCGGGCCGGCCGATGCGCCGCCCTTTGCGGTCGTCTTCTTCGCCGCGTGCGGTGCGGTCTTCTTTGCTGACTTCTTTGCCGTTTTCGTCGTGCGCTTCGTCCTGCCGGTCGTTGTCACAAACGCCCCTCCGGAATCTGGATTTGCCGTGAACGCGGATGCACCCCTGTGCGTCCAATCTCACACTACCATACCCCGATGCACACCCCAGTCGCACTGGCCATCCTCCTGCTCGCCGCACCCGCCGCCCAGCCCCTCGATGAGCAGATCGACCACCAGGCCGTCCTCGAAGGCCTCGTCGAACTTCAGGCCGACGACCTCGCCCACCACTACCTCCGCGCCATCGCCGCCGACGATCCCGCCCTCCCTGCCCTCCTCGAGATCGCAACCGCCCGCCGTGCCGTCCTCAAAGCCGCCGATGCCCGCGCCTTCGATGAGGCCGTCGAGACGCTCTGCGCCCGACACGAGTCCCTCCTCTCCACCCATCGCCTCGACGCCCGCGCGCCGCTCTGGCAGGGCGATTACGCCTTCTCCATCCTCTTTGTCCTCTCCACCGCCCGCGCTGATCTCGCACAGGCTGAGCTCGGCTTCATGGAGCCGCAGCGCTTCCAAACCTTCCTGACCCGCACGCGCCAGGCCGCCGACCTCGCCGAGGAAGCGCTGGCCGGTGTGGCCGATGCGATCCTCGATCTCGAAGACTCGCCCGATTTCGTCTCAAACGCTGAACTCCGACAGCGCCGCCGGCGCCTCATCACGCAGGAGCAATCCTCCCGGCTGCCGTTTCTCTTCGACACCGCCCGCTGCCGCCTCGCCGCGATCGACCCCGAGTTCGACCGCGCCTCCGCGCTCGAGTCCGCCGCCGCACTGGCCGAGCTCGCCCCCGCCCTGCCCGAGCCCTGGCGCACGCACGCCCTGCTGCGCTCCGCCCGCACCGCCGCTCTGCACGGCGATGCCGCCAGCGCCCGTCGCTCCCTCCAGGCGATCCCGGCGGACACACTGGAAGACCCCCTCGATCGCTTCGCCGCCGCCCTCACTGCTCTGCGCCTGACCGCCGACCACGCCGCCTACGAGCAAGCCGTCGTCGAACTCGCCGATGAACCCTTCGTCCAGGATGATGCGTTTCTCTCCCTCCTCGCCGCCGACCAGCTCTGCCGGGCGCGGCTGCACGGAATAGGTGTTGTCGGCTATCCGTGGAACGCGCAACGCGCCGACGGCTCGCGCCTCACCGGCGCACAGGCCGCCGAGGCCGTCGCCGCCTACGACGCCTTCCTCGCCGACGCCTCGCCGCAGGATCGCCCCCTGCGCGAGTCGCTGGTCAGTCTTCGGTTGGCCGCCCTCGTGCCCCCCGATGCGCCCGTCGATTCCCTCCCCGATGATGTGCTCCTCGCGCTGGCCCGCCGCCTCACAACCCAGGACGACCAGAGCCACAACGCCGTCGTCATGCTCCGGTCCCTGCTGGCACGCGAATCACTCAATGAGCAGATCGCCGCGCCGGCCCACGCCCTGCTCGTTACCGCGCTCGCAGACGCCGATCGCCCCGTCAGCGCCCTCGAAGCCGCGCTCACGATGGCGCAGCGCTTCCCCGATCACCCGCAGACCGACCCGACCGTCGAGTTCGCCGCCGCGCTGGCCGCCCGGCTCTCAGTCGAGGGCGCCGTCACCCCCCGCGACCGCCCCCTCTTCCGCGACATCCTCACGCTGGCGCTGGATCGCTTCGGCAACACCCCCGACGCCGACGCCTGGCGCTACCGCCTGGGCCGCTTCGAGGCCGACACGGGCGACCTCGATGCCGCGCAGAGCGCCTTCGAATCCATCGGCATCAGTTCCGCCCTCCGCACCGATGCGCAGTTCCAGCTCGCTCTGCTCGCACTTCGCCGTGCGGAAACACACCGCACCCCCGAGGCCTGGGCCGCCGCTCTGGAAACCGTGCAGACGGTGACTGAGGAGCTCGAGTCCTGCCGCATGCTTTCCTCCTCCACGCCGCAGATCGAGCAACTCACCGACGACCTCGCAGCGCTGGCCCTCCTCCAGGCCCGCATCGCCCTGGAAACCGACGACCCCGAAACCGCCCTGCGCCGACTCGACGCCGCCGACCCCGAAGCCCTGCAACGCCGCGAAGCCCTCCGCTCCGAGGCCCTTTCGATCCGCATCGGCGCCCTGCTGACCCTGAACCGCACCGATGAAGCCCGCGCCGCTCTCGACGCCCTGGCCCAGGGCGATCCCTCGGGTTCCGGCCCGCTGGTCCTTCGCCTCTTCGATCAGGTGCGCGACGACCTGCTGCGAACCTTCCCGGCCGACCCCACCGCCGACCAGCGCGCCGACGCCGCCGACCGCCTGCTCCCCCTGGCAGAGCTGGGCTGGTCCATCGCGCAGACGACAGACCCGCAAAGCGCCCTCCGCCGCCTCGCCCGCCTCCGCCTGGCCGAGGCGCGCCTGCACGCCGGCCGCTTCGATGAGGCGCTGGAGATTTATGAGTATCTGGAGCGCACCGCCCCCGACTCGCCGGAGGTCATCCTGGGTCTGGCCGAGTGCCGCTACCGCCGCGGCGTTTATGAGGAGGCCCTTCGCGGCTACCGCGCGCTGCTGACGGCGCTGCGCCCCCAGGATGGGCGAGACTACTGGCTCTGCGAACTGAGATCGCTGCAGATTCTCAAGGCGACCGGCCGACAGACGCAGCAGATCGCCCCGAGACTCTCCCGCCTCCGCCTGCTCGACGCTGAACTGGGCGGCGAACCCTTCGCGCAGTCGTGGGAGGAAGTGGGGGGGTAGGGG
>CAZPFK010000147.1:0-3284 GCA_964585855.1 uncultured Vicinamibacteraceae bacterium
ATGGAGATCGCCGGTCAGAGGCCGGAGCTCGGCGATCACTGCGGGACCTGCACGCGCTGCATCGACGCCTGCCCGACCGAGGCGCTGACACCGTTCCGGATGGATGCCCGTCGCTGCATCTCGTATCTCACCATCGAGCATCGATCGCTGATCGAGCCGGCCTTTCACGAGGGCGTCGGGTCGTGGATCTTCGGCTGCGACATCTGTCAGGAGGTCTGTCCCCACAACGGGCCGATCGACTTCAAACAATCATTGCCCGTCAACCCTGCCTATCAGAGCGATCGTCAGAGTCTGAACCTGCTTGAAGTGCTCGACTGGTCGGAGGAGGATCGGCGAGCGGCCTTCGCCGGTTCCGCGCTGCGTCGGGCGAAACTGTGGATGATCCGCCGCAACGCCCTGATCGCGGCCGGCAATGAGTTGCGGCGAACGCCGAATGCTGCGCTGCGAGCCAGGATCGAGGCGATCGCCGCCGATCCGCAGGAGCACGACCTGGTGCGGAAGACGGCCCGACAGGTTCTTGAAGGGCTACGCGGCTCGCCGTGACTCGAGCAGCCGCTGCTGCAGCCGTCGCGCGTTTTGATAGGTCGGGTTGATCGCCAGCGCTTCCCCGAGGTCTGCACATGCATCCCGCTCCCGGCCGAGGTACTTCAGACACAGGGCGCGGTGATAGCGATAGTCGGCAAAGCTGGGGTGCGCCCGCAGGCTGCCGCTGAAGACCCGTTGCGTCCGCCACAGCAGTCGTCGGATCAGCAGCGGATGGCCGGCGTGCGCCGGCGCTTCGGGAGCCGGCCGCAGCAGGTTTCCGAGGCGGGCCTTGCGTCCGAGCCGGCCGACGAGCCGGGCATGCACGGGCAGGAGCGATTCGGAGCAGGCGTGCGCGAGGATCGGGCGTTGTCGAAGCAGCGCGACGGCAAGGAGCACGGCGAGGGCGGCAGGGTGGCGACCGTGAAGCCGCAGCACCCGAACAGCCAGGCGCACGGCGAGCGTCGGTCGTCCGATGGAGAGCATCGCCTCGGCAAGGCGAAGGATGGCGACTGTGTCGGCCGCGCCGTTGCACAGCCAACTGTGTGCGGTGTCTTCCAGCGATCTCCCGTCTCCGACTCGCTCAAGCAGGCTGATGCGGGCGATTTCAGCACGGCGCAGAACAGAGGCGGATGAGTGAGCATCCGCGAGAACCCCCGGCGCGGCGTCGGGTCCATCCTGTGCGGACGGGGAAGCGCAGACGGCTGCCAGCACGCGCAGGGCGTCGCCCCACCGGTCAGTGCGCTCAAGGAGCGTGGCCAGGAGCAGTCGAGGCGGGCGCACCAGCGGTGCGAGCAGGCGAAGCCCCGCCTCCGCCCGGTCGATCGCCGAAGCGCAGGAGGCCAGGGTGATCCGTGCCGATCTCGAAAGTCGCGCCCGTGAGGCAAGCGAGTCGAAGAGCTGCCTTGCTTCGCAAACCTCCTCTGCAGCAACCGCGCAGAGCAGGCGCAGCAGGAGGACATCAGCGCGATCGGGAGATCGCAGCACCGCTTGACGTGCATGTGTCTCCGCTCCGAGGAGGTCACGGCTCCGGAGTCGAGCGTGGCCGGCCGCGACCAGCAGCGTCGTCGTCTGTCGATGTTGATTCTCAAGGGTCGTCAGGAGGTGTGGCAGCAGGGGAGAACCAACCTCCGCCAGCGCCATACGGGCGGCGAACGTCGCGACCCCGAGGGGACACTCCGGGGTGTTCAGCTGCGGCTCGATCAGTGCGACGGCCTCGTCGGTTCGACCGTTGCGGGCCAGCCGCCGGGCAAGGCGGAGCGTGGCGGCTGTGCGGGTGCGTGAATCGGTGTGGCCAGTGGTCATGCAGCCGCCTCCAGGCGTCGGGAAGTCCGCTGAAGATCCTGCCACTCGGGAAAAACTGCGGCAACATCGCGCACAAGGTCCACGATGTGATCATCGGGGGCATTGGCGTCGTCGGCCATTTCCAGTTGCGCCAGCAGCATGGCAAGCCCGGGGCAGTAGCGACACTCTTCCAGACCCTCCAATGCCTTCGCTCGCGCCCTTGAGGTATTCCCGGCACACAGCCACAGCGAGGCGATGGCTTCCCACGCCTGCTCCCGCCCATGCAGTTTCGGAAGGGCCGTCTCAAGGGCCTCGGCCAGCAGGGCCGCGAGTTGCACATCGGGCTCGACGCGGAAGCCGGCGGTGAAGGTCGGGATCAGTTCCTCGTATGCCGGCAGGGCCTCGGCCAGGGCGTTGACCTGCGCCTGGTGCAGGACCGGGGCGTCGATTCCGAGATCGCCGGGGAGGGCCTGCACCAGTTCCGAGAGAGACTCAGCGACCGGCTCATCAGCGTCGAAGTCGTAAGCCCGGCGGTTGCCTTCCAGGGCCCGGAGGAGATCAAGATCGGCATCGAGGCACTTCGGGTTCGCATGAGCAGCCGGAGCGGCGACGTCATCGGCTTCAAGCATCTGCAGAAGAAGACGTTGTGGCGGGGGGCAATCCGCCGTCCGACAGCGTGAGAGCAGATCAGCCCGGGCCAAGAGGCGCCGGCCGTCGATGCAGGCAACCCGAAGGTCGCCGGGGAGGGTGGCGTCGTGGGGCTGAATCATCTCCAAAGCCTTGTCTGACAGTGTCTTGTGATGTTTGCGGTCGAGGAACAGCACGCGGCTTGCAGTGCATCATCGGCTGATCGGGCCAGTGGAGTGAGCACAGGTAGCCGATCGGGCTGTGTACGAGAGGTGGATGGCGTGTGGAGAGGTTGTCGTTCGGCAAGGATTCGGATTTTTTCTGGTATGGAAAGGACAGAAACTGGGAGGTGTAGTCTTGACTGTCGGTGGGGCAGCCGTACTATCTCGGACGCTCATCACACGGAGCGGGCACGCTTCGGGGTTGTCCCATCGCGCTGTTTCGCCGTGTGAGGAGCCTGCTCTTTGAAAAGTGAACAGTCGGATACGCCGCGAGAATGTGGCAATCTTTCAGGCCGTCGCAGCCTGATCGGGAGCAGACAACACATTCCCCGGGTGCGTCTCACAGCGTGCCCGGAACTCCGTCCAGCGACCAGCCGGGAAACCGGTTGAAAACGGACGGACTTGGCCCCAAACCGTCGGATCTTAGCCGACCGACGGGCGTCGCGTTTCCCCGTCAACGGGAGGCGAGGCGTAATGACCGATCCGCAGCACTTCGGTGTTGCGGGTTGAACAGGGTAAACCTTCTGATTCGAACCAATCCGGTCCTTCGGGGCCGGTGAAGCCGAATAAACAATTGAAGAGTTTGATCCTGGCTCAGATTGAACGCTGGCGGCATGGTTAAAACATGCA
>CAZPFK010000148.1:0-3278 GCA_964585855.1 uncultured Vicinamibacteraceae bacterium
TCACCATCGCGCTCACGGTGCTCGCTGCGTTTCTCGCCTGGCAATTCCATCGCTGGGCCATGCGCCTCCCCGGACCGAAGGGGATCTGCATTGAGTGCGGCTACGACCTGCGCGGCAGCGAATCCGGCCGATGCCCTGAATGTGGCGAACGGATTGCGGGCGCTCCATGAACATTCCGATGTCCAGAAGAATGCGACGTCAGATCCTTCCGCTGTTGACAATTGGCGTCATGCTCGGGTTAACCTACCTGATTTGGTGTCTTCCGATCCAGAACAGGGTTCAGGTCGGCCATTCGCCCCCGGGTCAGACTCTCGATCTCACAAGGTACGAGCAGACGTACGGGATATTCGCATGGAGCACTCGTGAGCAGAGTCTTCTTGGAGGACGGAGTGACTTGCGTGTGAGTGTTGCGGCTGGCGCAGTCTCTCTTCTGACGACCGTCGGACTGATGATCGCTGCTGGACTTGCCTGTCGCTGGGCCATGCGCCTCCCCGGGCCGAAGGGGATATGCATTGAATGCGGCTACGACCTGCGCGGCAGCGATTCCGGCCGATGCCCGGAATGCGGCGAACCGGGCGGCGCCTGACGTCGAATCTCTCCCTGCAATGATGCTCTCAGACAGCCCGGTGAGTGGCGCATGGAACTGATTCGTCAATGGCGCTGGTGGTGGGGCGTGGCGCTCGCGCTGGCCGCCCTGGCCGGGGTCGCCTGGCTGATCGTCGAAGCCCTCTGGCCCTCGATGAGCGCAACCGGCCGTATCGGCTCGGTGATCCTCATCGGAATCTTCGTCGCCGCGCTTGGCCTCTGGACCATGCTTGCCGCGCCCTGGCTTGCAGCCGGCGACGCGCAGCCCGCCTTCACGGGGCCGCCCCGGGCCTTCCTCGGCTCGCTGCAGCTGGCCGTCTGGGCGCCGGCGATCATTCTGCTGGTGATCATGGTCGTGCTTGACGTGGTTCCCGCCATCGTCGATCTCGTCGAGCACGGCCATCTTCTCGGACGCCATCGCGTACCGATGCTGGTGATTTCGGGTGGGATCGTGCTGCTGGCCGCGGCCTACGGCATGGTGATGTCGCGGCTGCTGGCGCGGCGGTTTCTGCAGGCGACGCTGGCGCGGGGCGCGTGTCCGGAGTGCGGCTACGACCTGCGCGGGAGCGCCTCGGCGGTCTGTCCGGAGTGCGGGGCGGTACGAGCGAAAACAAAAACTGCCCAGGGATCGTGAAGACCCCTGGGCCCGAGGTGCGCGCATTGACGCGCGCGTCGCGAGTCTGTTCTACCGGATTCCACCGGTCATGTGTGCCGGCAACCTTCCGATTCGGCCGAACTTCAGTGAGATCGAGGGTGCCTCTCGACGACATCAGGCGCAGGCCGCATCGAGCCGCTGCGCGGTGCGGTTCGACGGAGGCGGGAACGATCCTGACGGGTATCCAACCGCCGGGGCGCGGGTGATATTCCCGCCGGCGATCGGATCGGGCCGGATCGTGTTATCGGGGTGGCGGAGCGTCAGTTGATCTGCACGATGCGGAGGTCGCTGAGCGCTCCGATCTGAGCGGCCTGCACCCAGATCACCTCGCCTCGATTCGCAAAGCCCAGCTCCTCCACGAGCACGGCCGATCCCTCTGCATCGGTCATTCCCGAGGTAAAGAGGATGGGATTGAGCAGGTTGACGCTCAGGGAGAGCGGCGCGACTCGTGTATGTCCCTCGCCTTGCTTGCTGATCAGGATGTGGACCGGCTCGTTCGGGCGAGCGCTGGTGACGGTCGCAACGGCCGGCTCGCCGGCGATAAGCGGAGCGAGTGACAGATCAAATGGCTTTGGCCTCACCGTCAGCTCGACGGTGTTGGTCGTGTCCCCTTCGCGGGCGGCCTGGAACCAGGCGTTTCGGTCGGAGCTGCGAATGTCGATCTCGCGCGATGCACTCGCAAGGCCGATCTCGTCAGCAGGGCCCGACCAGATGAGTTCGGCATTCTCAAGATCGAGCGTCACACCCAGGTCGGGCACTTCCGTTTCACCGGGGCCCGAGGTGCTCTGATAGAGCCGGACCTCACCCTCGGCGGCAGCATTCCGGATAGTCAGTGAGGCGATCTCTCCGGCGATCGGATCGCCGTTGGGGATGAGCGAGATGACGGGGGTAAGGAGAACCGAAGAACCGAAGAAGCCGTCGAACTCCTGACAGACGATGAAGCCATCCCGATTGGTGAGGAGTGCACCATACAGTGGAAAGTTGGCGGCGCCGTCTGTCATTGGTTCAAGAAGCAGCATTACGCCGTCCTCCCACATGACCGCCTCCCCGTCGTAGGTCCCAAAGACGCGGCGACCGCTGTGGTCGATGTCAAACACACGAATGCTCTTGCCGGGCTCGGCAATCTGAAGTGTGTTGTACTCACCGCTACGAATCACATACGCCTCGCGCAGCCCTTCAGCGTTTGTAGTCACACCGGCCATATGACCAGCATCATTCAAAGCGGTAATCGGTGCATCTCCTTGGTTGAAGACATCGAGGAGAGCCGAGGTGCCGTCCGCGCTCCACACAATCCCCTGAAGGGGCTGCCCGTACACGATACCGACGATGGTGCCTTCGGAATTCACGTCTAACGCTGAGGTGGAATAATCCCACTGCGGATCATGAAGAGAGATGCGAACGCCTTCGACCCACTTCACCGCCTCGTTCGACCACTGTCCCGTGTAATCCCAATACGTTCCTGCGATCGTCCCGGCGTCATTAATGCCTGAGGCGGAGAGCGCGTCATCCCCGGAGAGCTCCTCAATAATCGAGATCACACCGTCATCCCAGCGCACGGGCGTCTCCCACCCCGTATTGCCGATGATGACTCCGAGATTATTGATCGCCCTCGGTACAGCTCCGTCTTCGCCTGACAGGTCCGGAAGTTCAGCAATAATGCCGTTCTCCCAGATCAGCGGAACGCTCGGATCTCCGCGAGCTCCGATGATCTCCAGATGGTCATTCATGTCAGTCGGATTGATCGCGCCAAGCGACGTCACCTCGTAGGAGACGATCCGCTCCTGACCCTTCGCATCCAAAGCCGCAGACAGGCCGACGCAGAGGCACATCGCGATGGGTGTCACACACGCTTGATTCATCAGATTCGCCATAACGCTCGCTCCTCCCGTGTTGCAGGTCCGCCCCAAGATACCGGGCTTCCGCACCTCCTGTCAAGCAGAAAATGCGGTGAACGGGGATCAGCCCTTCTCAATCCGCCAGGAAATCGCCCGGTCGTCGGTCGTGTAGCAGGAGATGCGCAGCGACTCGGCCTGCAGGT
>CAZPFK010000149.1:0-1510 GCA_964585855.1 uncultured Vicinamibacteraceae bacterium
CTCCACGCCGGGCGTCTACGATCACCCGCCATGATCCTGTAAGCAGCGCTCAGCCCCCACGTTCCTTCCCCCCACGTCGATCGCGTTGGCGATCCCGCTGAGCCGCTTCCCCTTCCAGACTATCAACCCCCAGCGCGAGCCGCATCGGCCCGCGTCGATTCACGGATGCCCGTATGAGTCACACCACACACGAATCCCGCCAGACCGGCTCCCTTGCCGAAAAGGCCGTCCTCGTCGCCTGCCACCTGCCCGAGTCGCGCTTCGATCCGCGCGATCCCCTCGGAGAACTGCGCGCCCTGGCCGAATCGGCCGGTGCCGCCGTCGTCGGGGAGATGATCCAGAACCGCAAGCGCCTCGATGCAGGAACCTACATCGGCAAGGGCAAGGTTGATGAGATCAAGGCGATGAAGGAGACGCTCGGCGCGACGATCGTCATCTTCGACAACGACCTCTCCCCGGCCCAGATACGGAACCTCGAGCAGGCCGTCGGCTGCAAGATCATCGACCGATCGGAACTGATCCTCGATATCTTCGCCAACCGCGCGACGACCAATGCCGCCCGCCTGCAGGTA
Source organism: uncultured Vicinamibacteraceae bacterium (assembly GCA_964585855.1). Taxonomy (GTDB): domain Bacteria; phylum Planctomycetota; class Phycisphaerae; order Phycisphaerales; family UBA5793; genus CAZPFK01. The sequence goes on from CAZPFK010000149.1 coordinate 573, forward strand.
GAACTGGCGCAACTCGAATATACCTACCCGCGCCTGCGCGCCATGTGGAGCCACCTCGGGCAGATCACCGGCGGAGCCCCCGTCGGCATCGGCACCAGAGGCCCCGGCGAAACGCAGATCGAAATCGACCGCCGGCTCGTGCAGCGGCGCAAGGCCGTGCTCAAGGCCCGGATCGCCGAGATTCTGGAGCGCCGGTCGCGTGAGGTGCGGCAGCGCAACAGCGAGAACCGTTCCGTCTGTCTCGTCGGCTACACCAACGCCGGCAAGTCCACCCTCTTCAATGCGCTCACCGAACCCTCCGGCGGGGGCGGGGCGTACGCCGACGATCGCGTCTTCGCAACGCTCACGACGCGCACCCGCGCCTGGCCGCTGGGCCAGTCGGCCGGCGCCATGCTCTCCGACACCGTCGGCTTCGTGCGCGACCTGCCGCACCACCTCGTCGCCTCCTTCCGGGCCACCCTTGAGGAAGCCCTCAACGCCGACCTGCTGCTGATCGTGCTGGATGTCTCCGATCCCATGGCGGAGATGCAGTTCGACGTCGTCAACGAGACGCTCGACTCGCTGTTGGAGCAGGAATCGGCCGGGGGCCATGTCCCGGCGCGGCTGCTGGTGCTCAACAAGATGGATCGGCTGACCGATGCGACGGAGCGGGCGGTCTGGCAGCACCGCGATCCGCACGCGATTGCGATCAGCGCGGTGACCGGCGAGGGGCTGGAGGCGTTGCGGCGGCGCGTGCTGACGATGCTGGAGGGGCAGAAGCGCGAGGTCACGCTGCGCTTTGCCTTCAGCGCTGCGCGCGGCATCTCGCAGGCCGAGCGGCGTGGCGAGGTTCTGGAGCGGACCTACGCCGACGACCACGTGCTGCTTCGCCTTCGCATCGGAGAGATGCACGTGCCGGGCCTGCTGGCCCTGGGCGGGACGGTGGTGGGTGAGGAAGC
>CAZPFK010000149.1:1610-3238 GCA_964585855.1 uncultured Vicinamibacteraceae bacterium
CCCCTTTGAACCACGCCCTCACCCGATCCCCTTGCATATCAAGCGCCGATCCGGTATCCTGCGCGCATGAAGACCCACACCCTCCTTGCCGTTCTCCTCGCGCTCCTCTCGGCCCTCTCCGCCTCCGCGCAGGTCTCTCACCAGACCTTCACGCCGGCCGACCTCCTCTCCCGCGCACGCGCTGAAACGCCGCTGCGGATCGACGGCGATCGCCTGCTGATTCCCGCAGGAACGCGCATCGCCCTCCCCTTCCGCGCGCCGCAGCCCTTCCGCTCCGTCGGCGCGTGGTACCTCGGCGATCTGCCGCTCTCCGAAGATGACTCCCGCGCCCGCCTCACCTTCGTCACCGACGACGGCAAGTCCATCGCCTCCTATCCCATGCTCGAAGCCATCGACCTCGCCCCGGAAATCACAGGCCCGACCGGCCCCGCCGGCCCTGCACGCCTCACCGGCCTCCTGCACGACTACACCGAATCCGCCGACGGCGTCCTCCTCTCAATCACCGGCCCGGCTGCGATCGAATCGCTCTCGCTGGTGTGGATCGCCGTCGATCCCGTGGCCGAGCCGGCCCGCCCCGTCGGGCGACTGCCCTTCCCGGAGAACCCGCGGCAAGACGATGATGAGGTCAACCCCGCCGCCTACCCCAAGCCGCGTGTCTATTCGCGCAGTGAGTGGGGGGCCGACGGCTGGGTCTGCGACCCTGTCTACTGCACGGTGACGCACATGGCCGTCCACCACACCGCCGGCGCCAGTGATTACAACACCACCTCATGGAGCCAGTCGGCCGCCAACGTCCGCGCCATCCAGGACTACCACATGTACACGCGCGGCTGGTGCGACATCGGCTACAACTTCCTCATCGACAAGTTCGGCTACATCTTCGAGGGACGCGGAGGCGGCGACGACGTGCGCGGCGCCCACGACGGCTTCAACTGCGGCTCGATGGGCGTCTCCCTCATGGGCTACTTCCACACGCCCTACTTCCACACCATCACCCCCGCGATGATGGACGCCCTCTGCGAACTCGGCGCCTGGAAGTGCGACCAGCGCGGCATCGACCCCTTCGGAACCTCCTGGTACGCCGGCTACGGCGGCTCCATGAGCAACATCTACGGCCACCGCAACGTCAGCGCCACGGCCTGCCCGGGCGACCTCGCCTACGCCGACCTCCCCGAGATCCGCCAGACCATTTCCGACAAGCTCGCAGGCGGCGGCGGAGGCGATGAGATCATCCTCGACAACCCCGCAGCCACCTTCACGCAGGACTGGGCCACCGCAACCGGCGGCTCGCAGACCTTCGGCAGCGACTATCGCTGGCGCTCGACGGGCATTACGCCCGGCCTGGCCTACTGGCGGCCCAACATCGCCCAAGCCGGTGATTACGATGTCTATTTCTGGTGGGCGCAGGGCGCCAACCGCAACCCCGCCACGACCGTCGGCGTGCGCATCAGCGGCCGCACCCACGAGCGGACCGTCAACCAGCAGGGCAGCGGCGGGCAGTGGGTCTACGTCGGCACGTGGAACTTCCCGGCCGGTCGCAACTCCTTCGTCGGCGTCAGCAGCGAGGGGGCCGGCGGCTATGTGGTGGTGGCCGACGCCGCGCGTCTGGTGAAGCGGTAGGGTCCGCC
>CAZPFK010000150.1:0-3180 GCA_964585855.1 uncultured Vicinamibacteraceae bacterium
GCCGCCATGACCGCCCTCTCCGGTGCTGCAATTCAGCCCGACGCCGCTTTGCCGGATGCGCCTGTTCTGGAGGGCCGGGAGTGGCGCTGGCCGCAGGCCCGCTTCCTCATCGTTGATGTGGCGATCGATCCTGTTCTCGCCGCCGATTGGCTCCCCGAGGGCCTCACGCTGACCGATCCCGCCGTCGCGACCTACTACATCGCCCACTACCCCGCCTCCGTCTGCTGCGATGAGTATTACGAGGCCGGCATCTTCCTCGAAGTCCTCCACGAGGGCGAGACGAAGTGGCACTGCCCGTGGATGGTCGTCGACAACGACACCGCCATGACCAAGGGCCGCGACCTCCTCGGCTTCCCTAAGAAGATCGCCGACATCTCCCTCTCCTTCAACCTCACCGACCGCACCGTTCGTGGAACCGTCACCCGCAAGGGCACGCTTCTGCTGGACTGGTCAGGCCCCATCGGCGACGTCGTGCAGAGCCCTCCTCCGATCCTCGGACGCCCCTTCATCAACGTCTGGGGTGTGAAGCCCTATCAGTCGGATGAGGGCCTCGCCTCCGAGCCGCGCCTGCTTGATGTCGTCTTCTCGGAAGAGCCGATCCAGGCCCGCGCTGCCGATCTGACGCTCATCATCGAGGGCACGCCGATCGATCCCCTTGATGAGATCAGGCCCGGGGAGATCCTCAACGCCCGTGTGCAACTGACCAACGTCGGCCTCCCCGGCGATCCCGCTCCCTTCGCCCATACCACCGTCTCCCAGGCCTGGTGGGACCGGATGTTCCCCGTGCGGTTTGAGTGAATCATTCTTTGCACGCCCCTTGACACCGTCCAAGAAGTTTGCATACTGTTAGGGTATGGGCGATGGCGAAGTCTCCTACCGAGATGCTCTGGTCAGAGGTCCGGCCCACCGCCGCGGCGCGGGGCTGAACCCCGGGAACCGCTTTGAGGACATTCGCCTCCACGTCCTCGGTGAGGAGCTCGATCGCCAGTGGGTCGAGCACGAACGGGAGGATGGCTCACTGCAGAAAGTCGAGCGGGTCGTCTACCTTGATCGAACCAAGCGCATCATCAACCGCGTCTCCCGCACCTCTGACGTCCCCTTCGACTGGACCCTCAACCCCTACCGGGGCTGCGAACACGGCTGCGTCTATTGCTTCGCCCGGCCCTACCACGAGTACCTCGGCTTCAGTTGCGGCCTCGACTTCGAAACCAAACTGATGGCCAAGCCCGACGCTCCGCGCCTCCTTCGCGAGGAACTCGCCGCCCCAGGTTGGAAGCCCGAGGCGATCGTGATGTCGGCCAGCACCGATGTCTATCAGCACATCGAGCATGAGAAGCGCATCGTCCGCCAGTGCCTCGAAGTCTTCGTCGAGTGCGGCCAGCCGGTGACGACGATGACCAAGAGCGCGCTGGTCCTCCGCGATACCGACCTCTGGGCAAAACTCGCCGCGATGAACGCCGGCCGCGTCACCGTCACCCTTGTCACACTGGATGCCGAACTGGCGCAGAAGCTCGAGCCGCGCGCCTCCGCGCCCTCGGCCCGTCTGCGCGTCATCCGCGAACTGACCGCAGCCGGCATCCCCGTCTCCGTCAACGTCGCGCCGATCATCCCCGGTCTGACCGACACCGAACTTCCCCGCATCCTTGAGGCCGTCGCAGAAGCCGGGGCAAGCCGCGCGGCGTGGGCCCTGCTGCGCCTGCCCTACCAGGTGAAGGACCTCTTCCTCGACTGGCTGCAGCGATCAGTCCATCCTGACCGGGCGCGCAAGGTCGAGTCGCTCATCCGCCAGGCCAGGGGCGGCAAACTCTACGACGCCTCCAGCAATCGTCATCGCGGCCAGGGGCCCATCGTCGCGCAGATCGCGCAGACCTTCGATGTCTTCACCCGCCGCTACGGCCTCAACCGCGACATCCGTCCGCTCTCCACCGCCCATTTCCGCCGGCCGGAGCGACGCGGGCAGATGCGCCTCTTTCAGTAGCAGGGGAGTTGCTTTGAAGAGCGAATACTCACTGTCCCGGCTTGGCCACATGCTGATCGATCAGGATCGGGTTCCCGTCCGGGTCAATCAGCACGATGTGCGCCGGCCCTGACGCGTTCTCATCCGTCTCGGCCTGCAGCGCAACGCCCCGGTCCTTAAGCATCCGCTGAATCTCCCTCACGTCGTCAAACTCGGGCAGCGTTTCGCTGTTGCGGTTCCACCCCGGGTTAAACGTCAGCGTGTTCCGGTCGAACATGCCCTGAAAGAGGCCGATCGTCGCCGTCTCGTTCTGCAGGATCAGCCAGTTCTGCGCCGGATCGCCGCCGATGGCGCGAAAGCCGAGTTTCTCATAGAAGTCCCGCGATGCCTGCAGGTCCCTGACAGCCAGGCTCACCGAAAAGTTTCCGAGGCTCATCTCCGTCTCTCCTTCCTGTTGAGGATCCTGTGCGTCGTTCATCGCCGCCAGGCCGACCAGAAGCAACGCCGCCGAAATCAGAAACGCTCGCCTCATAGGTACCTCCTCGCTCGCTCCCGCCCGCCGCGATTCATGTGCATTATCCCCCTCCGAGCCTGCCGGGCCCGCCCCGATTGAACACCTATTTCACCACAGACACCTTGCCCTGCCCCAGCCCTCTCCGTTCAATGAGGCACCATGAACCCCCTCCGCATCTACGACTACCTTTGTCTCGCCCGGGGCCGCATCCTCGACCAGGTCCGCACCCTCACCGACGACCAGTACCGCCAGCACATCCCCGTCGGCCTCGGCTCCCTCGCCTCCACGCTGACGCACACCATGGTCAGCGAGTGGTACTACATCGAACGACTCACCGGCCGCGAGGTCCCGCCCTACGAGCAGTGGCCGATCCGTGACGAAAACCCGCCCGCCTTCAGCGTCCTTGAGCAGACCTGGGCTCTGCAGGCACAGAACATCCGCGCGGCCATAGCCGCCGAGCGCGACTGGAGCCGCAGCATCACCTGGCACAGCTTCCCCGATGAACAGGGCCGGCGCTTCCACATCACCGCCACCGCCGGCGACTTCTTCACGCAGCTCGCCTTCCACGAAGTCCACCACCGCAGCCAGGCCATGAGCATGCTTCGCCGTCTCGGCCGCGTAGCCGAGGACCTCGATTTCAACGCAATGATGTTCACGCGCGAACCGGCGTGACCGGTCTTCAATCGCCCTCCCCGCCGCCCATTGCCCA
>CAZPFK010000151.1:0-3134 GCA_964585855.1 uncultured Vicinamibacteraceae bacterium
CACGACAGGTCATGTGCGGACCAGGCTGAAGCGCCAGCGAAGCCGTTGGACCCATTCGATCTTCTGGCCTCGCTCACGCGTCGGCCTGGTGTGGTCTGTTCGGGAAAGGGAGCCGCACAGGCAAGATGCCTGTGCTACTGAGAGTCACCCCCCATACTCCACGCCCGCAATCTCCATCCCCGCATCGCCGCGCTCCAGCATCGCCGCCACCGGGTACGCGCAGTAATCCACGCTGAAGGCCCCCGCAGGACGGTGATTGCCGCTGCGACCAAGCCCCCCGAAGGGCAGCTTGCTCGAAGCCCCGGCCGTTCCCGTGTTCACGTTCACGCACCCCGCCTTCGCTTCCACAAGGAAGCGCTCCGCCGCCGAACGATCGGCCGTGAAGATTGAGGCCGCCAGGCCGAACTGCGTCGCGTTGGCCTGCGCCAGCGCATCGTCGAGGTCGCCGGCCGTGCTGATCTGCACCAGCGGGCCGAAGATCTCGCAGTCGTGCTCCATCTCAAAGCGCGGCACGCGCACCGCCCCGGGCGTGATGAAATGGCCCTCGCCGAGCTCCGTCGGCCGTCTTGCCTCCAGCACGATCCGCCCGCCGCGCTGCAGCAGCGCCTGCTGAAACTCCAGCACCGCACTGACTGCCGCCTCGGAGATCAGCGGCCCGCAGAAGGGCGCGGGCTCGGCATCGCCGGGGCCGACGCGGATGTTCGCCGCCGTCTTTGCAAAGGCGTCGATGAAGCGGTCGGCGATTGAGTCGGCCACGATGATCCGCCGCGTGCAGGTGCAGCGCTGGCCCGTCGTGGCGAAGGCGGCCCGGACGCACTCCATCACCGCCTGCCGCAGGTTGCAGTCGGCCATGATCACCGCCGGGTTGTTGCCCCCCATCTCCAGGGCGATCATGCGGCCCGGGCGATCGAGGTTGGCCTCGAGAATCCGCCGGCCCACAGGCCATGAGCCGGTAAAGAGGATGCCGTCGAGCCCATCGTGGTTGACCAGCGCCGAGGCGACCGGCGCCGCGCCGTGGACGAGGTTGAAGACGCCCGGCGGCAGGCCGACCTCCTCCCACAGTTCGGCCAGCAACTGGCCGACGGCGGCAGTCTTCTCCGAGGGCTTGAAGACGATGGTGTTGCCCAGCAGCAGCGCGGGAACCCAGTGGCCGTTGGGCAGGTGGGCCGGGAAGTTGAAGGGGCCGATGACGGCCATCACGCCGTGGGGGCGGAAGAGGCATCGGCCGGTGCGGGTGTCAGAGAGGGTGAGCGATTCGGGGGTCACGCGGCGCAGGGCGCCCTCGGGGTCGAGGGTGATGTCCACCTTGCCGCCCAGGGCCGACGCTTCGAGGCGGGCTTCGGCGAGCGTCTTGCCGTTTTCCCGAGTCAGCAGGCGGGCGAGGCGCTCGGCGTTTGCGGCGGTTGCCTGCTTCCACTTCTTCAGGTACGCCCCCCGCTGCTCCCGCGAGAGCGCGGCCCAGGCGGGCAGGGCCTTCCGCGCTGCAGTGACGGCGAGATCGACATGCGCCGGGTTGGGCGAGCCGCTCCAGACGATCTCCGAGGGGCGGGCGGGGTTGCGCGTGAGGATGGCGTCGCCGGGAATGGCGATCCGGCGGCCGTCGATGAAGTCGGCGGGGGCAATGGTGGTCATGCCCAAAGACTATGCGCTGCGGGCTAGAACAGCGGGGAGAACTCGAGATCGTGCGCCTCGGCGACCGGCTTGTTGGTCAGGCGGCCTCGATCGACGTTGACGGCGTTTGCGAAGTGGCGATCGAGGCGGGCGAGGTCGTGGGGGCCGATGTTTGCGATCTTGATCGTCCAGGGGAGGGTGGCGGAGTTGAGGGCGAGCGTGGAGGTGCGGGCGACGGCGCCGGGCATGTTGGCGACACAGTAATGGATCACGCCGTCGACCTCGTAAACGGGCTTCTCGTGAGTCGTCGGGCGGGTCGTCTCCACGCAGCCGCCCTGGTCCACCGCGACATCGACGATCACCGAGCCGGGCTTCATCACCCTCAGGTCGCCGCGCTTGATGAGCTTGGGCGCGGCCGCCCCGGGCACGAGAACCGCGCCGATGACCAGGTCGGCCCAGGCGAGGTAGTCGCGGAGCGTGTACGGGTTGGAGTGCAGCACCTTGACGTTGGCGGGCATCCACTCATCCAGTTCCCGCAGGCGCTTGAGGTTGATATCGAGGATGACCACGTCGGCCCCCAGCCCCGCCGCCATCCGCGCTGCGCACGTGCCGACGATGCCCCCGCCGAGGATGAGCACGTGGCCCCGCTCCACCCCCGGCACCCCGCCCAGCAGAACGCCCCGACCCCCCTGCGGCCGCTCCAGGTACTTCGCCCCCTCCTGCACCGCCATCTTCCCGGCGACCTCCGACATCGGCGTCAGCAGCGGCAGGTGGCCGGAGTCATCGGTCAGCGTCTCGTAGGCGATGCCGGTAATGCCGCTGCGCAGGCACCCCTCGGTGAGGGCCTTGTCGGCGGCCAGGTGCAGGTAGGTAAAGAGGATCTGCCCGTCGCGCAGCATCTCGATCTCGACCGGCTGCGGCTCCTTGACCTTGACGATCATGTCGGCCGTGGCGAAGACCTCGTCGGCGGTGGTGGCAATACGGGCCCCGGCATTGACGTACTGCTCATCGGCGAAACCGCTGCCGTCGCCGGCCCCCCTCTGGATGACGACGTCGTGGCCGTGCCTGCGGAGTTCGGCGACGGTCACCGGCAGCATGCCGACGCGGTACTCGTGTGTCTTGATCTCGGCAGGGACACCCACAATCATCGCGATCTCTCCGGAGGCCTCGGCTGGTCAAAGGGGGCAAAAAGCCGGTGACTGTAGACGATTGCGGCGTCGCTGCAAACCGCAGCGGCTGGCGACGGCCTGATGGGGCGTTTGGCGGGGCTGGAATGCGGCCCCGAGGGGGGGGTTGATTCTTTTCGGGGCTGTGTGTTGACGGCGCGGGGGGTGGGGACCATACTACCAGCCGGCCCGGCGGGGCCGGAACGGGCTTGTAGCTCAGTTGGTCAGAGCGCACCGCTGATAACGGTGAGGTCGGAGGTTCGAATCCTCCCAGGCCCATTTCCGCCCAACCCTCTGCGATGCAGGGGGTTGTGTTGTTTTTGGGGAGGGGCGGGGTGACTGGCGGGCCGATCACCG
>CAZPFK010000152.1:0-3133 GCA_964585855.1 uncultured Vicinamibacteraceae bacterium
TCCTCTCCGGCGGTGGGGTTGCAGGGGAGGCAGCAGGCCTCCCCTGCGGCTGCGACGGCTCGCGTTGTCAGGCGGAGTACTTGGCCCGATCGCTCACCAGCAAGGCATCGCTGCGGTCCAGGACCCTGCGCAGGTTGCAGGAAGTGCGGTTATCGACCCGTCAGGCACAATATCAGTGCCTCCAAATATCCGGCTTGTAATGACAAGTGGGCGAATACATCGATGCAATACAGCAACCTCATTTACTGCTCCGATAGTGAATCCATGATTGACAATGATGGAAACACAAGAACTCGGGAAGCGCAACCGCTGGCCGACACATCGTCTGAGCACTGATCGGCTGCGCATGACACATCGACCAGAACTCTGAGCATTAGGCTGGTGGTGTGGTCGATAGCAGAGGAATCTCCATATCCCTTGAGCTCAGTTATCCGCGCAGGAATCCAGTTTGCCGCGTTGCGATCAAACGACGGAATCGACGTACTTACTGCCAGAGCATCGCATGAATGAACCACTGGAACGAAAGGCTGTACCCTCAAAGACGTATGCCGGACGAATGAGCCCTCCGAAAGCCCAAACACGATGGCATTCGAAATGTTCTCCACGTAGCAGTACACGGACCATTCCGGAGTTGCACACGTACAAATGGCTGTTGAAATGCACTCGTCTCTAGGTGAAAGGTTCACGATTACGTACCTTAAGGACACAATTCCAGAACTAAGGATGTCGTCAATCAAAGGCCTACGCACGCCTATTGCCAATCGATGGCAGGTGCTCCAGATGGTTTCTCCGTCAAGAGTCAATTCACGCAGAGACTTCCATTCAGGCGAATCGAGATGATCAAGACTCACGCCGGCCCGATCCAAGAAGGCGAGAGCATCGTCCCAAGACATATCTGTCCTCAGGAGCGCCATCATGCACAGCTGTGCGTCCCAGCGAGTTGATGCGTAGTGTTCAATTAGATAACGTGTTCGCTCCGGGTCGATCGCACCAAGGGTCCATAACGCATAGTGGGGTTCTTCATCATTGGTAGACATTATCGCGAGTCGTTCGAGATACTGCCGGAGCGAGTCGTGTGAGTATTCAGACAGGATCTCTAAATCTAAGAGTGCATCATGGTAGCCGTCATCGTTACAATTGATGGCTTCACGATATAGCTCCTGATCCCAGTCTGAATGATTGCTGCGACCTCCGAGCTCCAGCATCATCCTTGCAAACTTCGCTCGATCATTGGCCGCAATGCCGCCGTATGCTCGCTTGACCCAGGTTTCGGAACTGGCACAGGCTGGACTTGCAGAAAGGTGATATATGATGTCGGTCAGCGCCGCATAGTGTGCATGATCAGCACCAATTGGGCATAAATCATCGTTGGCAGGGGTCGGTGAGTAGACGAGGGCCGTTACCCCGGTGATAAGTACGCTCAGCCCAACAAATGACACGAGACGACGCCCCGAAGAACTAAGACTGAATACATTCATTGTGCAGTACTACGTAGTAAGTTCAACAGAGCGTGGCATTGATGTAACTGGTCAACCCGGAGACGCATGGTTCGACAGGGGTCACACCCTGGTAGTTCGCCCGCGTCGAACCGACCGTGGGCTCCCACAGGGGAGACTGGCCGTCTCCCCCGCACCCCCACTGCCCGGAGTTGGGGAGCGCGCGCTGCTGCATCCTGCGAAAGGTCAGCGGGATTGGAGCCGGGCAGGATCATGCTCTCAAGATACCGGAAAGTGGCCCGCCTGTCCAGCTCCCCTCACGCCCCACCGCGCGCCGACCAGGCTGAAGCGCAAGCGAGGCCTTCTCTCCCCTTCTCCTCTCTCCTCTCTCCTCTCTCCTCTCTCCTCTCTACACCCCCCCCACCGCCGCACACACGCGCTTGGCCGCATCACCCAGATCGCCCGCCGACTGCATCTGCGGGATCTCCCCCTTCGCCTCCTCCAGAATCCGCCGCGCCTCGGTCACGTTCGTCCCCTCCAGCCGCACCACCAGCGGCACGCTGAAGCCCACCTCCTTGGCCGCACTGACGATCGCACGCGCAATCTTGTCGCACTGCATGATCCCCCCGAAGATGTTCACCAGCACCCCCTTGACCGTGTCATCAGCGAGAATGATCCGGAACGCCTCCGTCACCGCCTCCTCCGTCGCGCTGCCGCCGACATCGAGAAAGTTCGCCGGCTCGCCGCCGTGCAGTTTCACGATGTCCATCGTCGCCATCGCCAGCCCCGCGCCGTTGACCAGGCAGCCGATGTTCCCGTCGAGCTTGATGAAGCTCAGGCCGAACTTCCCCGCCCGCAGCTCCGCCGGGTCCTCTTCCGTCGGATCAAAGAGGGCCGCAATCTCCGGGTGACGAAACAGCGCGTTGTCGTCGAAGTTGAACTTCGCATCAATCGCCATCACCTGCCCGTCCGGATCGCTCTGGGTCGCCGGCGTGACGATCAGCGGGTTGATCTCCGCCAGCGTGCAGTCATTCTTCAGGAAGACCGCCGCCAGCTTCATCATGATCTTTGCCGCCTGCCCCACCTGCTTGCCGCGGAAACCCAGCGCAAAGGCCGTCTCCCGCGCCTGGTACTCCGCCAGCCCGGCCAGCGGATGCAGCTGCACCTTCAGAATCGCTTCGGGCTTTTCCGCCGCGACCTTCTCGATCTCCACGCCGCCCTCGGCCGAGGCAATCAGCGTGGCGGTGTTGTTGGCGCGGTCGGTGGTGATGGCGAGGTAATACTCCTTCTCGATCTCCACGCCTGCGGCGATGAGCACCTTGGTGACCTCGATGCCCTCGGGCCCGGTCTGCACGCTGACCATGCGGTTGCTGAGCATGAACTTCGCCGCCGCCTCCGCCTCCTCAGCGCTCCGGACGAGCTTGACGAAGCCCGCCTTGCCCCGGCCGCCGGCGTGCACCTGGGCCTTGACGACGGCGAGCTCGACGCCGGAATCGCGGCTGACCTGTTTGTAGACCTCGCCGGCGCGAGTGGCGTCGGTGCAGACGACGCCTGCGGGGACGGGGATGCCGGCGTCAGCCAGCAGTTGACGGGCCTGGTATTCGTGAACTTTCACGGTCGGACTCGCTTTCCGGGGATGGCGGTGGCGGCGGACCGGCCGGCCCGGTCCGAAAGCGTGGATGATAGCGCGGGGGTGC
>CAZPFK010000153.1:0-3122 GCA_964585855.1 uncultured Vicinamibacteraceae bacterium
TCCACTCTGTCCCTCAGTGCCCAGTGCCCTTCCCTCACTCAAACCCCTCCACCACGAGGTTGCTCACCGCGCATTCGCCGGGAACGACCGCCTGGATGAGGATGTCACCGAGGTTTCGGGCCGCATCGGGCACGAAGAAGGTGAAGACTCCCTCGCCGTTGGCATCGGCGACGATGGAGCCGGCGAGTTTGGGGCTGTCGAGCATCAGGGCGTTCTCCTGAAGGTCGCAGCCGGGGATGATCGTTCCGCCGCCGCGAATCGCGTAGGTCAGGTAAACCCGTGTGCCGGGCGTGCAGTTCGAGAGCGTGAGGGTGTTCACCTCGCCGGCAAAGCCGGGAGCGGGTTGGGAGACGGTCATGGTGGGAGAAACCGGGGAGAGGAGGAAGGCCCGGGTAATGCCGTTGTGGACGCCGAGGCCGACGATCTGATCGGCATCGTTGATGTCATCGGCCCCCTCGATGTCCCAGCCGGACTTGCGCGGCAGGAGCGTCTGGAGGTCAACCATGCCGGTCTCATCGGTCCAGACGAAGCCGCCGCGGGGCTGGCCGGTATCCCACTTCCAGTAGGAGCCGACGACGACATCGAGGTTGTTGATGCCGTAACCGGCGGTGGAGAACCCCGCATCCCCTGCCTGATAGCCCAGACCGTGAATCTCACCCTGACGCCACAGTGCGGCGAACCGAGTCAAAGCGAAATAAGAGTACCCCGTAACCGTCGCAGCATCGTTGATCGCGTAGGCTTCACTTACTGAACTGCCCGGCAGCGTCCCGAGGTCAATGATCGTCTCGGAATCGGGCCAGAGAACGGCGTGTGGCGATCCATCAACAAGCGAATAACCGCAGATGCCATTCGCAACATTCACGCCATAGGCAATGCTTGTTCGATCCGGGCTGAAATTAGGTAGCAGGTGATAGGCCTCGCCTTGCCAGATGACCGGCGACGGAGGCCAATCCTCGTCAGGTTGCAGCCATCCCACAAGAACGCCAGCATCGTTACTTGCATATGCGGCGCTCTCGATCGGTGGTCCCTCATCCAGGAACCTGTACTTTCCACTTCCATTCATTGCAAATGCGCGGTCTATGAGACCAGGATAGGTGAAGTGGCCGCAGATCAACTTAGACGAGTTCAGGTCGTAGGCATAGATGGAATCGGTTGTCGGAGTGTACTCCGTCAGCGTACCGCGCTCCCAGATACCGAATCCATTGGTGACGTGAGGAGACTCGAAGTTCACCAGCACCTTCCCGTCGGTTGTGATCGCCTGAGCCGACGATCGAAGCCCGTAGGGATTCCCGAGGTCGAAGATCGCGAGCGGGGGTGATCCATCGGCCGTCGATACCGCACCGCCAAAGGACAACGCTCCGGTCAGCGCCAGCAGGCGCGATGAAACGCCGATCCGATCAGACGTGAGATTGATGTTGTGATTGTACCTTCTCATTCCCCACACTCCTCACAGCCATCGCAGACCCGGTAGCAATCGCAAGTCATGATGCGCGGGTCGAAGCCCGCAGTATCAAGAGCATCGGAGTAAACGGAAAACTCAGTTTCGAGTATGCCGCGCAACTGCGTCCAGTCGCCCCCGAAGCCATCCACCTCATCAATGAACGGAGCACGCAGCACCGCCATGTGCCAGTGTTCGCCGGGGCAGCCCCGGAACTGGAACGCTTCGCCGTAACAAAGCAGAAGAATCTCTTCAGCTGCAATATCAGACAACGTACTATCAATCTCCATCTCGCCATCAGAGAACCATTGAAAGTCGCTCCAGAGATCGAGCAGCTCATTCCAGCTTTCCGCATCACCGAAGGCATCATCGCAGTACTCGCTGGCTGCAGAATCGTTGTAGAGCGGCAGGATATCGGACTGCAGCCGCGCCTCGCTCCACCAGTTCCCATTCCCCGTCGTCGCCGTCGGCCCCCACTCCAGGATCACCATCCGGTCGGGGTTCTCATCCCATTTCGTCGGCGTCGAGGCCGTCAGGTAGGTGAGTGCATCGGTCACATCTACAGGCAGTTCGTAGTGCAGGTGCTGGTCGTAGAAGAGGTTGCGGTCATTGCCCCACTTGATGACCTCCTGCATGCTGTAAGCGTAACGCTCAGCTTCATCGCCAAAGGCGTCCGCTTCCCTCGTGGGGATCTGTACTCCTAGCGGTGCATTCTTTGCAAACCCCGCCGTGATGAATCGCAGCGGCCGGCCCGAGAGCGCCGAGCCGATCATCGCCGCCTCCAACTGCTCATCATGCCAGGCGAGCACTGCTTCCACGGCATCCTCCAGGCAGCCATTCTGAAGGGATGAGATCAGCTGCGGCAGGGATGAGCAGCTCGTCAGTCCGTTGCCGTCAAAGATCATGTACTCCCCGGCGTACCTGAACGATTCATTGCCGAGCTGGATGTAGTCGATGCAGCGGGAGAAGCGATGCGAGAACAGACGCATCGCGCGAAGCGCGCCGGACTTCTGATCCGTATCCCACGGAATCATGTCGTTGCCTTCATCCAGCGTTACGTTCGGGTGATCCGCAAAGTACGACCGCACCGTAATGACGATCTCCTTGGGCTGATCCGTCGTGCTCTCCTCCCCCAGACCCCAGGCCGCAAGGTTCGACCAGATGTTCTCCTGACACTCAATGCACTCGGCTTCATCGGCCGGGGGATCGGTCTGGCCCGTAAACTCACCGATGCCGGGGATCAGGTTCCACTTCTCGTTGGGGCCGTCCGGGTCCATCAGCATTGAGTCATAGATATTCAGGATGTGCCGGACGACGCGGACATTGTCGGCCTCAAGCAACTTCGAACCGTTTGCCCCACTCGTGCCATCCCACCCGGCGGCATAGAGCCCCACCCGCATCATTTCCGCCTGATCAATAATCCAGTCACCGTCGGTGTCGATGCTCGTCTCGTCGTACTCCGCCTGCATGATCTCGCGGAAGTCCGGCTCACCGTTGTTGTTCATGTCGTAGGGGACGAGGATGCAGGGCAGCGGCTGGCCCCCGCTGAACTTGTAGGTAGCCGCGATCCAGCCGTTGTCATTCAGGTCAGTTGCGGAGTGCAGGAACGTGTTGAACGTTGAAACGGTTCGCTGCACCTTGTCCACGCCGATGTTGAAAGCGTCTCCATCATTCTGATCGACGT
>CAZPFK010000154.1:0-3080 GCA_964585855.1 uncultured Vicinamibacteraceae bacterium
CGAGTGTTCGCACCAAAGGTGCGCTTCAGCAGAAGCCCGGGGCAACGCCCCGGGGGATTGTCGACCCCCCCCGATCGCCCTCACAGTCGCTGCTTCCTCACCGCCACCACAAAGCCCAGCCACTCCGGTGGCTGGGCGCATTGCACTATGGCGCCGGCAGCGGCCGGCCCACTTCTTTCTGGCTTGCGCAGATCACCCCACAGGCATATCCGGCTCACCAAAGAAAGAGACGGGAGCCCCTTTGTTTCCCTCAGGCGTCTCCGGGCTCGGATGCGCCCAGCGCCTCCAGAACTCTGCAAACAACGGATCAACACCCCGTCGAAAGCAGAATGCTGCATGCGCGTCCGGCCTGCCGGTCAGGACCGTCGTCCTGCGACCGTCACGGAAGACAATCGTCACTGCCTCCTGCGCGACAACGTGCCGCGATTCGTCCATCAGGTATCCCGGTCCGACCGTCCAGCCGCACGGACCCAGCAGGTCTCGGCCTCTGGCCGTCCTCACCCACACGAGGACCGCACAGGGCGCAGCAACTGCAAACACGCTCACTCCGACGACTGGTGATGACCCGATCACGTTTACGACAACGCCCCCGATCACCAGCCACAGCACCGCCAGGACAACGGCAATCTGCCCGGCCACCCAGAGCGGGCCGCGGCCCCGATGCCGAACCTGCACCGGAATCGGCTCGACATACGCCCTGTTGATCGGCGTCTGTCGAACCGCCTCACTGCATCGGACGTCAACGACGGCCCAAGGACCTGCCGTCTCATGTTTCCACAGGTACGGCCAGATGTCGTAGGGGTTCACGACCCCGTCGCTGAAGAACCTGCCCTTGCGAGTCTTGCGACGTTCAACAACGAACCACGCGCTAATCAGCTGCGAGATATCAGTGTCCGGACCGAACCAGTCGCCGCGTTCCGGTGACCACCATTGCATCGGCCCATTGCGTTCGAAGTCCGCAATCAGCGCGTGCGCTTTGCGGATCGCGCGGTGCAATCTGACGGCCTTGAACACACTCCAGCCCGCACCCCCCATGAGCACGATCGAGATTGCGGCAAACAAAATGACCAACGGGTCGAAAGTGACTCCATCTAAGACAATGGGGTAGGCAAAGCAGGAGGCGACAGCCGTGAGCAGCACGGCGGCGAGCCAGAACATCCACGGGTCCGCATCACCGTGCCAGACCACCTCCACAATCGTCAATCGACGGCGGCGGGCTGCAGGAGCAAGGTTGCCCGGTTCGGCAATCATCGGCCAAGAATAGCGTCATCGCGCGCAGCGAGACCCCGCCTCACTCACGCTTCCGACTCGTCGAGTGTTCGCACCAAAGGTGCGCTTCAGCAGAAGCCCGGGGCAACGCCCCGGGGACGGTTGGAACATGGAATGCGGCAAAGCCCTGAAGGGGCGCGTCAGCGGCTCAATCGCCCTTTCAGGGCTATGCGGGTAAAACGGACGACCCTGTCCCGGGGCTCTGCCCCGGGCTACCTTGTGGTCGCACCTTTGGTGCTGCCTGTGCCACCCGGCAACGAATCCCCGCCCCTCACCCAACCCCAAGCGCCGACGCCATCGCCGTGCCCATCTCCGCAGGGCTCATCGCCACCGTCACCCCGCACTCCTTCAGCGCCGTGATCTTCGCCCCCGCCGTGTCATCCGCCCCGCCGATGATCGCCCCCGCATGGCCCATCCGCTTGCCCTTCGGAGCCGTCTGACCCGCAATAAACGCCGCCACCGGCTTGCGCATGTTCTTCCGCACCCACCGGCCCGCCTCGGTCTCGTCGGAGCCGCCGATCTCCCCGATCATGAGCACACCGTCGGTCTCCGGATCGTCATTGAACATGGATAGCAGCTCGATGAAGTTCAGCCCCTTGACCGGGTCGCCGCCGATACCGACGCAGGTCGTCTGCCCGATGCCCCGTGAAGAGCACTGCCAGACCGCCTCATACGTCAGCGTCCCCGAGCGGGAGATGATGCCCACGGCCTTCCCTGTCTTCGCATCGGCCTTGGCCGTGTGAATGTACCCGGGCATGATGCCGATCTTGCAGCCCCCAGAGAACTTCGCATCCGCCCCCTCGCCCGAAACCTTCCGGCCCGGAGAGATCACGCCCGGACAGTTGGGCCCGATGAGAACCGAACCGGGGTAATCCGCCAGCAGCGCCTTCGCCCGCACCATGTCGCCGACGGGAATCCCCTCGGTAATGCAGCAGATGACGGCGATCCCCGCATCCGCCGCCTCCAGCACCGCATCGGCCGCCAGCCCCGCCGGGACGAAGATCATCGTCGCATCGGCCCCGGTGGCCTTCACCGCCTCGCGGACGGTATCGAAGATTGGCAGGCCGTTGTCATCCTTCTGGCCGCCTTTGCCGGGAGTAACGCCGCCGACCATCCTGGTTCCGTAGCCGAGGCAGCCCTTGGTGTGAAAGGCGCCGGCCGAGCCGGTGATGCCCTGACAGATGACTTTGGTGGTATCGTTGACGAGTATGCTCATGGGAGGGGCAGGATAGCGGCAGGCCGCTCCGATTCCAGCCCCGCCGCCTCGTCGCCCCGGAGACTGTCCAGCCGCACAGAAGGAGCCCCGCCATGCCCTCCACCGCCCGCCCCGAAGTGAACGATCCCAACGCCTATCGCAGCCGCATCCTCGCGCTCGTCGCCGGCCGGGACCCGCTGGGCATCCTCGCCGAGACGCCCGACCGCTTCGCGGCCCTGATCGCCTCCAACCCGCCGGAGACCCTGCGTGCCCGGCCCTACGCCGGCAAGTGGACGCCGCTGGAGGTCATGGGCCACCTGCTCGACGGGGAGTGGACCTACGGCTACCGCAGCCGGACGATCCTCTGCGATGAGACCCCTGAGATCATCGGGATGGACCAGGACCGCTGGGTCGCCTGCCAGCAGCACAACCAGCGCGATCCTGCCGACCTCCTCGATGAGTTCCGCACGCTGCGGCGCAGCAACCTGCGGCTCTGGCGAAACGCCGGAGCCCAGGAGCGAGAACGCTTCGGCCTGCACCGGGAGCGCGGCGAGGAATCGCTGGGGCTGATCATCGAACTGCTCGCCGGCCACGACCTCTGGCACCTGCAACAGAT
>CAZPFK010000155.1:0-3069 GCA_964585855.1 uncultured Vicinamibacteraceae bacterium
CCCAGCCACAGGAGTGGCTGGGCTTTGGGGGAGGTGTGGAGGAGGTGGAGGAGGTCTGCTTGCTTCGTGCGCGGCTCCTTTGTCTGGACGCCCGCCTGCGCGGGCATGACGGAGGGGTGCGGGCATGCTGAAATGCGCGGAGGAACGATTGGTCATGTGCTGACCAGGCTGAAGCGCCAGCGAAGCCGTTGTGATCGTCGGGAGTTACCGCCTCGCTCACGCGTCGGCCTGGTATGGTCTGTGAGGTGAGGAGTCGTTGGTAGTGCGCCCCCACCCCGGCCCTCCCCCGCAGGCGGGGGCGGGGGTGCGGAGTAGTCCGTCGCTGACGCTTCCGGCTCGTAGGGGAAGTCCGACAAATCGGCTCGTTGGGGAGTCCGGCCGCTATGATTCCGGGATATTCACGCTCGGGGCGCGGTCGGCGGCTGATGGGGCCGATCGCTGAGATGCACCCGTGGAACCTGATCAGTGAGCTTGTCGCACCACGACAGGGCGAACTGCGGAGGGAAGCGAGCCATGAACGTTCACAATCCGAAATCACAGGCCGGTCTTTTCAACCTCCCGCTGCACGGGGCGGCGAATCCTTCGTCAAAGGCGGAGGGGACGACGCCGGGGTCGTTTGCGCTTGCGGGCGATGTCGGCGGGCCGCTGGCGTTTGCATCGCCGGACACGCCGGGAATGCCGGCGCCTTCGGGGAAGACGGCGTGGGATTTTCTGCCGCCCGGTTGGGAAGTTGAGGTGCTTGAAGGTCGGGCGGCTGCGGAGGCGCTGGAGGAGGAGTGCGGCGAGTCGTCGCCGTGTCTGCAGCGGTCATGGGTGTTTACCGATGCGCGCGGGGTGACGAGACGGGTCACACCCGAGGCGGGCTTTGAGCCGGTCACACAGCTGGAGCATGCCCGGCTGGGGATCGTGACGCCGGAGATGCGCCGGGTGGCGGAGCGGGAGGGGCATCTGACGGCCGAGCAGGTTCGCGACGAGGTGGCGGCGGGGCGGATGATCATTCCGGCCAACCGGGTGCATCTTGGGTACAACCTCGATGCGATGGCGATCGGTCGCGCGAGCCGGACGAAGATCAACGCGAACATGGGGGCGTCGCCTGTCTCGTCGGGTACGGAGGAGGAGGTTGAGAAGCTGCGGTGGGCGGAGCGGTGGAGCGCCGACACGGTGATGGATCTCTCGACGGGGGGGAACCTCGATGAGTGCCGCGAGGCGATCATCCGTGCCTCGACGGTTCCGATCGGGACGGTTCCGATTTACTCGATGATCATCGGGAGGCGGCTTGAGGACCTCGATGAGGCGACGATCCTGGAGACGCTGGAGAAGCAGGCCGCGCAGGGGGTGGATTACTTCACGATTCACGCCGGCGTGCTGAAGGAGCACCTGCCGTACATCCGGCGTCGACTGATCGGGATCGTCTCGCGGGGCGGGTCGCTGCTTGCGAAGTGGATGCTGCACCACAACCGGCAGAACATCATGTACGAGATGTGGGATGACATCTGCGCGATCATGCGGCGGTATGACGTCTCGTTTTCAATCGGCGACGGGTTGCGGCCGGGGGGGCTGGCCGACGCGACGGACCGGGCGCAGCTGGCGGAGCTCGAGACGCTTGGCGAACTGACGGAGCGGGCGTGGCGTCGCGGCGTGCAGGTGATGATCGAGGGGCCGGGCCACGTTCCCTTTGACCAGATCGAGTACAACATGAAGCTGCAGCGGACGCTGTGCCACGGCGCGCCGTTCTACGTGCTGGGGCCGCTGGTGACGGATATTTTCCCTGGGTATGACCATATTACCTCGTGCATCGGGGCGACGGCGGCTGCGTATCACGGTGCGTCGATGTTATGTTATGTCACGCCGAAGGAGCATCTGGGGCTTCCGAAGAAGGATGATGTGAAGCAGGGGTGCATCGCGTACCGGATTGCAGCGCATGCGGCCGATGTGGCGCTTGGGATTCCGGGGAGCCGGGACCGCGATGATGCGCTGACGAAGGCGCGTGCGGCGTTGAACTGGGAGAAGCACTTTGAGTTAAGTTTCGATCCTAATTATGCACGGGCTCTGCATGATGAGGATCTGGATGTGGATACGGATTTCTGCGCCATGTGCGGGCACGACTGGTGCAGCGTGCGGATCAGCAAGGAGATCCAGGAGTTCGCCTCGGGGAAGGATGAGGAGTTTGCGTGGGAGCGGCCGAAGGTGACCGAGGCGCTGACGCCGGAGCAGCAGGAGGTGCTTCGTCAGCGTGGGGTGCTGAGCCCGGAGGAGATTCACCGTCTGGCGGCGAAGGCGAAGCGGGATGCGAAGCTGTCGTGCCATTCGGATTATGTTGACCCGGAGACGGCCAAGCAGATTCAGCGGGAGACGCTGGTGCAGTTGAACACGAGCGAGGCGAACAACATCTCGAAGCGCGATTCGGTGATTTGACAGGGGAGAAGCGATGGCGCAAGCGTGTGCGGGGGATCGGGTGTCGTGGTCTGAGGCGAAGCCGAAGGCCACGTGGCGGACGAAGGAGTGGTGCGATCCGGATGTGACGTTGGATTCCGTGAGGATAAGTGAGCCGCGTGGCCTTCACTCGCGTTGCTCGTTCAGACCACGGCACTCGATCTGGATCATTTATGAGGAGTGTGCGCGATGGATCGTGAAGGGTTGCTTGCGATCTGGGATGCGTGGTGGGAGGGGAACATCGGTGTTGCGCCGTGGTCGAAGGCGCTGGAGCTGACGGCCGCGCAGGCGGCGTGGAAGCCGGGGCCGCGGCTGCACTCCATCTGGCAGAATGTGAACCACATCATCTTCTGGCACGGGTACATTCTGGACCGGCTGGCGGGAGGCGATCGGTTGGCGGATGCGGAGGTGCGGGCGCGGAACTTTGTTGAGCCGGAGGAGGCGACGGAGGATGCGTGGCGGTCAGCGCGGGAGGAGTTTGCGGCCAGTTACCGCGCGATGCGTGCGGCGATTGCGGATGAGGGGAACGACCCGGCTCGCCTGCGGGATTTCGTGCCGCACGATGCGTACCACCTGGGGCAGATCATGCACCTGCGGGCGCTGCAGGGGCTTGCGGCGATTGAGTAGGGGGTGATG
>CAZPFK010000156.1:0-3014 GCA_964585855.1 uncultured Vicinamibacteraceae bacterium
AATCAGGGCTGACGCGCTATCATCGCCGCTTCCAGCCACGGAGCGGTTGGGGAGCGAGGATGGCAGTGCCCGGGCCACGATTCTTCACCGACACCCTGACCGCACAAGCCGCACAACGGGAGACCGTCGTCCGCAGCGACATGCGCGCGAGTCTCGCCGACGGAGCCGGGTTTTCCGTCATGGTCGGCTTCGGCGAGACCTATCTCGCCGCCTTCGCCCTGGCCGTCGGCCTCGGCGAGGTCGTCGCCGGCCTCATGGCCACCCTCCCCCTGCTGCTGGGGGCCACCCTGCAACTGATCTCGCCGTATGCCGTCCGCCGGCTCGGCTCGGTGCGGCGCTGGGTCGTGGGCTGCGCCGTCGTGCAGGCGACGAGTCTTCTGCCGATCGCCTGGGCGGGGCTGCGGGGGGAGATCTCCGCCCCGGTGCTCATGCTCATCGCCACCGTCTACTGGGCCGCAGGCCTCGGCACCGGGCCGGCCTGGAACACCTGGATCGGGCGGATCATTCCCGCCCGGGTCCGCGCCCCCTTCCTCGCCAAGCGAAGCCGGCTCTGCCAGGTCGCGGTGCTGCTGGCGCTGATTGCAGGCGGGGTCACGCTGCACGTCGGGGCCGAACGGGGGCGGGCGCTTGCGGTGTTTGCAGCGCTCTTTGCCCTGGCGGCGCTCTCGCGATACTTCTCCAGTCTCATGCTCTGGAAGCAGAGCGAGCCCCGAACCTTCGGCCGCGAGCACCGGCTCATCCCCCTGCGCGAGCTGCCTGGGCGGCTGCGCTCCGGAGCGGACGGCCGGCTGCTGGTCTACATGCTGGGCGTGCAGACGGCGGTGCAGATCAGCGGCCCCTTCTTCACGCCCTACATGCTGGAGCGGCTGGAGTTCTCCTACCTTGAGTATCTCTCCACGATCGCGGTGGCGTTTGTCAGCAAGATCATCGCGCTGCCGGCGCTTGGCCGCTGGGCCTCGCGGCTTGGCGCCGGAGCGGTCCTGTGGACCGGCGGCGTGGCGATCGTGCCGCTTTCTGCGCTGTGGATCGTCTCGGATTCGCTCTGGTACCTGCTGGCAGTCCAGGTCTGCTCCGGGGCGGCGTGGGCGATGTATGAACTCGGCACGATGCTCCTGCTGATCGACCGCATTCCCGAGCACGAGCGGACGAGTCTGCTGACGCTCTTCAACTTCGCAAACGCCCTGGCGATGGTCGTCGGATCGGTGGCAGGCGGCATCATCCTCTGGAGTCTCGGCGAGACGCAGCAAACCTACCACCTGCTCTTCGGTCTCTCCATGGTCGGCCGAATCGTCTCCCTGATGGCGCTGCGCGCCGTGGTGGCGGATGTGGAGCGGCCGCTGCGCTTCTCGATGCGGCGGCTGGTCACCCGTGTGATCGCCGTCCGCCCACAGATGGGCTCGCTGGATCGTCCCGTCTTCGTCAACGGAGGCGACAACGGCCACGACCTGCCCACAGACCCGGTTGCGGACCGCTGAAACCGGTCTTTTATCGCCTTATCGGCCCCCCACTGCTTCACCGCCTTACCCGACCGGCACGTCCGGCACGCTGCCCGGCGATGGCACGGCTGCGCGGTTGCATCGGCCCGGCGCGAATCGGAGTCTTGAGGTGGTGTGACGCGGAGGGCCTGGAAGGGGGCCCTCCAGTCAACACCAATCCGGCTCAGCCACGGGCCGGATACCACTGAAAGGACTCCAGACATGACCAGCCGGATGACTCTGACCGCCGCCGCTCTCGCCCTCGGAACCCTCGGCCTCTGCAGCACTGCCGACGGCGACATCATCGAGGCCCGTTTCGACACCGTCTCCTCCGGGCAGGCCGTGAGCTTCTCCAGCAATGCCGGGCACAAGTACAGCAGCGCGATGGCCGGCGGCTACACCTGGACCCGAACCGGCGGGGACTATGCCGGCGAGGGAGCGGCCGGGCAGTTCGTCACCTTCTGCATCGAGGTCGCTCAGCACATCTCCTACAACAAGACCTACTCCTTCACCCTCCGCGAGCCGGAAGACTCGCCGCGCCCCGGCGTGGGCATGGGCACGGAGAAAGCCAATCTGCTGGCCGAACTCTTCGGCCGCTACTTCGGCTCCCTCTCCACGACGACCGACTACACCGCATTCCAGACGGCCGTCTGGGAAGTCACGCATGATGATGACCGCTCGCTGGCGGCCGGAAACTTCCGCGTCAAGGACACGGGTTCATTCTTCAGTCTCTCGCAGTCATGGCTTGACACTCTCGACGGCTCAGGCCCGATGGCCGACCTGGCCGTCATGAGCAGCAATTCGGCCCAGGACCAGGTCTTCCTCGTGCCCGGCCCCGGGTCGCTCGCCGGACTGACCCTGCTGCTCGTCGGAGCCAGGGGCCGACGCCGACGCACCGCCTGATTTCACGGGACGCTTCCTCCAAGACAGCGAGGCCGGCCGGCGACTAGGATCGGGCATGAAACTCATGCTCCTTCCGGTCGTCGCGGCCTTTTTCACGCTTCAGGTCGGCTGCGCTCCGCAGAGCCAGCCCCGCGCATTTCTGACTGCCAGCCGCGGTCTCGGGCCCTATTCCGGGGCGGTCGTCGCCGGCAACTTCTGCTTCGTCTCAGGAAAAATCGGCAACCCGCAGACCTCCTTTGAACAACAGGTCCGCGATGCCCTCGCCGCCGTAGAAGCCGACCTCGCCGCCGCCGAACTGACGCTTGCCGACGTCGTGAGCGTGACGGTGTATCTGACCGATCTGGACAACTACGCGGCCTTCAACGGCATCTACGCCGAGATTCTGCACGAGCCCTACCCTGCCCGGGCCTGCGTGGAAGTCAGCGCCCTGCCCGCCTCCGCCCAGGTTGAAATCTCCGTCATCGCCCACCGGAAGGTGCACGAATGACGCAGGAATCGGCCCGAAGGGGGCTGTGCGCCGGAGAAAAACGGCTATGATGGGCTGGTCGGACGAATGCGAATGATCGCGATCGGGCCGTGCAGGGGTCTGCACGGAAACGGGCGCCAGGATGGCGTCTGCCGAATCGCGAGCCCCAG
>CAZPFK010000157.1:0-2902 GCA_964585855.1 uncultured Vicinamibacteraceae bacterium
AGCTCGTCGGGCTCATAACCCGGAGGTCACAGGTTCAAATCCTGTCCCCGCTATTCCCGGGCCGGTTGCGAACGCAGCCGGCCCTGTTGTTTTCTGCTCTCCGCACCAGAGATCGAGTCGGCGTTTCCGCGTTATCCGCAGGGTTTCGCGAGGATCGCGGCGCAGAGCGAGTCTCTCCGGCGCGCGTGGTCGTCGCGCGGCGGGGGCAACGAGGCGCGCTTTGCCGCTCGAATCGGGCAGAAGTCTCTGAGTCTCTGGGCGAGAACCGTGCGGGGGTTTTCGCCTCGTTGTCTCTGCATAGATGTCGCAACCGGGGAGGTTGCGATGGGCGATCGCTTTCATCACTCTTCCTGCGATGACAACGTCAGGTTATGAGCGCGCGCACCTGCCATCGCAACGGCATAGGTAACCCAGAGCGGCGCTGTGGTGATTCACAGCGCACCCGATGGACCCATGCCGGAGCGCGCTGTGGACACCACCCGTAACCCCGAGACCATGACCGCCGATGAGCGCTGTGCCGAGGTAGCGAGCATCCTCGCTACAGGCCTGGTGCGCTCATTGCGGGCTGCCCGTTCGCAGGCATCCCGGCAGGAGCAGGGGAGTTGCGGGGAGGGTACAGAACCTGGCGGGACAGGCCTTGAACTCCCGCCGGGTGGGGGGCTCACTGTGGCTCCGGGGCCCGGCGGTTAGGGCCTGCACACCAGAGACGACTGTCAAGGAGCCACCATGTCTGCCAACGTCGAGCACGAGATCGAAGCACTCAACGACCTGACCACCTCGGAACTGGTGCAACGGTTCCGCGAGGTCCACGGCTATCCCTGCCGCACCCGCCACCGCACGTACCTGCTCCGCAAGATCGCCTGGCGCATCCAGGCCAACGCCGAGGGCGACCTCAGTGAACGGGCACGCCGACGCGCTGCGGAACTGGCCGATGACGCCGAGGTGCGCGTCATGGCACCCCGGACGATGATCAGTCCGCCGGAGTCGGGCAAGGAGGTCACCGTACGCCGACCGGTCCGGGCAGGGGGAGCGACGGACCCGCGTGTTCCTCCTGCGGGCTCGGCGATCATCCGGGAGTACAAGGGGCGGAAGGTCCGCGTCATCGTTCTTGCCGAGGGCAAGGGATTCGAGTACGACGGGGACCACTTCCCCACGCTGACGGCCGTTGCCAGGAAGGTCACCGGCAGCCACATCAACGGCTTCCGCTTCTTCCGGCTGGGAGGCGCAACGTGAGAGATCAACCACGGAGCCCCACCTCCGGGACCGGCGAGCAGAAGCCGCGTATCCGCTGCGCCATCTACACGCGCAAGAGCAGCGAGGAGGGGCTGGACCAGGAGTTCAATTCGCTGCACGCCCAGCGCGAAAGCGCTGAGGCCTTCATCGCCAGCCAGAGGGCTGAGGGGTGGGTCTGCCTGCCCGACCGCTTCGACGATGGCGGCTACTCCGGCGGGAGCCTGGAGCGGCCGGCGCTCGAACGTCTGATCCGCGACATCGACGCCGGGCGGATCGACTGCGTCGTCGTCTACAAGGTGGACCGCCTCAGTCGCTCCCTGCTGGACTTCGCCCGGATCATGGAGGCCTTCGACCGCAAGGGGGTCTCCTTCGTCTCCGTCACCCAGCAGTTCAACACCACCAGTTCTATGGGTCGGCTGACGCTCAACATCCTCCTCTCCTTTGCCCAGTTCGAGCGGGAGATCATCGGGGAGCGCATCCGCGACAAGATCGCAGCGCAGAAGCGCCGGGGCAAGTGGGCCGGCGGGGTGCCGGTGCTGGGCTACGACGTGGACCGCTCCGGCCCCAGTCCCCGGCTGGTCATCAACGCCACGGAGGCAGCACGGGTCCGGGAAATCTTCACCCTGTACCTGGAGAAGCAGTCGCTGCAGCCGGTCGCCTCGGATCTGCATCGGCGGGGGTGGACGACCAAGCGCCGGGTGACCCGCAAGGGCAAGGTGATCGAGGGGCGGCTCTACGACAAGCACGCTGTCTACAAGACGCTGACCAGCCCGCTGTATGTGGGGAAGATCCCGCACAAGGGGATGCTCTACGACGGTGAGCACGAGGCGATCATCGAGGCTTCGGTCTTCGAGCAGGTGCAGAAGATCCTGAAACTCAACGGCCGGACCGGCGGGGTGGAGGTGCGCAACAAGTACGGCGCGCTGCTGCGCGGGCTGCTGCGGTGCAAGTCGTGCGGGTATGCCATGGCCCATACCTTCACCAAGGGCCGGGGCAGGGCAGCGCACTACCGGTACTACCGCTGCGTGCGCGCCATCAAGAAGGGGGCGCACCACTGCCCCTCCGGCACGCTGCCGGCGGCTGAGATCGAGCGGGTCGT
The DNA here is from genome assembly GCA_964585855.1 of uncultured Vicinamibacteraceae bacterium. Lineage (GTDB taxonomy): Bacteria > Planctomycetota > Phycisphaerae > Phycisphaerales > UBA5793 > CAZPFK01. Next base: position 2,333 of record CAZPFK010000157.1, read on the forward strand.
CGTGGATGAGGTGCGCCGGCTGGGCACCGACCACGCCCTGCTGGAGCAGGTGCTGGCCGAGGCGCATTCCTCCATCAACGATGAACTGCAGACAGCGCGAACGGAGCGGACCCGGCTGCGGCAGGAGGTGGCACGCCACCACGGGGAACTGCGTCGTCTCGCGACCGAGGGGGCGGCGACGGCGGAGGTCAGCGCCCGGATCGCCGAGCTGCACGAACGGCTGGCCAATGCGGAGCAGCATCTGCCGGGGCTTGAGGCGCGTATCGCCACGCTGGAAGCAGAGATGATCAGCCGGGAGGAGGCCGAGGCGGTCCTGGCCGACTTCGACAGATTGTGGGAGAACCTCATCCCGCGCGAGCAGGCCCGGCTGCTGAAGCTGCTGATCTCGACCGTCGAGTACGATGCGATCAATGGCACGATCTCGGTGACCTTCCGACCGACGAGCATCTGCGCCTTCGTGGAACAGAATCTGGAGGATGCTGCATGACGACCGTGACGCGAACGATCCGCTTTGCCGTGAAGGCCCGCCACAAACGGGCCGTGGTTGGCCAGACGGGCCGAGGCGACGGC
>CAZPFK010000158.1:0-2885 GCA_964585855.1 uncultured Vicinamibacteraceae bacterium
CTGTGGAAGGAAGTGACCGACATCGACCCCGGCCACATCTCCCGCTGGGGCAAGAAGGACAACTTCTGGGAGATGGGGGACACCGGACCGTGCGGCCCCTGCACGGAGATTCACTACGACTACTCGGAGAACGCCGACTGCGGCTCGCTGGTCAACCTCGGCGATGAGCGGGTCATCGAGATCTGGAACCTCGTCTTCATCCAGTTCGACCGGCTGGCGGACGGCTCGCTGTCTGCGCTGCCGGCCCGGCACGTCGATACGGGGATGGGCTTTGAGCGCATCGCCCGGCTGCTGCAGAAGAAGAACAGCAACTACGACACCGACGTCTGGACGCCGCTCTTCATGGCCATCGAACAGCGCAGCGGCGCACGGGCCTACGGCGGCTCGCTGACTGATCCCATCGACATCGCCTACCGCGTGATCGCCGACCACGCCCGCTGCCTGACCTTTGCGCTCACCGACGGTGCGGTGCCGGGCAACGAGGGACGGGGGTATGTGCTTCGGCGGATTCTCCGCCGCGCCGTGCGCTACGGTCGGCAGACGCTGAACGTGCGCGGCCCCTTCCTGCACCGCCTTGTCTCCACGGTCGTTGAATCCTTCGGCGAGGCCTTTCCGGAACTGCGCAAGGACCCCCGCCGCGTCGAAGGGCTGATCCTCGAGGAGGAGGAGAGCTTCCACCAGACGCTGGACCGGGGGATTGCGCTCTTCGGCGAGGCGGTTGATCGCGCCATCGCCGCATCATCATCGCAGATCTCCGCAGAAGACGCCTTCAAACTGCACGACACCTACGGCTTCCCGATCGATCTCACCGAACTCATGGCGCAGGAACGCGGCATGAGCGTTGACCTCGAGGGCTACGAACGCCTCATGGAGCAGGCTCGGGAGACGGCCCGCGAAGCCGGGAAGCGCGGAAAGGCCGGCACCGAACTGACCCTCGGCGGCGCAGAGATCGCGCGGCTGAAACACCTGGGCATCGAGGAAACTGACGACATTGACAAGTACCACGGCCGGACCATCGCCGCGCGCATCAAGGCGATCTGGAACGGCAAGGACTTCGACAATCACACCCACGCGCCCGGCTCGCCGGAACTGCTTGCGATCATCACCAACCGCACGAGCTTCTACGCGGAGGCCGGCGGACAGGTCGGAGATACCGGGCGGATCTTCAGCGACAACAACGGCGAGTTCGAGGTGCTGGACACGCAGGCCTTCGGCGGATACGTGCTGCACATCGGCCGGGCCGTGCGCGGGCAACTTGAAATCAACGACCAGGTGCAGATGGAGGTTGAGTCGGAGCGGCGCTGGTCGATCATGCGCCACCACACCGGCACACACCTGCTCAATCATGCCCTGCGCGAAACGCTCGGCGACCACGTGGACCAGAAGGGCTCGCTGGTTGCGCCCGACCGGCTGCGCTTCGACTTCTCCCACAACGCCGCGATCAGCGATGACGACCTGAAGACGATCGCCGACCGCGTGACTCGGCAGATCGAGCAGGACCTGCGCGTCTACGCCGAGTTCGAGGCGCTGGAGAGCGCGCAGAAGATTCACGGGCTGCGTGCGGTTTTCGGCGAGCGGTATCCCGACCCGGTGCGCGTCGTCAGCGTCGGCGTGCCGGTGGGCGATCTGAAGCGCGATCCCGGCAATGCGAAGTGGCGGGAGTTCTCCGTCGAGTTCTGCGGCGGTACGCACGTGACCACGACTGGCGACATCGCCGATTTCGCCATCACCGGAGAGGAAGCGGTCGCCAAGGGCGTTCGGCGCATCATTGCCGTGACCGGGGATGCAGCGCGCGAGGCGCGGCAGGGAGCGGCCTCCATCGCGCGCGAGATTGACGAACTGGCTGATGTGCCGCACGATCGGCTGGCCGGCGAGGTCGCAGCGCTGTCTGAGCAGGTGAGCGGGGGAGACCTCTCGCTGGTGGATCGCCGGCAGTTGCGACAGCGGCTGGAGCAGTGGCGGCAGCGGGTCAAAGAGATCGAGAAGGCGGCGGCAAAACAGCAGCAGGGCGCGGCAATCGAGCAGGCGCGGGCGCTTGCGGCCTCTGCCTCGGGCGAGATCATCGCAGCGACGATCGAGGGCGCCGATGCGGAGCAGCTGCGCGCGGCGATGGATGTCGTCTCCGCGAAACACCCCGACGCGGCGGTGCTGCTCCTCTCGGCCGATCCGGAAGCCAACAAGGTCGCGATCGTGGCGAAGGTCGCGCCGGCGCTGATTTCGCGCGGGCTGAAGGCGGGCGACTGGGTGCGCGAGGTCGCGAAAGTCTGCGGGGGCGGAGGCGGCGGCCGGCCCGACATGGCCTCGGCGGGCGGGAAGGATGCGAGCAAGGCGGAGCCGGCGCTGCAGCGCGGGCGGGAGTTTGCAGAAGGCGTGCTGAAGGGATAGGCGGGCCGGTTCGCCTGCCGCGATGCCGCCGTTAGGATTGCACGGCACGAGACTCAAGCAGAGGGGCGGCAATTCATGGCCGACGCAGAACCGCAGATTCCGCAGCAACCCAACCCCGACGAGAGCAACGAAGAGGCGCCGGACCTGGCTGCCAGCGGGCCACTGGTTCCCACGCGGCGGGGCGAGGCGCAAGAGGGCGGCATCCCGACATTTGTCTCAGAGATCCGCTCCGTGCCGCAGCAGGTGGGAGAGAACGTCGTCAACGCGCTGCAGCATGACCAGTCGGTCGGCGTGCTCTCGTTTGTGCAGCCGGGGCCGGGCGGGACGCAGCGGATCGTCTCGGTCCCGCTGGATCAGTCGGCGATGTCGGAGATTTACCGGATGCTGGATGAGCATGCCCACGAGGAGGAGGCGGAGGAGGTTCCGTGCATCGGCTTTCAGTGTCTGCTTCAGGAGCGTCGCAAGCGTGAGGCGGAGGAGCGGAAGCGTGCGGAGGGCGG
>CAZPFK010000159.1:0-2866 GCA_964585855.1 uncultured Vicinamibacteraceae bacterium
AGTCATCTATCCTTCGGGCGATCACACGGTTGAGGATGGAGACGATGATGCCGGCATTTCACTATGGCGTGCCCGATGAGGGGCAGCGCGGCGCGCTTGGGCGAATCCTCAGCAGCGCGTTCAACTTTCCCCTCGACCGGTATCCTGCCTTCTTCGAGAAGGTGGGGCATGAGAACCTTCGCTGCCTCTCGGAAGGTTCGCAGGTGCTGGGCGGATTGTGCCTGATTCCGATGGGCCAGTACTTCGGCGGACGCGCCGTGGCGATGACGGGCGTTGCGGCCGTGGGTATTGCGCCGGAGCATCGCTCGCGCGGGGCAGCGCGATTCCTGATGCAGGAGACGATCCGGGAACTGCAGGCCGTGGGCGTTCCACTCTCATCGCTGTATCCGGCGACGCAGACGCTCTATCGCCGGGCGGGGTACGAGCAGGCGGGGGTATTCTGCCGGGTGGAGGTTCCGCTGGCGGCGTTGCGGATGGCGGATTATGAGCTGGAGGTTCGGCCGATCGACTGGGCTCGTGACGGCGAGGCGCTGCAGGCGTTGTCGAACGGGCGGGGGAGGCGCGGCAACGGGCTGCTGGAGCGCGGGGAGTACATCTGGCAGCGGATCCGGGAGACGCGCGAGGGTCCGGCGGAGGGGTATGCGGTCGTGCGGGGTGATCGCATCGAGGGGTATACGTATTTCATTCGCAAGGCGTCGGATGTGCGGGCCTATGACGTGGCGGCGGCGGACCTGGTTGCGGAGACGGCTGCGGCGGGTCGGCGTCTGCTGACCTTCTTTGCCGACACCCGTTCGATGGCGGGGCTGCTGACGTTCTTCGCGTCGCCGGTCGATCCGCTGCTGGCGCTGATGCCGGAGCAGACGTGGAAGGTGCAGGTGAAGGATCTGTGGATGCTTCGACTGGCGGATGTTGCCGAGGCGCTTCGGCAGCGCGGGTATGCGGCGGGTGTCGAGGCGAGCGTTGAGATCGAGGTGCATGGCGACGGTGCAGTGGAGGGCAACAACGGGCGGTGGCGGGTGAGCGTGTCGGGGGGCCGGGCGCTGGTGGAGGCGGGCGGGTCGGGGCGGCTGAAGATTGATCTGCACGGGCTGACGATGGCGTATTCGGGGATGCGGAGCGTGGAGGAGGTGGCGGCGCTGGGGCTTGCGGAGGGGCAGGCGGAGGAGGTTTCGCGGTTGTCGGCGATGTTCGGCGGCGGAGGGTTGCCGTGGCTTGCGGATCATTTTTGAGGATGGCGCGAGGGTGGTCGGGCTTTGGGGGAGGGTGAGCGGAGAAGCGATGGCGCAAGCGTGGGCGGGGAGGATGCCGAGATCCGCTTACTTCGTGCGCGGCTCTTTGTCTGGATGCCCGCCTGCGCGGGCATGACGGAGGGCTGAGGATGGCGGCTAGAATCGGGCATGTCGAAGGTTCCGACCCATCGCCGCGACCCGCAGAGGCCTGATTTTGAGGCCCCCCTCATCGCACTTGAGGAGCAGATGGACGCCATCGAGGATGCCCTCGATGAGGGGGTGACGGCCGAGGAGGAGCGGGGACGATTGCAGACAGAACTGTCGGCGCTTCGTGAGGAGCATGCGGCGACGCTGGCCGAGATCTACTCGAAGTTGTCGGCGTGGCAGATCGTGAGCAAGGTTTCGCGGCATCCGCGACGGCCGCAGTCGACGGATTACATCCGCACGATCTGCTCGGACTTCTGCCAGTTGCACGGGGATCGGCATTTCGGGGATGACCCGGCGATTCTGACGGGTTTCGGGCGGGTGGGGCCTTTGAGGGTGATGCTGGTGGCGCACCGGAAGGGGCGTGACACGGAGGAGCGGATTCTGTGCCGCTTCGGCTGCGCGAACCCGGAGGGGTATCGCAAGGCGTTGAAAAATATGAAGCTTGCGGAGAAGTTCGGCGTTCCGATCGTCACGCTGGTCGATACGCCCGGGGCGTATCCGGGGATCGGAGCCGAGGAGCGCGGCCAGGCGGAGGCGATCGCGGTGAACCTGCGGGAGATGAGCCGGCTGCGGGTACCGATTCTCAGCGTGGTGATCGGGGAGGGCGGCTCGGGGGGAGCGCTTGGGATTGCGGTGGCGGATCGGGTGGCGATGCTGCGGTATTCGTGGTATTCGGTGATCAGTCCGGAGGGGTGTGCGGCGATTCTGTGGAAGCAGGCGAACCCGACGACGAATGCGGCGGCGGCGGAGGCGCTGCACCTGACGGCGGAGCAGAACCTGAAACTGGGGATCGTCGATGAGATCATCGAGGAGCCGGCCGGGGGGGCGCATCGGGACCATGCGGCGGCGGCGGAGTCGTTGAAGGGGTGGATTGTGGAGCGGGTGACGGAGGTCTCGAAGACGCCGATCGAGGAGTTGCTGGAGCGGCGGTACGAGCGATTCCGGCGTCTTGGCGCGTATGCGGAGGCATCCGGGGGCTGAGGCGGTCCGGAAGCCGAGGATAGCAAGGGGTTTGCGGGTGCTTGCGGGGGAGCGTTGACCGGAATGTGCGGTTCGGCTACCGTTTGCACCATTTTTCGGACGCGACCGGGCCTGCGCACCGTCCGACCGCACCTGCAGGGGGGATGGGCAGGCCCCGAGGACCATTCGGTGGCACGAAAGAAGACCACGAAGAAGGCGGGAACCGGGAAGCGGACAACGAAGAAGGCGGCCGGGAAGTCTTCATCGCGATCCAAAGGTGCGAAGAAGTCAGCGGTGAAGAAGTCGGGCGCGAAGAAGCCCTCTGCAAAGAAGAAGGCGTCGAAGTCCGCGTCGAAGAAGAAGGCTGCCAAATCGGCGGTGAAGAAGTCTTCGAAGAAGAAGGCGTCCAGGCCGGCTGCGAAGAAGACGAAGGCAGCGGCCGCGAAGAAGAAGACTTCAAGGAAGACGAC
>CAZPFK010000160.1:0-2852 GCA_964585855.1 uncultured Vicinamibacteraceae bacterium
GCGCATGGGTCGCCGATCGGCGCGGCCTCGACGTCATCAACCGCAGAGTCATGGCCATCACCGGCATGGCGGCCGGTTTCACCGTCCTCTTCGGCGCGCCGCTCGGTGCGGCCATCTTCGCGCTTGAGATACTTCATCGGCGCGGGCTGGAGTACTACGAAGCCCTCATGCCCGCGATCATCGGATCGCTCTGCGGGTTTCTCCTCTTCACCGTCGCAACCGGCATGGGCCTTCAGCCCGTCTGGGATTTTGCCCAGCCTGAAGCGCTCCTGCGGATGGACTTCCTCTTCGCCGCAGGCGCGGCCGTTGCCGGAACCGTCGTCGCTGTGCTCTTTATCGCCGCCGTGAACCTGCTTCGTCGCGCCTTCTCGGTAATCCCCCGATTCATTCGGCCGATCGTCGGCGGGCTCGGCCTGGGGCTGCTGGGGTGCTGGACGCCCTGGGCCCTGACCTATGGCGAGTTTCAGGTCCAGCCCCTCCTCGCCGCCGTGCCCGCAATCTCCACCCTCCTCGTTGCGGCCGCCGGCAAGTTCATCGGAACTTCATTGACGATCTCCTGCGGATGGCGCGGCGGCTTCATCATTCCCCTCTTCTTCATCGGCGCAGCGCTTGGGCGATTGCTGCATATGCAGTTTCCCGAGAGCAATGAGATCGTCGTCATCTGCGCCTTCATGGCGGCAATCAACACGGGGGTGACCAAGACACCCCTGGGAACCACGCTGGTCGTCTCAGGAATGGCCGGGCTCTCCGTCCTGCCGACGACTCTTCTGGCTTCGCTGCTGGCGCTGCTGCTGACGCGCGGAACGGGCCTGTTCACCACCCAGCAGCCCCGGGAAGCGCAGACCGATCAACGCTCCTCAGAGACCGACCGCAGCCGCGCAGACCACTGACCGCCTGATCGAAGACATGGACCTTCCCAACGAGCCGGAAGCGTCAGCGACGGACACGCTCCGTCATGCCCGCAACTGCGGGCATCCAGACCGACTGGTGAGCCGGGTGCGACCGCCGGCGAGCGAAGCGAGTCGGCGGTGCGAACCGTGTTCCACTCATTTCCTCACGCGCCAACCAGGCTGAAGCGCAAGCGAGGCCATGACTACTGACGAGCCCAACGGCTTCGCTGGCGCTTCAGCCTGGTCAGCACATGACGACTCCAGCAGTGAGGCTAGAGGTGAGCCAGCCGTCTGGCATACGGTGGCGACGGCTGACCTCAGTCAATCTCTCTCTGATCCGGATCTTGCAGACCTGTCATCCACCCGACCACCGGCGTCATTCCGCTCTCGCAGCAGGCTACGACTCTCAGCGCCTCGCCGTTGCGCCGGCACACGGCAGTCCGGCCCCACGAGCCGGGAAGGAAATCCATCCTGCTCGTTGTGTGGATCGCGAAGTGCTCAGTCGTCGGCGAGATCGACGTGATCCTGTCTCCATCCTTCGGCAACTTCAGATGCAGGGTCTCCACGATCTGCAGGTCCGGCCCGAATCTGTGCAGAAGATCCTCTCCATCCCGCCACGCCAGAACCTGGTCCGTGAGCGGGCGCTGATCCAGCAACAGCCGGCCGAACTGTGCTCCGAGAGGCCTCTGACTTCCTGTGGAAAGTTCAACGAGAGTGTCATCGGCGCAGATGACCGCCTGCCCGTCTGCAATCCACGCCGCCGCAAGGTGACGATTGGGGTACGCGGCCGGCCACGGGTTGCCGATCGGCTCGACTGCGAACCACTGTTTCAGCTCACCGCCATCGATCGCGCCGCCGACTCGATTGCCATCCCGATACCCGATCCATGTCCCGGCTGGAGAAATGCTCAGATCGTAAAGGCCTTCCACACCTTGAAGCGGTGACGGTTCTGCTGTTCGAAGATCGAGGACGGCCGTAACAGTCTGGTGGTCACTGGTATCGACGCAGACGAGAAAGTCTGAGGTCGAGCCCCCGCGATCCGGGCCGCCGGGCACGGCAACGTCAAACGCACTCCACCGACCGTTCGTCCACCGCCAGATGGTGAGTGGAATGTTGGCGCCATAGTCACCATAGTTCTGGTGTATGACTTCCGCCTCGCCTCGGACGCGGTAGTGCGGGGGCGGCGCTGCAAACACGGTACGTCCGCCCCACAGCGGCGCGATTGTCGCCCCATCCACATCGCGCCACCACGAGGCGTATTCAAGGTTGTGCTCCTGCTTGTATCGCTCCTTCCACGCTTCAACTTCCTCCGCAATGCTCGCCAGCGCCGCATTGGCGTCGGGCTCGGGCAGGAAGTGAAACGTATCAATCACCGCGTACTCACCGGGCTGCCCGTCAGCGGCCGGTGGAGGGCCTAGCGATGTGCATCCCATCCCGAGCGCACCGGTCACAATCAGTCCGCACATGACCAGTGCTGGAATGTTCAAAGAGGCTGAGAACATCCAAGGTCGTCGCACCCCCTCCGCCCGGAGATGGGAGTCTGCAAGGATCATCGGTGCAATGTACCAGATTCGGGCGGGTGTGTCCAGAGGTGGGAGGCACTTGGCACTGAGGCCCTGGGCACTGAGGCGGAATACCAGGCTGAAGCGCAAGCGAGGCCTACCCGGTTGCACGATGGATTTTACGGACTGGATGCCCGCCTGCGCGGCCATGACGGAGAGGGTCCGTCGCTGACGCTTCCGGCTCGTGGGTGACCGGCCGCCAATGGTTGAGGAATGGTCCGCACGGCGAACCCTACGAAACTGGTATGACTCATGAAGGATGGGGAGCCGCGTGGCCTTCACTCGCTTTGCTCGTTCAGACCACGGCACCGGCTCACTGGGCCTCAGCCCGCGACGCGCCGGGATGACTTCTTCTCGTTCATCACCCGCTCGGCGTAATGGTTCATCGCATCACGAAGCT
>CAZPFK010000161.1:0-2825 GCA_964585855.1 uncultured Vicinamibacteraceae bacterium
TTCCCGTAAATCATGGAACCCTGACTAACCCAATGTACCACAAGACCGGCCGGGGTGGAAGCCGATTGGTGAGAATTCTGCGCTAAACAGTTATGGGGCGGGATGCAGGCGCGAATCTCGAAACTGACCGCTCACAAGCGATCGGCGTCACACGCTCGTCGCCTTTGTGCGGTCGATGATCAGCATCACCTCGCAGGGAGCATCGTGGGGGTTCTGGAAGCCGTGGGCGAACTGCGGGCTGTACGAGGCGGAGTCGCCCTCGTTGAGTTCGAAGGAGATTTCGCCGACTGTGCAGCGGACCGCGCCCTTCAGCACCGTGATGTGCTCGGCAACACCGGGCGAGTGCGGCGAGAAGGGTGAGGTTTCAGTTCGAGGAGGCAGGCGATAGACGACCACCTCGATTCCCCGACAGCGGAACGAGGGGGCGATCTCCTCGCGCTCGATGCCGCTCTCAGGGTCCACGAAGCGCTGCCGGTCGCCGGCCCGGACGATCTCATGCTCGCAGTGCGGCTTGTCATCCACGAGGTCGGAGATGGTGCAGCCCAGGGCGGAGGCGATCTGCCAGGCGGTGCGGATCGTGGGGTTCTTCTTCTCCCGCTCGATCTCGCTGAGCATGCCCCCGCTGATCCCCGACTTCTCGGCCAACTGGGCCAGCGTCCAACCGTTGGCCTCACGTCGTTTTCTGATGTTTTTTCCGATTTCCATGCCTTCTCCGACGAACCACTTGATTCACTATCGCGAATATTGTAGCATCTATGGCGAAGCACTTCTGCTTCGTCAACCCTGATTGACGGCTGACAGGCCCCGGATCGGGACCGCGCGGTCCCGGATGGTATCGGTCTGTCCCCACTTTGAGGAGGTGTGCTATGTCGCAAGTCTGTGTTCCGCAGGTTCGTTCCGTCGCCGCCCACGGGTTCGCGCGAAGCCAGGCCCGGAGTGCAGGTTTGCAGCCCGCGACGCGGGAGAGCTTCGCCGGCGGCGTCATCTGGGCCGGACTGGGAGCACTGGCGGCCGCCGTGATCGTTCTGCTTCTGCTGGCAGTCTGAGCATGATTCCCCGTAACTCCTTTCGCTGACCCGGTTCCCGTGGGGGGAGCCGGGTCTTTGTGTTCCGGAGGGGGCCGCTATAATCGCCGCCCCGTTTTTCTGACTTCGATCTCACACGCCAAGCACCGCAAGGGAGAACCCGCCGCCATGGGCACGCCGATCACAATGACCGCCAAGGGCCTGAACGTCCCCGAGAACCCCATTCTGCCCTTCATCGAGGGCGACGGCACGGGGCCGGACATCTGGCGGGCTTCGGTGCGGGTCTTCGATGCCGCAGTCGAGAAGGCCTATGGCGGAAAGCGCAAGGTGGAGTGGAAGGAAGTGCTCGCCGGCGAGAAGGCCTTCAATCAGACCGGTGAATGGCTGCCTGAGGAAACGCTTGAGACCTTCAAGACCTACCTCGTCGGCATCAAGGGGCCGCTGACAACACCCGTCGGCGGCGGCATCCGCTCCCTCAACGTCGCGCTGCGGCAGATTCTCGACCTCTACGTCTGCCTTCGTCCCGTCCGCTGGTTTGAGGGTGTGCCCTCGCCGGTCAAGGAGCCGGGCAAGACCGACATGGTGATCTTCCGGGAGAACTCTGAAGACATCTACGCCGGCATCGAGTTTCAGCACGGCACACCGGAGTGCGAGAAGTTCAAGAGTCTCTTTGCGGAGGCGTTCCCGAAGGCCTTCGGCAAGATCCGCTTTCCGAAGACCGTCGGCATCGGCATCAAGCCCATCAGCCAGGAGGGGACCGAGCGCCTCGTGCTCGCGGCGATCAACTACGCCATCGAGTACGGCCGCAAGAGCGTGACGCTGGTGCACAAAGGCAACATCATGAAGTTCACGGAGGGCGGCTTCCGGGACTGGGGCTACGAGGTGGCGAAGGCGAAGTTCGGAGCCGTGGACTTCGAGGGAGGGCCGTGGCAGATCATCCGCAAGGGCACGAAGGTCAAGAGCCTCAGCGCTGCGGCGGCGGCTCGAGTTGAGGGCGGCGACACCATTCCGCACGACATCATCATCAAGGATGTCATCGCCGACGCCTTCCTGCAGCAGATTCTGACCCGGCCGGCCGAGTACGAGGTGATCGCGACGATGAACCTCAACGGCGATTACATCAGCGATGCGCTGGCGGCGTGCGTCGGCGGGATCGGCATCGCCCCCGGCGCCAACATCAATTACGACACGGGCCATGCCATCTTCGAGGCCACGCACGGCACCGCCCCGAAGTATGCCGGACAGGACAAGGTCAATCCCGGCTCGGTGATCCTCTCCGGGGAGATGATGTTCCGCTACATGGGCTGGACCGAAGCGGCCGACCTCATCATCAAGGGCATCGAGGGGGCGATTGCGGCGAGAACCGTGACCTACGACTTCGAGCGGCTGATGGACGGCGCGAAGCTCCTCAAGTGCTCAGAGTTCGGCGAGGCGATCGTCAAGCACATGGGGTAAGCGGGCTTACGGCCCTGAACGGCCGACGGCGGCGGCCACCTTCCGCAGGTCGGCCATGAGCGCGGCGAAGTCTGCCGGAGCCAGACTCTGGCGGCCGTCGCTGAGGGCGCGATCAGGCGTGGGGTGGACTTCGATGATCAGGCCGTCGGCGCCGGCTGCCAGCCCGGCGCGTGCGAGGGCTGCAACCCATTCCCGTCTGCCTGCGGCGTGGCTGGGATCGACGACCACCGGCAGGTGGGTGCGCTCCTTCAGGACGGGCACGGCGGAGACATCCAGCGTGTTGCGCGTGGCGTTCTCGTAAGTACGGATGCCGCGCTCGCAGAGTACGATGCGCGGACAGCCGTG
>CAZPFK010000162.1:0-2794 GCA_964585855.1 uncultured Vicinamibacteraceae bacterium
CGCCCCCGCCCCTCATCCCTTCCCTGCAAACGCCGCCGCGAGACGCTCCTGCGCCTCCGCCCCCTGTACGATCCGGGCAGACAGTTCGGCCGCGCGATCGAGCACCTCATCCTCCAGCGAGCCGTCGAGCTCGTTGAGCCAGGCCTTGGTCACACGAATCGCCTCGGGTCCGCCCCGGGCCAGACGACGGGCGAAGGTCAGCACCTCGTCGGCCAGAAGATCGGCAGGGACCAGGTGCGTCGCCAGCCCGACGGCATGGGCCTCAGCGCCCGTCAGGGTTCCGCCGGCAAGAAGGAGGCGTCGGGCCGAGCCGGCACCGATTTTTCGTATCAGCCACGGCGCGACGACGGCGGGGCAGACGCCGAGATCGACCTCGGGATAGCCGACTTTCGCCTCGGGGTGGGTGAAGGCGAAGTCGCAGACGGTCATAAGGCCGCAGCCGCCCCCCACTGCCGCGCCCTGCACCTGCGCCATCGTTGGCACGGGCAGCCGACGGATCTCCCGGAGCAGGCGGGAGATGGTCAGCAGCAGATCGCCCATGCGGTGCGGCTCGGAGCGGACGGCCCGGAGGTCCATTCCCGCGCAGAAAGCCTTGCCCGCCCCGGTGAGGATGACAGCGCGGATCGGATCGCCGGCGTTGAGTCGGTCGGCGACGACCGCAACCGCTGCACGCGCCTCATCGAGCAGTTGCTGGTTGAGGGCGTTGCGGGCGTCGGGCCGGTTGAGCGTGACCTGCACGATGACATCGTCGGCGGAGACGAGTGACGAGGGTGATTCGCCCGGTCCGAGGGCGGGGAGGTCGGCGACGATGATGAGAGAGTCGTGGGGCATCCGGTTGGAAGGGTGCGCCTTCAGGCGGCGTCGAGTCCGCGCGTGCTTGCGTGGAGAATGGTCAGACCGATCACTTCGTCACCTTCGTAGCGGATGATGACGTCGTCGTCGGTGAGCTCACTGTCGGTGGCGCGCGCGGGCTTCTTGAAGTTGATGTAGAGCACATCGGCCTCAGCGTCATAAGACGACCAGAGGAAGCGATGGGGCGACGACAGCAGGGTCGGCACCAGATCGAGATATTTCGTCAACTCTGACGGGGCCAAATCCTGGGTCTCCGCGCCATACGATCGGGACGGCTGGTCACGAACGCCGTAATGATAAACCCGTCATCGGCTGATATCTCACGATAGACGACCACCAGCGAGAGGCGATCGCTGAGCGTGCGGACCGCGAGAATCTCTCCAGCGACTCCCTGATAGACACACTCCGGAGCGGCGACAGTCTCCAGGACCTCTTCTCGAAGGCCCGCCAGTTCACAGTGCTCCTCGACAATGTGTGCCCACCTCTCCGACGTCAGGCGGACCGGCACGTCGGCTCGCGAGACAGCGATAAGCGGGTCGCGATCGGAAGTCATCTGCGACGACAATAGCCCGCCTCACCGATCAGTTCACCGGGAAGCCCTCCCACTCCAGCTCGCCGTTCCAGACTAGCTGAAGATTGCCGGCATCCTCAGCCACGCCGGGGGAGAATCGCGGCACAAGTATCAAAGTCAGGGCGCCGACCCATCTGCTTCATCGACCTCGTTCAAATCCGTACTCGGCGTCATCTCACTCAGAAACACAACGCCATCGAAACAGTTCGGCCAGACCGCTGCCTGCGACCAGTAGACTGTCTCGCGGCCGGGCAACGGCTCACGTAGCCACGAGGGCAGGTCATCCCGCCGCAGATCGAGAAAGGCGCGGTCGTACCCGCTCTCATGCAACAGACCTTCCAGACTGTCGGGGGCGGCTGGCGGAACGGGCGTCGCCTCCTCCCACCAGGCGCCGTGAGTGCCGGCATAGGCCGTGAACAGGACGGTGCGGATGTCAAGGTCGGTCGCCGTTGCGATGAGATGACCGGCCGAGAGCGGGCGCTGCCGGGAGGCAAGGGCCGGCGGAGCGTCGACGAGCACGGCACGGTCGCCGTTGCGCCCGGCATGCACATTGTGGCACCAGACGATGATCCGGCTCTCAGGGTGGAGCGTCTCAGCCAGGAAGCGGAGGTTGTCGGCCATCACCGCATCGCGGCGGAACTCGTGCAGGGGCGTCGGGAGCGGCCCGGCGCAGCGAACGGTGGCGAACTCGATGGTGTTCCGCAGACTTCGGCGCATGAAGGCGACTTCGGCCGGACCATGCACGGAGGCAAGACGATCGACGTTCTGGGCAAGGAGCCGTTCGACTTCGATCAGGCCGTCAAGGGTTCCGGTCGGCTCAACGGGGACGCGCGCGGGGTCCATGGAAAGCAGCCACGCCTCCGCCTCAACGATGAGCCGGCGGCGGCGATCATCGAGCAGAGCCGGATCGGCCTGATCGAAGAATGCCGAAAGGGCGGGGAGGAAACGCGGCGTGTCGGCAGTGCCGGTCGCCATGCAATCCATCCCCGCAATCCGCAGCGGTCGCTCGCCCTGCCGTGTGTGCGCGACGTACTCGAAGAGTTCATGACATTGAGCGCTGTCAGCCCAGAGGGAGAGAATGCCGAGATCGGCCGCCTCCGGACCGGGTGTTCCATTCGCAAGAGCGAGATCGACCTGCCGACATTCCCACATGCCCGACTCCCAGACCAGCAGATCGAAGCCGAGTTCCTGATGGAGGAACCGAACGAGACGGGCCTTGGTCGCAAAGGCCGCGCCGTCGCCGTGGCTGGATTCGCCGAGGAAGATGATGCGGGCCGGGCCGACGAATTCGCGGAAGGCATTGAGATCGTCGAATGAGTCGGCGGCAGGGTCTGCAAGGGCGATCGCGTGATCGCGGAGCCAGTCGACGCG
>CAZPFK010000163.1:0-2608 GCA_964585855.1 uncultured Vicinamibacteraceae bacterium
CGGTGGGATGATAAACAATCTTCATTGCGTCGCTCTCCTCATTGGGGCCGTGGCGGTGGGAGGCGTGGGATTTCGATCCGGCCGGCACGGCGGCCGGCCGCCACTGGTGAAGGAATCACACAGGCAAGATGCCTGTGCTACCCGGAATGGTCCGCACGGCGGACCCTACCGCACTGCCCAACATGGTCCGCACGGCGGACCCTACGAATCTCATTGTACAGGAAGTCAGAGGAAAGCGGAAGGGGTGGGATTCCCGGAATGTGATGAACTCCGGTGCTTAGTCTCTCAGACACGGAGGCCGCTGCGCCAGGCGGTGCGGAGGTCGGGGAGGGAGATTGAAATTGAGGTTGCCTGGGCGAGGGTGAGCGTCTGGTCGGTGGTGAATGTGCCGATGCGGGCGCAGGGGAGCCCGCTCAACGCGGCAGTCACGCGGTCGAGGTAACGCGGCTCGATCTCCAGCAGGTAACGCGAGGGGGACTCTGAGAAGCAGGCGGCAAAGAGGTTTTTCGGCTGCGGCGCGCTTCCGTTGGCGAGCGGGAGGTGCGTGAGGTCGAGGTCGAGGCCGAGGTTGCCGGAGAAGGCCATCTCGGCTGCGGCGGGGAGGAGGCCTCCCTCGGAGCAGTCGTGTGCGGAGGCGATGAGTCCGGCGTCGATAAGGCGGTGGACGGCGTGTGCAAGGCGCGGAGCGAGGGCGAGGTCGGCGGCGGGGGGCGGCGCGTCGATGGTGAGATCGTGGAGGAGCGCGGCGTGGGAGGCGGCGAGCGAGAGATCGGAGGGGCCGAGAAGGAGGAGGATGTTGCCGGGCGCCTTTGCATCCATGGTGACGCAGCGGGCGATGTCGGGGACGATGCCGAAGCCGGAGATCAGGAGCGTGAAGGGGATCTCGATGGTGCGGCCGGCGTCGGTGGTGAACTGGTTGTTGAGCGAGTCCTTGCCGGAGATGAAGGGGGTGCGGAAGGCGAGCGCGGCGTCGTAGCAGCCGAAGCAGGCGCGGACGAGTGCGGCGAGGTTTCGCGGCTTGTCGCAGGAGGGCCAGCAGAAGTTGTCGAGGATGGCGATGCGGGCAGGGTCGGCGCCGACGCAGACGAGGTTGCGCACGCACTCATCAATCGCGGCGGTCGCGGCCAGGTACGGATCGATATCTGAAAGAGTCGGGCAGAGGCCGTTGGCGATGGCGAGGCCTCGGGTGGAGTCGAGCCGGGGCGTGATGACGGCGGCGTCGGAGGGGCCGAGGCGGTCGGGGCCGGTGAGTGGACGGATGACGGTGGCGCCCTGCACTTCGTGGTCATACTGGCGGATGATGGTGTGCTTGGAGGCGAGGTTGGGGTGGGCCAGGAGGCGGGTGAGGGTGTCGGGGATTGCGGATGCGTCCGGGATTGCCGAGCCGGTGTGCACGGCGGGTGCGGCAGGGGACCAGTGGGCGGAGCGGGTCGGGCGGGGCAGGCCGTCGTGGAGGAAGTGCATGTCGAGGCGGCCGACTTCGGAGCCGTTGTAGGTGAGGATGAGCTGGGCGTCGTCGGTTCCGAAGCGGCCGAGGTCTGCGAGTTCGACGTCTTCGGTATCGCAGATGCGCTGAAGTTCGGCGACGTTGTCGGGCGGGACGGCGAGGATCATGCGCTCCTGCGCTTCGGAGATCCAGATTTCGGTGTAGGTGAGGCCGTCGTACTTGAGGGGGGCCTTCTCGAGTTGGACGTATGCGCCGAGTGCTTCGCCCATTTCGCCGATTGCGGAGGAGAATCCGCCGGCGCCGCAGTCGGTGATGGCGGAGAAGAGGCACCCTGAGCGGTGGTCGCGGGCGCGGAGGATGGCGTCGAGGAGTTTCTTCTCGGTGACGGCGTTTCCGATCTGAACGGCGTGGGAGAACTCATCGGCGTGGGTGTCGGTGAGTTCGGCGGAGGAGAATGTCGCGCCGTGGATGCCGTCGCGGCCGGTTCGACCGCCCAGGGCGATGATGCGGTCGCCGGGTTGTGCGGCGCCTGCGACCTTGTCGCGGGGCATGAGGCCGATGCATCCGCAGTAGACGAGTGGGTTGCCGACGTAGCGGGGGTCGAAGTAGACGGCGCCGTTGAGGGTGGGGATGCCCATGCGGTTGCCGTAGTCGCGCACGCCGCGGACGACTTCGGAGAGGATGCGCCCGGGAGGGAGGCAGCCGGCGGGGATGTCGGTGAGGTCGGGAGGGGCAACGCAGAAAACGTCGGTTGCGGCGATGGGTTTGGCGGCGAGGCCGGTGCCGATGATGTCGCGAATGCAGCCGCCGATGCCGGTTGCGGCTCCGCCGTAGGGCTCGATGGCGCTGGGGTGGTTGTGGGTTTCGACCTTGAAGCAGACGGCGGTTTCGTCGTCAAAGGCGATGATGCCGGCGTTGTCGACGAAGACGGAGAGGCACCAGTCGAGGCCGTGGTCCTTGATGAGCGTGTGGGTGGCGGCGGCGACGGTGGACCTGAGAAGGTTGTCGATGGTGATGGAGCCGTCGGGGTTGGCGGTGACGCCGGGGCGTGGCTTTGCGGGGTGGAGGAATGGGTCGCCGATGGGTGCGGAGTAGCGGATGGTGGACTTGAGGGTCTTGTGGACGCAGTGTTCGGACCAGGTCTGGGCGAGGGTTTCCAGT
>CAZPFK010000164.1:0-2485 GCA_964585855.1 uncultured Vicinamibacteraceae bacterium
CGCACATGACCGGTGAAGAGTTTCGACGGGCCGGGCACGGCCTCATCGAGTGGATTGCGCAGTATCTGGAAGCAGTGGGGGAGCGGCGGGTCTCGCCGGGGGTGGCGCCCGGAGCGATTCAGCACGACCTGCGCCGGGAGCAGCCCGCGCCGCCGCAGCATGGGGAGGCGTGGGAGCGGCTCTTTGCGGATTTTGAGCGGCTGGTGATGCCGGGGGTCACGCACTGGCAGTCGCCGGACTTCTATGCGTACTTCCCGGCCAATGTGTCGGGGCCTGCGATATTGGGGGAGTTGCTCTCTGGGGGTCTGGGTGTGAACGGGATGCTGTGGGCGACCTCGCCTGCGGTAACGGAACTTGAGATGCACGTGCTGGACTGGCTGGGCGAAGCGCTGGATCTGCCGGAGGCGTTCCGCAATCCGATGCTGGGCGAGGGTGAGGATCGGAGGCAGGGGGGCGGAGTGATCCAGGACACGGCCTCATCGGCCTCGCTGACGGCCATGCTGTGTGCCCGGGAGCGGGCGCTGGCGTTTGCCTCGAACCGGGAGGGGTTGTCCGGGCAGAGGCGGCTGATTGCGTATACCTCGGATCAGGCGCATTCGTCAATTGAGAAAGCGGCGATGATCGCGGGGATCGGCAGCGAGAACCTGCGGCTGATTGCGACCGATGAGCGGTTTGCGATGCGGCCTGAGGCGCTGCGGGAGCAGGTGGAGGCGGATGTTGCGGAAGGGGGGTTGCCGTTTTTTGTCAATGCGACGATGGGGACGACCTCATCGCTTGCCGTCGATCCGCTGGAGGATGTGGGGGCGGTGTGTCGTGAGTTCGGAATGTGGCTGCACGTTGATGCGGCGATGGCGGGGAGCGCGCTGGTGTGTCCGGAGTTTCGCGGGATGGCGCGCGGGCTGGAGGGGGCGGAGTCGTTTGTCTTCAACCCGCACAAGTGGCTGCTGACGAACTTCGATTGCAGTGCGTTTTATGTGCGCGACCGGGCGACGTTGATCCGCACGATGTCGGTGAACCCGGAGTATCTGAAGACGGGACACGGCGATGAGGTGGTGAATTATCGTGATTGGCACATCCCGCTGGGCCGGCGGTTCCGGGCGCTGAAAGTGTGGTTTGTGCTGCGGCATTATGGAGTGGAGGGGTTGCAGGCGCACATCCGGCAGGGGGTCTCTCTGGCGGAGGGGTTTGAGGCGATGGTGCGCAGCGATGGGCGGTTTGAGCTGGTGGCGCCGCGGAATCTGAACCTGGTGTGCTTTGCGCTGAAGGCGGGGGAGGAGGCGACACGGCGGCTGCTGGAGTCGCTCAATCGCGGCGGGGAGATGCTCCTGACGCAGACGAAACTGCGCGATCGCTATGCGATCCGCTTCTGCATCGGCAACCCGGCAACGACGGCAGCGCACGTGGAGCGGGCCTGGGGGCGGATTGGGGCGGAGGCGGAACGGATTCTGCAGGGCGTTTGACCCGGACGCCCGATGCCGCAAGATTGCACTGCCATGCCAAACCACGATGCCGCCGCGCCAACCGACACCTTCAAGAACCTCGAACCGCGCGACCGCTGCGCCGACCTTGACCATCGGCCCAGGGTGCTGCTGGGCAAGATGGGCCTCGACGGTCACGACAGGGGGGTGAAGCTGATCGCCCGGGCCTTGCGGGATTCGGGCATCCACGTGATCTATTCCGGCCTGTGGCAGACGCCCCGGTCGCTTGCAATTTCCGCCCGTGATGAGGATGTGGATTGCGTCGCGGCCTCGATGATGTCCAACAGCCACCTCGCCCTGGTGCCGAAACTGCTGGAGGAGTGTCGGGCGCTGGGTCGGCCGGATATCACGATCAACGTCGGGGGAATCATTCCGCAGGAAGATGTGCAGTCGCTCTACGACCTTGGGGTGTCGGAGGTGCATCGCACGGGCGTGAGTCTGCTGGAGATCGTGGAGTCGGTCCGGCGGGCGACGAAGCCGTACGAGGCGCTGAAGACGGGCAAGCCGGCGGCCGACCTGGCCCGGCAGATCAGCATGGTGCACAACGGCCGGGTTGACGCCTCGACGATGCCGAGCAAGCGGCCGAAGCGCGTCATCGGGATCACGGGCTCACCGGGGGCTGGGAAGTCGACGCTGGTGGCGGCGTTGGCCGGGGAGGCGCATCGGCGTGGGCTGGGACGCCTTGCGGTGGTGGCCTTTGACCCGCAGAGCCCGATTACGAAGGGGGCGTTGCTGGGAGACCGCCTGCGGGTGGATTTCAACAACCTCGATGAGGCGGTCTTCTACCGGTCGCTGGCGATCACGGGTGAGGACTACGCGACCCTGCCGGCCATTGTCGGGTTGATCGGAGCGGCGGGGTTTGAGACGCTGATCATCGAGACGGTCGGGGCGGGGCAGAACGATGTGGCGATCCGGGAGTACGTCGATCGGACGGCGGTGGTGCTGGTGCCGGGGATGGGCGACTCGATCCAGATGGGCAAGGCGGGGATCCTGGAGATCGCGGACCT
>CAZPFK010000165.1:0-2475 GCA_964585855.1 uncultured Vicinamibacteraceae bacterium
ATGTCGGCACCGACTGCGGGCGTAACTCAGTTGGTAGAGTGTCAGCCTTCCAAGCTGAATGTCGAGGGTTCGAGTCCCTTCGCCCGCTTTGGCGCATGGCGTCGCTTTGAGCGTCGTCAACTCGCGTAACGTCGCGACCGTGCGGGGTTTACGGGAGGTCCTCGGGGGCGGGATCGGCGGCGGCTGGCCGCGCCCGGTCGCACGGTGATGCGCCCGGAAGCGCCCCATTTGCTGGGGCTGCCGCTGGGGCGAATGCGCGGGCGAAAGTGGGGGAGGAGCGGGGTGGCTAGCGCCCGTCGGTCCCAGTTCCGGGTTCGTGCTCTTCGGCGATGGCCGGAATGGCGTTGATCGCGCCGGCGACGTCGGCCAGGCCCAGCACGGTGTAGTGGGCCAGCGTCGTCTCGTACTTGGAGTGCCGCATGATCTTCTGCGCCACCTGTGGCGCCACGCCGGCACGGGCCAGGTGGGTGCCCAGTGTTGTCCGCAGCGCATGCAGATCGACGACATAGCCGTTCTCATCCTCGGTGATGATCTTGGTGCGGGGCCGGCGATGGCGACCGCGGCCGATCACGATCGGCTCGCCCGACTCATCTGTCACCGCAACATGCCGACCAAGCCCGGCCTGGAGGAAGTCGTTGAGCTGTGAACGGCTGGAGACCGGATGCGGGAAGACCCGCGCCCTGGGCGTCGCCATCGACTCCTGCCTGAGTCGGCGCAGTTCCTCGGCCAGTTGCGGATGCATGGGAAGCACATCGATACGGCGGGCCTTGCCGGTGGCGATGGTGATGGTGCGAGCCTCGAAGTCGATATCGCTCCAGGTCAGGGCGCACAGGTCGCCCCGGCGCAGGCCCGCCAGGGCGGCAGCCAGATACCAGGCCCGGCGTCCGTTCTGGCCCGCGACGGCGAGCAGTCGCGCCAGTTCCCGGTCGGTCAGGGGTCGTCGGACCCGGCGGCGGTCGCGCTGCTCATCGTACTTGGGGACGTTCTTGAGGGGGTTGTGGTCCAGGCGGTTGTTCTTCACACACCAGGCGCAGAAGGCGATGGCATTCTGGCGGTAGTGGTTGGCGGTGCGTGCTGAGAGCCCCTGTTCGCGCAGGTTCGCCATGTGCGACTCCAGGGCTTCGGCGGTCAGGTCCTTGAGTCGGGTGAGGCCCTGCCGTTCGCAGAGTTGTCGCAGGTGGCTCTGCTTCTGGCTGATGTTGATCCGGGAGAGGTGGATGTGCCGGCAGTGGCGGATGTAGTCGGCGAGGTGCTCGAGGATGGGGCGCCGGCCCTGCCGGGCCAGATTGTCCTGCCGGGAATCGATGACGCCCTCACGGCGCAGGGCCACATCGGCGGTGATCCGGGCGAGGATGCGCTCGGCCGCAGCGCGGTCGGTCGTCCCGGTGGACTTCTCCCGTCGCTTGCTGTTCTCATCGTACCAGAAGGCGATCCAGTTGCCGGTGGGGGTGCGCTTGATCAGTGATCCCTGGCGGTTGCCTCGTCGTCGTGCCATCGTGGCATCTCCTCATCGAAGGTCATCTCAGTTGGTCCCCGAGCCGAAGGGTCGCAGAGTAAGCGGCATGCTCGGCCGGTCCAAGGCCTGGCGCTGCACCGTGCCGGTTCCCCAAAGGTGGGAGACTGTGGGGAGACCCCCGACAGGCGCACAACACCTCGGGATGGCCGGCGTCGAGTGCGGCCGGTCACCTGCTGTGCTTGGACCTGGCGGACTTGCGGCTCTGTTCGGTCAGCCACGCCTGCAGGTCGGCGATGGAGTAGAGCACTCGTCGGCTGATGCGGATGTGCGGGATCTCGCCGCGATTGGTCAGTTCCCAGAGCTTGCGCTTGCCGATGCCGAGGATGCGCGCTGCCTCGGTCATGCCGACGGCCAGCGGAGGCTGGGGCGAGTGCCCGTGCAAACTGCGGAGCCCAGGGGGCGGATCACCGCCACTGCCGGCACCTTGCGGGGGCGGGGAGCTGGGTGGCCCCTCTGCGCTGGCTGGGGTGGTCGGAGCGTCCATTGCGGGCGTCTTGGTCTTCCGCTTCGCCTTGGCGCCGGGTGTGTAGCGGGGTTGTTTGGCAGGGGATTGCATTGGCGGTCCTCCATGAGCTGTGCATCGCGTCGGCCGGCACATTGCCCGCCGAATGCATGGAGTAAGGCCCATCGGATCGCTGATTGCAAAACCCGGAATCCATGGATTCCATGGTTCCATCCATGGTTGCGTCCGGAACTTTTTTCTCGAAACGTCGAAAAATGTGCGCTGATCACCCAGTCAGCTGGGACGTGAGCAGGGAGGGACGGTAGTAGTACACCTGTGACTTCCGGGTCCCCTGGCGTCTCCACACCCGGCCGAACTTGTCGCGGCCGGACATGCGATCGGGGGCCACGGTCCCCATGGACCGATACTTGCCCAATGTATCAGCCCTTTTCCCCTCCACTTTCGCGGCCGTACTCGTACGCACCCAATCAGGGCTGTCGGTATCCAGCGGCGGGAT
>CAZPFK010000166.1:0-2365 GCA_964585855.1 uncultured Vicinamibacteraceae bacterium
AGCAGCCCGGTCGTCGCAGGCGTCGGTGAGGAGGGCGACGGCGTCGGCGATGTGTTCCTCGGCGGTGGGCGGTGTTTCCCACATGGAGATGGCGGGGTGGGGCGTGGGGAGCATGCGCTCGCGCTCGTAGACAAGGGTTTCGCGCAGCTTCTCGCCGGGGCGGATGCCGGTAAAGACGACCGGGAGGGTGCCGCGCGGGGCGTTGTCGACTGAGGCGGCGTCGGGGAGGCGGGGTTCGAGGCCGTGGGCGCGGATGAAGCGTTGCGCGAGGTCGAGGATGCGGACGGGGTTGCCCATGTCCAGGAGGAGGACGCGGCCGCGCATGAACTCTTCGTCGAGGGCGCCTGCCTGCATGACCAGGAGGGCGGCCTCGGGGATGGTCATGAAGAAGCGCTCCATGTCGGGGTGGGTGACGGTGATGGGGCGGCCGTGGCGGAGCTGGTCTTTCCAGATGGGCAGGACGGAGCCGTTGGAGCCGAGGACGTTTCCGAACCGGACGGTGCAGAAGCGGGTTGGGCCGACGGAGTCGAGGAACTGGACGTACATCTCGGCGAGGCGCTTGGTCGCGCCCATGATGGATTTGGGGTAGACGGCCTTGTCGGTGGAGATCATGACGAAGCGCCTGCAGCGGGCGGCCAGCGCGGCGTCGGCGACGATGCGTGTGCCGAGGAAGTTGTTGCGGATGGCTTCCCTGGGGTGGTCTTCCATGAGGGGGACGTGTTTGTGTGCGGCGGCGTGGAAGACGACATCGGGCTGGTGGCTGTGGAAGAGGGCGAGGGTCTGGCGTTCGTCGGCGACGTCTGCGAGGAGGGCTTCGCGGGGGAGGTCGGGGTGGCGGGCGGCGATCTGGCGGTCGATTTCGAAGAGGGCGTTTTCAGCGCGGTCCATGAGGAGGAGACGCCGGGGGCTGAAGGCGGCGACCTGTCGGGCGAGTTCGGAGCCGATGGATCCTCCCGCGCCGGTGATGAGGATGGTGTTGTCGTGGATGAGGGCGCGGATGGAGTCGGAGTCGATCTCGTGGGGCGTGCGGTCGATGAGGGAGGCGATGTCGATGTCGAGTTCGGTGCGCGGGCCGATGCCGTCGAGGAGGTCGGCGGCGGTGGGGATGAAGCGGTCGATGATGCCGAGGCGGCGGAGGCGGGTGCGGATGTCTGCAATGGCGTCGGCGCAGGCGGCGGGGAGGGAGAGCAGGGCGAGGTCGGGGCAGTCGCGCGCGGCGAGAGCTTCGAGGGCGGCGGCGGTACCGAGGATGGGCAGGCGGCGGAGGTGGGCGAGGCCCATGCGCTCGAAGGGATGCTCGAGCGGTTCGAAGAGGAGGAGGCCGAGGAGCTCGGGCCGGTCGGGTTGCGGAACGAGATCGAGGAGTGCGAGAACCTGTTCTGCGGTCTCGGGGGTTCCAATGATGATGGCGCGTCGGGGCGCGGCGTGATGGTCGGGGAGCTTCATGACCGTGCGATTATCGGCCAGATGGGGGTTTGTGCAGGAATGGCGGTGGCGGGATGGGCGGGGCGGGTTTATCGGCCTTGTGGTCGGGATCGGCGGCGACGAGTGAGCGAATGGAGATGATGCCAGAATTCCTGGAGCAGAGTCGGGAGCGGGTGGATGCGTACCTGGCGGCGATTCTGCCGACGCTGGGGCTGCCGGAGAATCTGTCGGAGGCGGTGTCGTACTCGCTGCTGCTGGGGGGGAAGCGGTTGCGGCCGGCGCTGGTGCTGTGTTCGTGTCGCGCGGCGGGTGGCGATGAGGAGGCGGCGATGCCTGCGGCGGCGGGTCTGGAGATGATCCACGCGTTCAGTCTGATTCACGATGACCTGCCGGCGATGGATGATGATGATCTTCGCCGGGGGCAGCCGACGTCACACAAGCGGTTCGGCGAGGCGATGGCGATTCTGGCGGGCGATGCGCTGGCGACGTTGCCGTATGTTGTGATTGTGCGCGAGGTGGAGGATGGGGCGAGGGCGTCGCGGCTGGTGGGGGAGCTGGCGGAGGCGACGGTGCGGATGATTGTGGGGCAGGTGTGCGATACGGTGGGCGGGTTCGGGGAGGAGGTGGGCGCCGAGGAGCGGGTGGAGCGGATTCACCGGGACAAGACGGGGGCGCTGATGCGGGCGGCGTGTCGGCTGGGGGGGATTTCCGCGGGTCTGGATGAGAAGCGGCTGGCGGCGTTGACGGAGTATGGGGAGGCGGTGGGGCTGATGTTCCAGGTGGTTGATGATGTACTTGATGTGACGCAGTCGACGGAGCATCTTGGGAAGGCGTCGAAGAAGGATGCGGCGGCGGGGAAGCTGACGTACCCGGGGGTGCTGGGTCTTGAGCGTTCGCGGGAGGTGGTGCGGGAGCTTGGGCGGAGGGCGCGGCGAGCGCT
>CAZPFK010000167.1:0-2358 GCA_964585855.1 uncultured Vicinamibacteraceae bacterium
GTCGATCTTCACCATCGTCATCATCGCCGCCATGGCCTTGCCCGCCTTGACGGGGTCGGGATCATTAATGAGTTCGATCAGCACTTTGGGGTCGATCTGCCATGAAATGCCGAAGTGGTCGGTGATCCATCCGCACGCGACGGGCGTTCCGCCGGCTTCGACGAACTTCTCCCAGTATTGATCGACCTCGTCCTGCGTATCACAGAGGACGGCAATCGAGATGCCCTGGCTGAAGGTGAAGCTCGGCCCGCCGTTGAGGGCGGTGAAGGGGCGGCCGTTGAGCGTGAACTCGACGGTCATGACGCTGCCGGCCTTGATGGGAAACTGGGGGCCGAGGTCGGGGTAGCGGCTGATGCGTGTGATCTTCGAGTCGGGGAAGATGGAGGTGTAGAAGCGGGCGGCCTCCTCGGCCTGGTTGTTGAAGGTCAGGAATGTGGTGATGTCGGGCATGGTGGGCTCCCTTGCGATTCGCGGGGTTTGGGGTGGGTGTCGAGGGTAGTCTCACTCAGCCTTCGGGTCAGGCATTCGAACCAAGCGATGGCGCAAGCGTGCAGCGAGGGCAAGTGTCGAGCTTGAGGGGGTGTGGACAAACCGGCGCAACCTGCACTGATAGGATGACAACCTGATCTACTGATCCACGTACCCCCTCTCCCACGTGCGGCTCGGGTCGTGGGAGCGGAGATCGACGTTGAAATCGACGGCGGCCTTGAGGGGGAGGAGCACGTTGAGCCAGCCGGGCAGGATCTCGAGGTAGTCTTCGGGGGCAAAGCCGGTGTTGGTCATCGTCAGGTCGGTTCCGCCCCGGTCGTTGTCTCTGAGTTCGAAGGTGACGGTGCTGCCGAAGTACTCGAAGACGATGCGGTCCGGCGGCCGGCGCTCGATGATGCGGCCGCGGGTTTCGGCGCCGTTGATGAAGCGGAAGTGGACCTGGCCGTCGGTTTCCTCGGCGGATTCTGCCCAGAAGCGGGCGCGACCGTCGGCGGTGCTGAGCATCCGGTAGACTTGCTGCGGGGGTGAACGCAGCGAGAGACGCCAGACGATTCGGTCCGGAGTGGATGGGATGGTCATGGGGCGCTCCGATCGGAGGGGATCAACTATAATCAGGCAGGCCGGAGCGAAAGCAGGAGAGCCAGGCATGGCAAAGCAGGCAGCAACGAAGAAGGCCCGCGTTACTAAGAAGCCCGCGCAGAAGAAGGCCGCCACGAAGACGACTGCGAAGGGAGTGAAACTGCTCTCCGGCGGGAATCCGCAGATTGCCAAGGGGGATGGGGACGGGCCGGTGCGGGCGTACATCGCGGCGATGCCGGGGTGGAAGCGGGAGGTGGGGCGACGGCTGGATGCGCTGGTGGAGCAGAACGTTCCGGAGGTGCGCCGGGCGGTGCGGTGGAACACGCCTTTCTACGGCGTCGAGGGGCGGGGGTGGTTCATGGCGTATCACTGCATTACAAAGTATGTCAAGGTGACGTTTTTCCGGGGGACTTCGCTTCGACCGGAGCCGCCGGTGGGATCGAAACATCCGGAAGTTCGGTACTTTCACATCTATGAGGGGGAGGCGATTGATGAGGGGCTGGTGGGCGGGTGGATCCGTCAGGCGGCGGCGTTGCCTGGGGAAGAGTGTTTTTGAGGGGGAGGGGAATGAGGTGACGACGCGATCGGAGTTGCGATGAAGGTCATCGACTACAACGGCACTGGTCGGTGGAGTGCAGCGGAGATCATGGCGCGCTATGCCCGGTATGCAAAGCTCGCTCAACTCCCACCGCGTGATTTATCGCCACGAGTACGCACCAGCGGTTGCGTGCAGTGGATCTACCCGGTCATAGATGAAGTTATTAAGGGGATCAAGACTGGTGACCCGGCGTGCATCCGTATCGGGATTGAGTTCATTGAAGAGGATCGGCGCTTTTCTTTTGGCAGCACTTTGAAGTCGAACGCTGCCCGGGCACTTAAGCGAGTTCGGCTTACCGGGGAACAGAAGCAGCGACTCATCGAGCGCGTATTCGGAATGCTGGCGCGAGGAGTGATTCCCCGAGAGTACCGCGACTATGCGAGTCTGGCGAATCGGATCGGGTTCCGCGCCGAGGATGTGCAGGAGGTCGATGAAGGCAATCCATATGCGGTCAGGTTTCGCCGGTATTTCCTTGAAGCCGCCGCGCAACGTACGCGAGTGGATTGACGGCCTGTAGTGTTCACCCGGCCACGGGAGTGGCCGGAGCTACAGTTGAAGCGCCCCCACCCCGGCCCTCCCCCGCAAGCGAGGGAGGGAGTGAAGAGAAGCGATGGCGCAAGCGTTTGCGGGGCGTCATTGGGCAATGGGCGGCGGGGAGGGCGATTGAAGACCGGTCACGCCGGTTCGCGCGT
>CAZPFK010000168.1:0-2126 GCA_964585855.1 uncultured Vicinamibacteraceae bacterium
ATCGCCCGGTCGTCGGTCGTGTAGCAGGAGATGCGCAGCGACTCGGCCTGCAGGTGCCAGGGTGTGAGTCGAACCACATCATCGGCCCAGTCGAGCGCATAGGTCGCCTCCACGCTCAGAAACTCCGATTGCCCAACGGCGTGCAGCATCATCAGCGTCAGGGCATCGAAGAAGGAGACGACTGCTCCGTAGCAGGCCGCGCGCGGACGTGCCTGCGCAAAGCAGGGCTCGGGCAGCTCTGCGGCCTTCTCCAGCAGCGAATCGACGGCGGCGGCGAGCCACTCGGCCAGCGATTTCTGCACAAGGTGTTCGGTGGGTTCGATGTCAGGATCGGGGAGTTCCTCGTAGAGGCGCTGCGCGTGCATCGCCACCAGCGCGCCGACCCAGGGGTGACGCTCGGCTGCGAGGTTGACGCTCCGCCGCCAGATCTCGGAGTGCTCCGAGGCGGGCATGTTCTTGAAGTCCAGCGGCAGGCCGGCATCGTCGAGCGTCGGCTCGCGCTCCCACTCCATCCAGCCGTCGTCGTGGTGCAGCACGGCCTCAACAGTTCGCTCGCGCATCAGCGGGGGCACGGTGTGTCCGAGCAGCGCATCGAGGTCCCAGGCCTCGGCCAGAAGCCCGGCGAGTCGCGCGTGCTCGGTCTGCCGGACGATGATGGTGCGGCCGCGATGCCGGCTGACGATCATGGAGAATCATTGACCGCGCAGCGGAGCCGGGCCGGGTCGAGGGTCGGCAGGTCGAGATCGGGGGCGATGCCCCAGCGGAGCAGGCGGTGCAGGAGGAATTGCCCGGCGGGATCGTGGTGGTCGAGACTGGAGACAATCAGCGTGCCTTGCCCGAGGCGTGCCGCAAAGAGGAGATCGAAGAAGGTGAGGCGCTGCTGATCATGCGTGTAGACGAGACGGATGAGCGGCGCAACGGAGTCGAGCAGGCCGAGGCGCTGCGTGGGGATGACGCGGCAGTAGGTGCGGGTGAGATCGAAGTGGAGAAGGTCGACAATCCACTCCGAGTCACCGGGATGGATCGGCCCCTGCTCGATGACGAGGGGAACCTGGCCGAAGAGCCACTGGTATTCGGTTCCCAGCGCGCCGCGCGCTTTCGAGGCAAGGAGGAGGATGGAGCCGCCGGCGAGTGCGAAATCGAGGGTTTCGGGGGTGAGGCGGTGAGTGAGAATCAAAAGTGTTCCACGTGGAACACTTCTGCATGGCTCCACGGCGGGGAGTTCGGGGGCGAGGGTGTGCGAGTCGGGTAGGCGGGAGCGGAAGTCGGGGGCGGGGAGGCCGAAGCCGCGGCTGTATCCGCGCTCGACGGGGTCGGGCTCGCGCTCGGCGTCGGTGAAGGGGAGGCCGGTGAGCCGGGCGATGTTGTGCGCGCGCAGCGCTCTGAAGTCGGGCGCGGGGAAGGACCAGAGATCGACGGTGTTGGTCGTAAGTCCCGGTGCGGAGAGGGCGACGGTGGTGCAGCGCGGTTCGGCTGCGTCGGGGGCGGTGAGGGAAATCGGCGCGGAGACGACCTCGCCAGGCTGTGCGCACAAATGCACATCGGCAAGGTGTGTGTTCGCTGCGGTGACGGTCACGGGCCCGTCGAAAGCGCGTGCGGAGGCGTTGGAGAGCGCGATGTGCGCAGGAATCGTCTCGCCTGCGGCAAATGAGCGGCGGTGGTCGGGGGTGAGCAGAAGGAGGGGGGCGTCGGCGAGGAAGCCGCGGGTCTCTTCGGGGCTGAAGCGCCAGCGGTTGGCATCATCGCGGAAGCCGCAGGTGCATGCGGGGACATCGTTGAGGTGGTTCATGACCAGGCCGACAAAATTGTCATGCTCGCGGAAGCGCTCGATCTGAAACTTGCGTCCCAGCAGGTTCTGGCGGCGGGCCTGGCGGCGGAAGCGCGCCAGCGTGTCGGCTCCGTATCGGGCTTTGAGGTCGGCCTCGAAGTTTAAAGCATCGTCGAAGATGTTGGGCAGCCACCAGGGGCGGGAGTCGCCGACGGATTCATGCAGCGCGTCCACGTCGGGCCAGTCGGCAAAAACAGCGGTCTCGCCCATGATGAAGGGCCGACGGGGCGAGAGGGCGTCGAGGGTCTTCTGCACCTCGCGGAGGTAGGCGGGCCAGCGATCGCAGTTTTCGTAGGTG
>CAZPFK010000169.1:0-2107 GCA_964585855.1 uncultured Vicinamibacteraceae bacterium
CCGGAAAGAGGGGGGAGTTTTCTTGTCACTGCGGAGGGGCGGGCGGATACTTTGCAGCGGCCGAGCGTGTGGCGGCCGGAAACTGCAATTCCCCATGAGAGTGAGATGCCTGATGCCATCTGAGAGCGTTGTTCCCGCCGTTCACGACAAGACGATCAATCTGTGCAAGTACTGTGTGAGGATGACGGCGATCTCGGGATCGGGGCATCCGAGCAGCGGGATGTCGATTTCACACCTGGTGACGGCGCTGATGTACCACTCCATGCGGTGGGACCCCAAGCAGCCCGACCATGCCGCTTCGGACCGGCTGGTGCTCTCGGAAGGGCATGCGGTTCCCATCGTGTACGCGGCGTATGCGGATCTCGGGGGCGTGGTGGGAAAGCCGGGCGAAGCACGGCGGCCGCTGTCGATCGACGACCTGTGGGAATTGCGGGAGGCGGGGTCGGTGCTGGACGGGCATCCGAACCCGATGGAGGGCTTCCCCTTCTTCGATGCGGCGACCGGATCGCTGGGGCAGGGGCTCTCGGTGGCGGCGGGGCTGGGGATTGCCGCGCGGATGGATGACAACGACCGGCGGATCTACTGCATCATCGGCGACGGGGAATCGCGCGAGGGGCAGGTGTGGGAGGCGGTTGACCTGATCGTCGATGAGCGGCTGACCAACGTGCTGCCGATCTTCAACTGCAATCTGTGGGGCCAGTCTGACAAGGTCTCGCCGCAGCAGTCGGCCGAGACGCTTGCAAAGAAGCTGGAGGCGGCGGGCGTCGAGGTGCGCGTCATCGACGGGCACGACCCGGCGGCGATCATCTCGGCGTATGAGGCGTTTGCGAAGCGGTCGTCTGCTGAAGGCGTGCCGATGGCGGTGGTGGCGCGGACGGTCAAGGGGTGGGGCTCGACGACGCTGCAATCGGGCAACTGGCACGGCAAGCCGCCGGCGATCAAGGAAATCGACAAGATCGAGGAGGAGCTGGATCAGCAGCGGCTGCGGCTGGTGCCGGGCATGACGGCCACGGAGATGATCCTGAAGGTGCCTGCGCCGACGGGGGCTGCAACGCGGGCAGTGGCTGAAAGCGCCGACCTGCCGTCGTTTTCGGAGGCGATGGCGAAGTACGACATGGCGAACATCGTCCGGCAGGGGTCGTTTGCGACGCGGAAGGCCTACGGCGTGGCGCTGCGGGCGCTGGGCCATGCCAACCCCGACATCGTCGTGCTCGATGCGGACGTGAAGAACTCGACTTTTGCGCAGACGTTCTCGAAGGATGCCGCGCTTGCGGATCGCTTCATCGAGTGCCGCATTGCCGAGCAGAACATGGTGTCTGCGGCGGTGGGGCTGTCGGCGGCGGGGAAGATTCCCTTTGTCTCCACGTTCGGGAAGTTCCTGACGCGGGCCTACGACCAGATCGAGATGGCGGTGTATTCAGGGGCGAACCTGAAGCTCGTCGGCTCGCATGTGGGGGTCTCGCTGGCGGCCGACGGCCCGAGCCAGATGGCGCTTCCGGATGTGGCGTGGTTCCGGGCGTTCTCGACGGTGCACGATCATCGCGGCAACCCCGGCTTCTTCATTCTCCAGCCCAGCGATGCCTACGCGGCCTACGCGCTCACCCTTGCGATGGCGGAATACGAAGGCGCGTGTTACATGCGGACGCTGCGGCCCGAGACGGAGTTTCTCTACAGCGATGACACGGTCTTCAACCTCGGCGGATTCGAGGTTCTGTCGGAGGGGCGCGACCTGCTGATCTGCGCCAGCGGCTACATGGTGCACGAGGCGAACAAGGCGCTGGAGGGCCTCGACCAGGCGGGGATCGACGCGACGATCGTGGACATGTATTCGATTCCTTTTGATGCGGAGAAGATTCTCGATCTGGCCAATGCCAACAACGGCATGGTGCTGACGATCGAGGACAACTTCGGCAACGCGCTGGGCGCGGCCGTGGCCGATGCCCTGGCCGAGGACGGCTCGGGCTTCACGCTGGACCAGATGCATGTGACGCGGATTCCGAAGTCGGCCCGTACGCCTGAGGAGACGCTGAAGATGGTGGGGCTGAGCCATGCGGATATTGTGTCGCGGGCGTGCCGGCTGCTGAATTTGGCGGGGGTGTGAGGGGGG
>CAZPFK010000170.1:0-2102 GCA_964585855.1 uncultured Vicinamibacteraceae bacterium
ATGGCCTCGCTCACGCGTCGGCCTGGTATGGTCCGTGACTTGCGGGGTCATTTTCACTTCGCCCATACCTCTGCCCTCCCCCGCAAGCGAGGGAGGGGGACAACGGGGTGCCGTGGTCTGAGGCGCAGCCGAAGGCCACGTGGCGGACGATGCGGCTGTGTGATCCAGGGGGATATTAGATTCCCTGAAGATGGTGGGCCGCGTGGCCTTCACTCGCGGTGCTCGTTGCGACCACGGCAACCGAAACGGCCGGCACCGCCCGGCCGCCACTGGTCAGACTGGATGCCCGCCTGCGCGAGCATGACGAGAGGGGAGCGGGCAGGACGGGAGGGCAGCGCTCAGCGGGCCCGACGGGCGCGGATCGCGGCGATGACGTCGTGGATGGCGACATCGAGATCATCGTTGATGACAAAGAGGTCGTAGACGCCGCTCTCGCGTGCAAGGCGGATCTCCTCCCGGGCCTCGCGGAAGCGTTTCTGAATCTCATCCTCGCCCTCGCTGCTGCGCGCGCGCAGACGCTCCAGCAGCGCCACCTCACCGGGCGGAAGCACGAAGATCAGGAAGGCCTCGGGCATCGACTGCCGGATCTGGATTGCTCCTTGCACATCGATCTCCAGCAGCACGATCCGCCCGGACTGCAATTGCTCCTCGACAGGCCCCCGCGGCGTGCCGTAGAAGCGATCGAAGACCCGCGCGTGCTCGAGGAACTCGCCGGAATCCAGCCGCCGGCAGAACTCCTCGTCGGAGATGAAGCGGTAGTCGACGCCGTCCTGCTCGCGCGGCCGGGCGGGGCGGGTCGTGCAGGAGACGCTGAAGACGGCATTGAGCTGGTCGATGACGGCGTGGGTGATCGAGGTCTTGCCGACGCCGGAAGGACCGGAAATGACCACGAGCAGGCCGGTGTGGGAGGGATGGTCGGTCATAGGATGAGAGAGGGTATGACCGATGGGGCGGATTGTGGTGTTTGGGGTGAAATCGGCGGGGATCGACTCCCAAGACTCTCAGGGGAGGCGTCCGCAGATGACCCGGAGGCGCTGTCGTGGAGGACCGCGAAGCCATGGATACGACGATGGACTCAGCCGAGACACAGGGTCGGCTCGTGGACAATGACGTCACGAGCGAGGACTGCCACTGGGCGGCGTATCAGCACCTGGCGGGCTTTCTGGGGATCGTGCTCTTCGAGGGGGTGGGGACGATGGGGGCGATCCTGCTGACGGCGGTCCTGTGGATGATAAAGAAGGATGTCTCGCCGTACCTCGACGATCACGGCCGGGAGGCGCTGAACTTCCAGGTGACGCTGGCACTGTACCGGATGATTGCGCTGGTGCCGCTGATGTTCATTCTCGGGCCTGCGGGGCTGATTCTCGTGAACCTCTTCGGCGCGGTGGCGATGATCATGATGGCGCTGCGCGGCAGCCGGGGCGAGTTTGTGCGCTATCCGATGACGATCCGCGTCTTCAACGACGCGTAAGCCGCTGCTGTCAATCGCTTTGGCGCATGGCCCTGCGGCGGATGAAGTCGATGCAGTGCGGGAGCAGGCGCGCGCGTGTCTGAGCATCCAGTTCAAGGAAACTCCGGATCACGCCCCGGCAGGAGGCCGACTCGCACTGGCAGGCGATCTCGACGCCGGGCTCGTGCATGGAGGTGCTGTAGTCCCAGGTGAGTTCCTCGCCCTGCGCGATGTCGCGAAGGGCGTAGAGGACCAGCCCGCCGTTGCGGAAGCCGAGGTTGGGCTCGCAGGAGTGGTTGATGTAGTTTTCGAGGAAGTCGGCCTGGGGATCGCCCTGGATGTAGGCGTCGTCGCCGATCTGCAGGACGTAGTCGTCATCGCGGATGTCAGCCCCGGAGACGATGGGGCCGCCGAAGGAACACACAGGTGTTCCACGTGGAACGTTTTTGACGGCGAAGACGCCGGCGCCCTGGATGGCGGAGGAGCCGCGTCTGGCCCAGTCTGCGAGGTCAGGGTCGGAGGAGAGGGCCGAGGGAGGCTTGGAGTCGGGGGAGTGGGCCATTGGCGGGTGGGGCAGGTGAGGGATTCAGAAAAGAAACGCAGGAGCGGCGGGAATGTTCCGGAAAGTGCGAAGAAAAGGTCAGGCGGCGCT
>CAZPFK010000171.1:0-2088 GCA_964585855.1 uncultured Vicinamibacteraceae bacterium
CCGGCTGCGGCAAGTCCACCCTGCTCAACATCATCGGCGGATTCATCAGGCCCTCGCGCGGCCAGGCCCTGGTCGAAGGGGAACCGGTGCGCGGCCCCGATCGGCGACGCATCTTCGTCTTCCAGGAGAACGGCGTCTTCCCATGGCTGACCGTCCGCGACAATGTCGGCTTCGGACTCCTCAAGGTCGAGCACCGCGAGCGCGCTGAGATCGTCCAGCGCTATATCGACATGGTCGGCCTCACCGGCTTTGAGGGTTCTTATCCCCGCGAACTCTCCGGCGGCATGAGGCAGCGCGTCGAGATCGCCCGTGCCCTGGCCGCTAACCCCGACATCCTCTACATGGATGAGCCCTTCGGGGCACTGGACTTCATCACCCGCCTCAAGATGCGGGCCGACCTCGTGCGAATCTGGCAGGCGGAGAAGAAGACGGTCCTCTTCGTCACCCACGACATCGAGGAATCCGTGCAGCTGGCCGATCGCGTCATCGTGATGAGCCAGCGTCCAGCAACGATCAAGACCGAAGTGCGCATCAACATTCCCCGCCCGCGCGACCTCGATTCCCCCGCCTACCTCGCCGCACGCGATGAGATTTTCAACGCCATGGGCATGAATCCCCACACCGGCGGCGCAAAGATCTCCGTCTGAGTCCGGAGCAGCCCGCAACCATCAAACTGGCGACATGATCACGACCGATCAGGACTCCCATCCGCGCAGCCCCCTCCTTCGGCGATTCCTTCCGCGCGGCCTCCCTTCCGTACTCATGGTCGGCCTTGCGGGCGGCCTCATCGGAATCGTCTATGTGCTCGCACTCCACTTCTGCGAATCGCTCCTCTCGCCGGACCTACGCGATCCCTGGACGCACGTTGGGGTGATGACCGCCGTCGGTCTGGCCGTCGCGCTGATTACGAAGTACGTCGGGACCCCCGGCGACGTCGAACTCCTCGTTAACAACATTCACGTCCTCGGCGGCAGCCGCGACCTTCGCGACCTCCCCTCCCTGCTGCCGATCTCCCTTCTCTGTATCGCCTCCGGAGGCGGGCTCGGCCCCGAGGCGCCACTCGTCCAGACCACCGGAACTTTGGGCGCATGGGTCGCCGATCGGCGCGGCCTCGACGTCATCAACCGCAGAGTCATGGCGATTACTGGAATGGCGGCCGGCTTCACCGTCCTCTTCGGCGCGCCGCTTGGCGCAGCCATTTTCGCGCTCGAGATCCTTCATCGCCGCGGATTGGAGTACTACGAAGCTCTCATGCCTGCGATCATCGGATCGCTCTGCGGATTTCTCCTCTTCACCTTCGCCACAGGCATGGGCCTTCAGCCCGTGTGGGAATTCGCCCAGCCCGAGGCGCTTCTGCGGATGGACTTCATCTACGCCGCCGGCGCCGCCGTTGCAGGAACCGTTGTCGCCGTGCTCTTCATTGCCGGGGTGAACCTGCTTCGTCGTGTGTTCTCGATGATCCCCCGGCTCATCCGGCCGATCGCCGGTGGGCTGGGCCTCGGACTTCTGGGGTGCTGGACGCCCTGGGCCCTGACCTACGGCGAGTTTCAGGTCCAGCCCCTCCTTGCCGCCGTGCCGACAGCTGCCACGCTCCTGGTCGCGGCTGCGGGTAAGTTCATCGGCACCTCGCTGACGATCTCCTGCGGATGGCGCGGCGGCTTCATCATTCCTCTCTTCTTCATCGGCGCAGCGCTTGGGCGATTGTGGCACATGCAGTTTCCGGAAAGCAACGAGATCGTTGTCATCTGCGCCTTCATGGCGGCGATCAACACGGGTGTGACCAAAACGCCGCTGGGAACGACGCTGGTCGTCTCAGGAATGGCCGGGCTCACTGTCCTGCCGACGACCCTGCTGGCTTCGCTGCTGGCGCTCCTGCTGACTCGCGGAACGGGCCTCTTCACCACGCAGCAGCCACGGGAAGGAAAGTCCGATCAACAACGCCCCTCAGAGCCGGACCTAGGCCGCTCGGATCACTGACTGGATGACCGTGGACTCCAGGCGCGTTGTTGTATCAGCCCGCGACGCGCCGCGACGACTTCTTCTCGTTCATCACCCGCTCGGCGTAATGGTTCATCGCATCACGAAGCT
>CAZPFK010000172.1:0-2016 GCA_964585855.1 uncultured Vicinamibacteraceae bacterium
GAGCACAACCTTGCCAAGGTTGGGGTCGCGGGTTCGAGTCCCGTTTCCCGCTCTCAGGAAGGCCGATGGATGAAGAGGACGGACGGGGGATGTTCGTGAGCCAGGTCACGGGAACGATCCTCCTCCGGCCGGCGTATCAAAGGGCGGTTAGCTCAGTTGGTTAGAGCGCCACGTTGACATCGTGGAGGTCACAAGTTCGAGTCTTGTACCGCCCATCGCCTCACGAGCCTGTCTCGTGG
The DNA here is from genome assembly GCA_964585855.1 of uncultured Vicinamibacteraceae bacterium. Classification (GTDB taxonomy): domain Bacteria; phylum Planctomycetota; class Phycisphaerae; order Phycisphaerales; family UBA5793; genus CAZPFK01. The sequence goes on from CAZPFK010000172.1 coordinate 240, forward strand.
GGCGTCGTCTCATGAAGACCCCGGGTGGGCAATCCCGGCCGACCCGGCCCCTCCAGCCCTTCGAACGATGCGTCTTCTCCGTGCCCTGCCGGTCCTCACCTTCGCCCTCGTCGCGCCGCCGCTTGCGGCCCAGGGCGAGTGCCCGGTGGACATCTACCAGCCGGCCGCACTGACCCAGGCCGGCCTCTCGATCCAGAAGGCGATGCAGGCCGACAAGCCGGCTGATGTCGCCAAGAACCTCCGCGACGCGATGCGCTTCCTGCAGGACGAGGGCCGCTATCGCTCGAACCTCGTCGGCGGCGGCTACCTCAAGGCGCAGATCTACGTCCTCTGGCTCAACCAGGACGACGCGACCGACGAGATGACGCTCGACCAGCTGAACCTCCGTGGCACCGACCGGACCGCGAAGGTGGACCTGGTCGCGCAGGCCGACTCCCTGCTCAAGGCCGTCGAGGCGGTATCGCCGTCGTGCGTCGAGGACACCCGCCAGTGGCGCCAGTCCAAGCCCTGGACGGTGAAGCTCAACAAGGCCTACGAGTTCATGAACGCCGACGCGGTGGATTCGGCCAAGTTCTACGCCGACCGCGCCGCGCTCCTCTACTCCGACTCGCCGTTCATCCACAACGCCTACGCGCAGATCGCCCTCAAGCAGGGTGACGTGCCAGCGCTGCTCGGCCACCTCCGCCGGGCGATCGCGACGTCGGAGGGCGATACGTCGCTCACCACGACCCAGAAGCAGCTGAAGTTCCAGCTCGCGACCTACGCCCAGCGCGAGGCCCTCACGGCGGCGTCGCCGCAGAAGGAGCAGCTCGTCCAGGAGGCCTTGGACATCTACTCGGGGATCCTGGCCGACACGCCCGAGAGCCAGGATGCCGCGTACGCGATGCAGTCGGCGGCCGAGGCGATCGGCGGGGTGAGCGACACGGCGGCGGCGGCCAAGTTCCTCGCGCCGCTGGTGGCGGACGCGTCGCCCTACAACGACCTCACCCTCCTCATCGGCGCCGACCTGGCGCGCTTCTTCAACCAGAAGGACGCGGCGATCGCGCTGTACGAGGGGGCGCTGGCCAAGAACCCGAACATCCGCGACGCGAGCTACTTCCTCGCGTACCTCTACTACGAGACGAAGAAGGCCGACAAGATCATCCCGCTCACCGACCGGCTCATCCAGATCGACCCGGCGAACGGCGACAACTACCAGATGAAGGCGCTCGCCTACCAGCTGATGGCCGAGGCCGAGAAGGACGCGAAGAAGAAGGCCGAGCTGATCGCCACGATGCAGTCACTCTCCGAGGAGGGGGAGCGGATGCCGCAGCGCCTTTCGGTGACGCGGTTCGAGCGCCGCGAGAGCGGCGCCGCCCTCGCCGGCATGATCGAGAACCGCGGGAAGGCCGACAAGGCCTACACCGTCGAGGTGGAGTTCCTCGACATGCAGGGCGCCGTCGTCGAGACGATGACCGCCCAGGTGGCGGCGGTGAAGCCCGGCGAGGTGGGCGGCTTCGAGCTCACGGCGACCAAGCCGGGTATCGTCGCTTACCGGTACGCGCCGCTGAAGTGACCCTGGCTGGCTGAGTGCAGCCGGAAGAGGGCCGCCCGACCAGGCGGCCCTCTTCGCATCCGGGCGGGGCGGACCCGAGGTGGGGCGCCACTTCACCGCGTTCCCCGCCCGGCCTATATTGCGGGTTCCCCGGGCCGCGCCCCAGTCGGCGCCGCGATGCGGGATGCGCGCTCGTAGCTCAATTGGATAGAGCATCTGACTACGGATCAGAAGGTTGGGGGT
>CAZPFK010000173.1:0-2015 GCA_964585855.1 uncultured Vicinamibacteraceae bacterium
CGCGAATACTGCTCGAGTCCGAACTCCACGCCGTAGCCTTCCGTGCCCCAGTACGGCGGGTCGCAGTAGAAGAGCGTGTGGGGGCGGTCGTAGCGGGTGATGCAGGCGTCCCAGTCGAGATGCTCGATGACCGTCTGAGAGAGCCGCAAGTGGGCCGCTGACAGCTCTTCCTCCATCCGCATCAGATTGATTCGGACGCCGCTGCTCGTCGAAGTGCCAAACGTCTGCGACTCGACCTTGCCACCGAAGGCTTGCTTCTGGAGGTAATAGAAGCGAGCTGCGCGCTGGATGTCGGTGAGCGTCTCCGGGGCGGTCATCTTCGCCCAGTCGAACATCTGCCGGCTCGACAGCGACCATCTGAACTGCCGCAGGAACTCGTCGATGTGGTGCTTGATCACCCGATAGAGATTCACCAGCTCACCGTTGATGTCGTTTAGCACCTCAGCCTTGACTGGGGATTTCATGAAATAGATGGCGCCAGCGCCGGCGAACGGCTCCACGTAGCACTGGTGGGCGGGCAGTTGCGGAATGATGTGTTTTGCCAAGCGGCGCTTGCCGCCAATCCATGGAATGACCGGGCTCGGTTTTAACATGCTGCAAGTCCTTTGCATGACGTAAAAATATAGGTAGCCTTGCCCTGCCTCTCGAGAGGTGGGAGGGCTTTGGCCACGACTTGCAGGAATACTCTGCTTGTACGGGTGGCCGCTTGAGGTGCTCCAACACCCTGAGCGGCCGCCCTCTCTCTACTCCATCAAATCTCGAAGTGCCCGCCAGGCAGGTTTGGTGCAGGCCCCTCAATGACACCAGCGCGCACATATACATGGTCGGAGATGGCGGCAGCACCGCGGGCCTTGATCGTGCCGCCCCCGGTAAGCGCCACAGTGACACCATCAGCGTCCACGGCAGTTACCTGCCCTGTGAGCAACGGGGCCGCGGGGGCGATCCCCAGGCGGAGGCGGCGGGCAAGGTTAATCATCGTGGGTCTCGAGCGTAATGGTCTGCCACAGCTCCGGGAATGCGTGCTGAAGGCTCAGCGCGCGAGATAGCCCATAACGCACAACCCCGGATTCCGTATAGCGCACAAGTGTTCCAGGGGTAACCAGCCCGGTCTCAGGCAACACAGGCAATCGCAGCGTCACTTCTGACTGTCGACCAGTGTCGGCCAATGCCGGCAGGGCCCGCGCCATGGTCATCACTGGGTCCGTCGCCAGCACGTCAGTGATTTGCGGTGCGAGGATATCGCCAGCTGTACCTGTGCGGCTGATCCAGTCGTTACGGCCGCCCACGGCGCCGCCAGTGACGTAGACTCCGTTGTAGTCCGGCCGGGTGATTGATTCGATGCCCTCGACCTCGACTACGTCTTCCGGCAGATCGAGATCCGGCACAGACATGCTCCAGGCCCAGGGCGCGATCGGGTAATGCGGCAGGACGATCAGTTGCTCGTCTGTACGATGCGCCTGTATGTATGCGCCGGCAGCCTCCGCGATGCGCACCGCGGCATCCATCGCAGTGCCCCGATGCGACCAAGCGCCAGCTGGTACCAGCCAGTCTGCAGGCTGCCAGTCCACCGTCCAGCCGAGGGGCACCCCGTTGATCGTAAGCGCGTCATCGAGCAACTGATGCGCCGTGCGCGCGCCGCTTGCGTTGTCACGCGACTCGATCGGAGCTTGAGGATCGGACAGCCACATGCTGCGGCTGCGCCCACGGACTGTAATCCACGACGATGCAAAGCGCCGGTCTCGTTGCCAAGCCTCAACGACAAGATGCAATGACGTGCCGTTGATCGTTGCAAGCAACTCCACTGGACTCCCGCTGACGTCTGGCACGATCGCGTCCAGCGCCGCTCCGTGTAGCGTTGCCGACCATGACCAGTGCGGTCCGTCTCGATCGATCGCAGCCGAGAAGTCGCGCGGATACAGCTGATGCCCATCTGCTATCCGCACGAGAGTAAAGGTGTTGATCACGATATAGACATCCTGGACAGGAACCCGGCGGCCAACAGCGCAGTCGTCATC
>CAZPFK010000174.1:0-1983 GCA_964585855.1 uncultured Vicinamibacteraceae bacterium
ACGGGGCGAATCGGTTGAATCCCCGGAGCAGTTGAGTGACCTGATCCGCCGAAGGGAGCGTCAGCGACCTCGGTCTTGATTCCGCTATTTCGAAAGCCGCCGAAAGCCCAGCGTCGGCTTGACCTCGACGGGCTCGCCGGCCACTTCGAGGACGGGATATGCCAGGAAGTTGATCGGACCGGAGACGGGCCCCGGCTCGACGATGAGGTCGCGACCGCGGCTGAACTCAATGCGGTTGGCGGGGTTGCGGCCGAAGTAGTACGTGGCCAGTGCGGTGTACTTGTCGGCCTCGCTGATATCGACCGGCCACCATCGGCCTTCGGCGTAGAACTCGGCCCAGCAGTGGTAGCCGTCGACGCCGCCGCCGTCACGATCGGAAGGGACGGCGGCCCCGATGGCGAAGCGGGCAGGAATGCCCGAAGCACGGGCCAGCGCGATGAAATAGGAGTGGTAGTCGGTGCAGTTGCCACTGCAGGCGTCAAGGGCGCGCAGGGCGTCGCCCTGTCCGAACCCCTTGCCGTACTTCATGTAGCGCATGCGGTCAATCGTGTGATCGTAGAGCGCCCGGGCGCGGACGAGGTCGTTCTGCTGCTTGCCGGCGAGAACCTCCGACGCGATCGCGTGGAACTGATCGTCGGCCGGAACGCGCTGCTCCGCGTCAAGAAACTCCTCCGGCGAGATGTCGGACGCAGGCCCGAAGGTGTCGGCCTCATCCGGCGAGTATACCGACTTCTCATATCGCTCGACCTCGAAGCGCAGTTCAATCGGTTTTCCGCTGTCCTGCGGAGTCAGTTCCAGGAAGAGCACTCGATTTCCGAAGCGTTCGTCGGTGAGGACTCGCTGCTCGCCGGGCACTTCGATCTCGCGGACCTTCACTGACTGAAATCTGTCGCTGGCAGGCAGCGGGATCCACATCCGCGCGTCATTCGGGAGTTCCGGCAGAACTGCCTGGTAAATGAACTCGAAGTGGTCGCGCCCTTAGATCACCCCCAGCAGGGCATTCGAAGCGCCCTCGACTTCAGCACGAACCCAGGTCCGGTCGGGCTTCTGTTCCCAGACATACAGCGGCCGGCCGTTGACCTTGTGTACGGTGGTCTCGGTGACGGTCATCTCGCCGGGGTCGCCTTCGAGGAAGAAATCCACGTCGTAGACGTTGCCGTCAGTGCCGGCAAGATCGACGCAGGCGAAGTGCCGGCGCGGGCCGAGGTTCGACAGATACTCGGTATGCACGCGGACGAGTTTGAGATGCAGTTCGCCGCCTTCAAACGGCAGTGCGAAAGAGCCCCCGCCCTCCTGCGTCCGCTCAGCGATGTGCTGCTCGATGCCCGCCTGAATGTCGGCGGTGACGACGTCGGGTATCGGTTCGATCGCAGCATGCGGCGACGGATCCGCATCCGACATTTCGGCAGTCGTCCCGGAGATCGGCTGACACCCGACGAACGCGGCGGCCGCGAACATAAAGATCGCGGGCGCGATCGTGATCAGAAGCGGGTTGGTCCTCATGCGTGTCGTCACAGCGGATTGATCCTTTCTCTCATTGTCTGCGCGCACCGCAAGCACAGGGCCGGCGTGCGGTCCACATGCACGGCAGCGCGAGCGTTCACCCGCCCGGATGTTCAGGATGCTCGGACTTCGGATGCTCCCCTTCGGGATGCTCAGATGCGGGATGCTCACCTTCCGGGTGGTCGCCCTGCATCGCATCGCCTTCAGGATGTTCCGCGCCGGACTGATCCATCTCGCACTTCTCCCCGCAGGCGCACCCGGTTCCGAAGAGACTCAGACCTGCGACGGCAAGGGCGGCAACGACCAATCGACTCGCGTGTTGCATGGTGGTCCACTCCATATGAAGATCAGCAACTCCGGCAAAGGGTCTTTCGCAACAACGATCAGACCCTCCCTGCCGGCCGGCCATCATACGCCGGCGAATGCGGCAGCGCATGCGGCGGCAATGGTTCTCAGCACGCTCGGTCTCCTTGCGCATGG
>CAZPFK010000175.1:0-1960 GCA_964585855.1 uncultured Vicinamibacteraceae bacterium
GCGGTGGGGTTGCAGGGGAGGCAGCCCGCCTCCCCTGCGGCTGCGATGACTCTTCTCCCTCAAACCCGGCGCGCTCCACCGTCTCGCAGAGCATCCCTCTTCTCACCACCCGATGCCATAGGTATCCGCCATAGCAAGGCACAACAGCACCATCACAGCACCGTACACCGGCCACAACACTCGAAGGCGCGAGTCGTTGAATATCTGCTCATATGCCAGCATGCCCCCGGTCACCACCGCTGCCTGCACAAAAAACTGGATCAAATCTCTACCGCTGAAGTAATCATCTACGATGATCGTTGCAGAGAGACTGGCCACGACATGCAGCACGACAAGCTCGCAGAACCACCTCATCCGACGCGACATGCCCCGAAGCTCCTTGATCATGTCTGCATCACCTCATCAATCTCCCGACCTGCCGCGACCCTCACGACCCCTCCTCCATACGCTTGCCGAACAGCACAATGAGATATCCCCAGTAGACCGGCACCAGCATCAGCAATGCGAATCCAAGCACGGCCAGGGCGGTCAGAATCGCAGCCGTCACACCCCCGATCCCCTTTCCAGATGGGCCAATGAGCGTCGCGGGCCCGAACATCAATGCAAACGAAAATGCGGGGCCGATCACCGCTGTGAAGGCGCCTTCCTTCATTCGCCGGGCAAGAGCGTCATTGCCGCCGGCTCGCGCCGCCTCGCCGAGAACGCAGAAGAGCGCGCCCACCCCAAACCCTCCGACAAAGAGACAGCCGACGAGCACACCCGTGCGCCAACCCGGCAAAGGATGCAGACACAGCACCACCGCCGCCAATGAAACCGTGACAGAGATCAGTCTTAACGCATACCGTGCGACCTGGATGCGCGCCGATGACAACCGCGCCGGGCCGCGCCCAGTCGTCATGAAGCATCCGATTGTGAAGACGGCCGACGCCACGGCATATCCCGCAAGCACAACGGTCGAGGCCTGGCGAGTAACCAGATGCGCCACGATCACGACCGAGGCCATCAGCAGCGCTGCCTCCATCAACCGCACCCCCCGCACAACCTGGTCAACCCACCCCCCACCACCGCCCGGCCGACCCGGCCCGCCAGGTCCCGCACCCGCAACCCCCCTCCCCCCCGCTTCCTCCGCTGACAGATCGCCCGGCCTCATGCCCGCAATCTACCAGAGTTGACACGATCTGTCCATCCGCCCCACCCCCCAATGCCCGGTCCCAGGTGCCGAGTCCCAAGTGCCTAACGCCTAAGACTTATCGGACGTCTCTCCCGCCCAACGCGGCAAGGTGATCGTAAATACCGTCCCCAGCCCGACTTGCGACTCAACCTCGATCCGGCCCCCCGCATCCTCCACCAGCTTCTTGCACACCACCAGCCCAAGACCGCTCCCGCGAACCCCGCTCCCCGACGACCCGCCAGCCCCCTGCTCTCCCTCACCCCCGGGACGCCACGACATCATCGGCCGAAACATCCGCTCCAGGACCTCCCTGGGAATCCCCCGGCCCGTGTCCTTCACCCGGATCTCCACGGCCGCATCGTTCCCCGCCACGGGGCCGCACGTCACACTCAGCTCACCCCCCTTCCCCTTCATCGCCTCAAACGCATTCAGAAACAGGTTCATGAACACCTGCTGCAGCGCCACCGGCCGGATGCTCACCCGCGTGCTCTTGGGAATCCGCCGCTTCAGCGTCACGCCGAACTTCTCCGGCTCGCGTCCCATGCACGCCAGCGTCTCCTCCAGCACACGGCCGACATCGGCCGACTCCAGCGTCCGCTCCTCACGGATGAAGCCCAGCAGGGCGGTGGCGATTTTTGCAACCTGCTCCGTTCCATCCACCACCCGGGTCAGCGACTTCTGCACCAGGGCGGAGTCCTCCGGCGAGGCCATCGCCAGGTGGGCGTAGCTGATCACCGGCGTCAGCAGGTTGTTGAACTCGTGGGCGACCATCCCGGTCAGCAGCCCCAG
>CAZPFK010000176.1:0-1946 GCA_964585855.1 uncultured Vicinamibacteraceae bacterium
ATCCCCCGCAAATTTACTTCCCCCGCCTCCGACGTCTACGCCGCCGTCAACTGGACCAAGCGCACCAGCCGCATCACCCAGAAGGATGGCTCCGTCGTCTTCGAAATGACCGACGCCGAGGTCCCCGCCTCCTGGTCCCAGCTCGCCACCGACATCATGGTGAGCAAGTACTTCCGCAAGGCCGGCGTCCCCCAGACCGATGAGCACGGCCGAGTCCTCCGTCGCGAGACCGACGGCTCCGTCCTCACCGGCCCGGAGAAGTCCGCCCGCCAGGTCATCCACCGCCTCTGCGGCTGCTGGAAGCACTGGGGCGAGCAGCATGGCTACTTTGATTCGGCCGAGGACGCCCAGGCCTTCTACGACGAACTGGCCCACATGCTCCTCCACCAGGTCGCCGCGCCCAACAGCCCGCAGTGGTTCAACACCGGCCTCAACTGGGCCTACGGCATCACAGGCCCGGCGCAGGGCCACTACATCGCCGACCCGAAGACCGGCGAAGTCCGCCTCGCCGACGACGCCTACACCCACCCCCAGCCCCACGCCTGCTTCATTCAGTCGGTCACCGATGACCTCGTCAACGCCGGCGGCATCATGGACCTCTGGGTCCGCGAAGCCCGGCTTTTCAAGTACGGCTCCGGCACCGGGACCAACTTCTCCCACCTCCGCGCAGAAGGCGAGCCCCTCTCCGGCGGCGGCTCCTCCTCTGGCCTCATGTCTTGGCTGAGGATCGGCGACCGCGCCGCCGCGGCGATCAAGTCCGGCGGAACCACCCGCCGCGCTGCGAAGATGGTCTGCCTCGACCTCGACCACCCCGACATCGAGCACTTCGTCTCCTGGAAGGTGCGCGAGGAGCTCAAGGTCGCCGCGATGGCCGAAGGTATGAAGCGGCTGCCGAAGGATCAGCAGGCGCTGGCCTCCGAGCTCGACCTCACCCTCGACTATGACTTCAACGGCGAGGCCTACCAGACCGTCAGCGGGCAGAACTCCAACAACTCCGTCCGCATCCCCGATGACTTCTTTGCCAAACTCGACGCCGGCGAGCCGTGGGAGACCTTCCGCCGCACCGACGGCCAGCCGGCGAAAACCATCGACTCGCAGAAGCTGTGGGACCTGATCTGCTACTCCGCCTGGCGCTGTGCCGACCCCGGCGTGCAGTTCGACACCACCATAAACGACTGGCACACCTGCCCGCAGTCCGGCCGCATCAACGCGAGCAATCCGTGCAGCGAGTACATGTTCCTCGACAACACCGCCTGCAACCTCGCCTCCATCAATCTCCTGAAGTTCTACGACCCCAAGGCCCGCACCTTCGACGTCGAGGGCTTCGAGCACGCCGTCCGCCTCTGGACCATCGTGCTCGAGATCTCCGTCCTCATGGCCTCCTTCCCCTCAGAAGAGATCGCCAGACTCTCCTGGCAGTTCCGCACCCTCGGCCTCGGCTACGCCAACCTCGGCGCCATGCTCATGCAGGCCGGCATCGCCTACGACTCCGATGAGGCCCGCGCCGTCGCCGCCTCCCTCTCGGCCGTCATGTGCGGCCGTTCCTATGCCGTCAGCGCGGAGATGGCCGGACAACTCGGGCCGTTTGCCGGCTTCCGGCAGAACCGCGGCTCGATGCTCCGCGTCATCCGCAACCACCGCCGCGCCGCCTACGGCGTCCCGCGCGGCAAGGACCAGTACGAGAAGATCGCCATCGACCCCGTGCCCATCGACGCCGAGGCCATCACCCGCGCTGCGGGGCGGATCGCAAACGCCGGCCGTCTGCACACGCACGCCAAGGCCGCCTGGGATGACGCCCTGCAGATGGGCGAGAACCAGGGTTTCCGCAACGCGCAGGTCACCGTGATCGCCCCGACGGGAACCATCGGGCTGCTCATGGACTGCGACACCACCGGCGTCGAGCCCGACTTCGCGCTGGTCAAGTTCAAGAAGCTCGCCGGCGGCGG
>CAZPFK010000177.1:0-1932 GCA_964585855.1 uncultured Vicinamibacteraceae bacterium
TCCGCCCTCTCCCTTCTCACCTCAGCCGCGAGCGCAACCCCGCGATCTCCTCATCAAGCTCATCATCATGCACCCCCTCTGCCCGAAGCAGGTCCTCAAGGATCGCCCGGAAGCGCCGACGCACCGTGTTCAGCAGCATCGAAACGTGCGCAGCATCCCGCGCTCCGATCTCAGCCGCGATCGTCGAGTGATCAGGAGCCGACCTCACCCCCGGCTGCACAAGATCGCAATGCGCGCACACAAAGGCACGCCAGTGCAGGTCCATCGCCCCGCCCTCATAACTTTCCCGCAGATTCGCAAGCGCCGTCCGCACAACCCCCGCCGCCCACTCACGCTCAAACGCATCCTCGGGTGACGACGCCGTCGCCGGGTCAAACAATGGCCGGGGCCGCGACCCCTCCGGGCCCGCCGCCTCGCCGCGCGGCCGATCAACAGCCGGATCACGCGCCCGATGCAGATCGACGGCGTAGTTCTTCAGGGCGCGAATGAGGTAGGTGCGGAACCGGCCGCGCTCCCGGTCTGCCTGGGCAAAGAGGCGATCCTGGAGCAGGCGGTCGCAGACAAATGAGTGCGCCACATCCATCGCCCGGTCGGGGGGATAGCCGGAATACTGCAGAAATGCGACGACAGCCGGCCAATATTGCTCAGCGAGTTTCGTACGCATCTGCGGGTCGGCGGCGGCGCGGGCCACCGCGGACCACTGCGTTGTCCTGAACCGATCAACTTCAGATGCGGCATCGTCCACGAATCGACTCACGCTGGAAAGGAGCAACGGGTGACGACGGATTCTGACGCTGATCATACCAGCGAGCCGAAACCCGAGTCCCTCGATCCCCTCGATCTGCCGGGACATGAGCTCGGCACGCTCATCTCGCGCCTCCTCGACGGACCCGATGAAGCCGGCATGCCCGTCGTCCCCGGCTATCGCCTCCTGCGCCGCATTGGTGAGGGCGGCTCGTCGGTCGTCTATGAGGCGATCGAAGTCGCCTCCCAACGGCGCATCGCTCTGAAGATCATCCGCCGCTCCGCCCTGCGCCGCCTCGGTGTCGCCCGCTTCCAGCGCGAGGCCGCCGCTCTCGCAGCCCTTGAACATCCTGATATCCCGTCAATTCTCGACTTCGGCCCGATCGAGGATCAGTTCTACCTGGCGCTGGAATACTTCGAGGGACGCCGCCTGACCGACCTGCTCCGCGGCGGTGAACACGACCTCGCTGCATTGCTGGCGCTCCTGACCGATGCCGCCGACGTCGTCGCCTCCTGCCACGCCCGCGGCATCATCCACCGCGATCTCAAGCCCTCCAACATCCTCATCCGCTCCGACGGACGCATCGCCATCGTCGACTTCGGCATCGCCCGCGGAACCGCGCCGGGATTCACGGCCACGCTCACGCAGGAGGGGGCGGCCGTCGGCACACCCGGCTACATGTCGCCGGAGCAGCGGCGGGGCGATCGCGAGGTCACGCCGGCCAGCGATGTGTACGCTCTGGGCGAGGTGCTCCGGGAGGCGGCGGCGCCGCACATGCCCACGCTTCCGAGGGGGCCGCGCCGGGCGCTGGAGTCGCTCATCGCGCACTCCACGCGCACGCTGCCGGGCGAGCGCCTTGCCGACGCGGCCGCCTTCCGCCGGGGCCTGCGTCGGGTGCAGCGGCATCTGCGCTTTCCCTGGCTGGCTGCGGCCTCGCGCGGGGCTCTGGTGCTGCTGCTGCTCGCTGTCGCCGGCGTTGCCGTCTCGGCCCTGCTTCCGGGAACGCCGGTCGCTCCGGATCGCCGGGCTGGTCTGCTCGATTCGGCTTCGGACTCCGTAGGCAGGGGCAATCGACCCCGAGTCACCCCTGAAGGAGCAGAGCAGATGAAAGTTTCAACGATGACCGTGCTGGCCGTCCCTTATGTGGGATTCGTTGCGCCGCTGACGGGCTATGCGGCCGACCGGCT
>CAZPFK010000178.1:0-1932 GCA_964585855.1 uncultured Vicinamibacteraceae bacterium
TGGTGTTTTCACCGGAGGCGCCGGTGCGCAGCGGGAGCGATTGCTTCTTCCGGCTCTTGCCCGACCACGAGGTGACCTTCAAACGGGCGGAGTTTTCGGGCGATGAGCCGGAGTGGATCTCGCTGGTTCCCTTGAACGGGAAGTATGCGGTACGTCGTGTGCATCGTGAGATGATCGGGGGGATGTTCGCGGCGGTGTACGTGGTGAGGCGAGCGGGTAATCCGTAGGGTCTGCTGTGCGGACCATTCCGGGTGCCATGGTCTGAGCGAGCGGAGCGAGCGAAGGCCATGTGGCCCACCATCCTCAGGGAATCTAATATTTGCTCCGGATCACACAGCCGCTTCGGCCGCCACGTGGCCTTCGGCTACGCCTCAGACCACGGCATCTATGAGCAAGCCGTTGTCAAGGGGGTCAGCGGGAGGATTCGCGGGACTTCCACGCATCTATTCGGCATCACCGTCATTCGGTCTGCCATGAATCGAGATCCGGTCGGCCCCATTCACCCGGGGCGGCGTGCAGCGCCATGCCGTGGGTCCGGGGTCCGATCCTGATCCCGCTTCTCCTCGCTCGACAATCGTCTCTCATCATTTGATGCCTGCCGGGCCGATCCCGTCAGGTCACTTCTGCTCCTTGGAACCCAACTCCCAATCCGGTCATGCCGCATCCATTGTGACTGCCTCTTGTGTGCACACGGCGGATTCACGCCACACTTCGCCCGTCTGCAGCATCGCCAGCATCACCCGGGCCAGGTAGTGGGCCGTCGCGATCAACGCGATCTTGCGGCGTTCCTTGTCCTCGCGTTTCACGCGATCAAAGAACGCCTTGACCCCGGGGCTGTGTTGCGTGCTCCGCCACGCCGCCTCGGTCAGCAGTCGTCGCACCACCGCCGGCCCTTCGCGTGTGATGCGGCCCATTCGATTCTTCGAGCCGCTCTGATCCTGCATCGGCACCAGTCCCAGGTAGCAGCCGATCTGCTTGGAGCCGAACCGCCCGGGATTATCGACAAAGGCGCAGAATGCCTCGGCGGTACGCGGCCCCACGCCCGGGATCGTCTGCAGCAGCGTCACTCCGGCGTGTGTTGAACCGATGCGGTCCAGCGCCGCATTGAGCACCCTGATCTGCTCATCGAAGTGCGTGATCTCCTCGAGCAGCAGGTCGCGTCGAATCGCCGTCGAGAAGGGCAACTCCAGTTCCGCCAGCCACGCGCGGCCCTTGTGCGTCCACAGACCCGGAGGTGCCTTGATCAGCAGCGAACGCAGAAGCGCTCGCAGGCCGTTCTTGGCCCGCGTCCGCTTGGTCACGGCGGCGTTACGCGTCTGAATCAGTTCCCGCCAGCAGCGCACCTCCAGGTCCGGCACGTGCACTTGCGGCGCCTCGTCGAGGTAGAGCAGCTTGGCCAGTCGCTGCGCGTCGATCCGGTCGTTCTTGCGTTTGCTCGCAAAGATCAGCCGCAGCCGCGCCGGATGCATCACCACCACCCGGGCGGCGATGGGCGAAAGCAGATCGAAGAGTGTGCCGCTGCCGCACGAGGCCTCGAAGCAGACCTGGAAGGGCTGCCCGTCCAGCTCCCGCTGCAACCGCTCGACCAAGGCCCTAGGATGATCACGCATCACAAAGTTCCTGACCTGGTGTCCCTGCTCGTCGAGCACGCACACCGACGATGAACGCTGATGCCAGTCGATTCCGACCGTGAACATGGCAAGTCCTCCCGTCAATGGTGTATGGGGCGTTTCAAGACGACCCCGAGCCTACACCCCGGGAGGCTTGCTTCATAGTTTCACCCGAAACGACCGGCACCGCCCGGCCGCCACTGGTCAGACTGGATGCCCGCCTTCGCGGGCATGGCGGACTGCCACCGGTGGGATGCGCTTCGCTTGTTCCACCCTACGCCCGAAGCAGTCCGCACGGGCGACGCTAGACTTCCGCCGCGAT
>CAZPFK010000179.1:0-1920 GCA_964585855.1 uncultured Vicinamibacteraceae bacterium
CGGCGCATACGGATGCGGCGATTGACGAGAAGCTCAAGGCGCGCGGGGCGTAGGGACGGGGCTGATCACTCGTCTTTGAAGCGATACTCAACCACATCTGAGATCGTGCAGTGATCATGCTGAACGGCCTGGAAAACGACGGGCCCGCGGTCATGGACCGAACTCGGAACCGTGAACTCGAAGGTGACCGAGCCCTGCTCATCGGCGAGCTTTGTCTCGACGAGGACCGGCCGTTCAATCTGCATCATGTTCTGCATCCGATCGCAGCCGGCGATCGGCGCGCCGCCGCCCTGAAACGAGTAGTACAGCGAGACGGACGCGAGCGGCTCGGCGTCATCCAGCACCATGGTGTTGATCAGACCGGACCGGCCGGGAAAGGGCTCTGCAAGGTGCATCGTGGGATGAACCGGGAGGAGAAGTACATCTTCATAGCTGTCGTCAGCGTTTCTTCCGAGAACGACGATCAGCCCGTTGTCGTTGATGCCGGTCGGAATGTCGGGGTTGAATCGGGAGCGCGGCGGGAGCAGCGCGCCCATGGAGCGCGTGCCGCCATCCTGTGTCCAGATGAACGGTTGCGGGTCGTCGCCGATGTTGTTTGAGTAGCCGACGACCTGTCGCAGATTGTTGATATCGGCGGTGTTGACAGAGCTCAGTCCCGCAAGGGGTTCGATGAGCCAGGTTTCGCCGGTCTGATAGTTGTAAACAAAGCCGGCCCAGCCGTCGGCGGTGAGTTGCAGGGAATCTCCGGTGACATCGCCGAGGTTGTTGATGGAGGTCAGTTGCGCCTCGATCCCGGTGAGGTCAGTCAGATCGATCAACTGGTTGAGATTGTCCCAGAGAACCGCGCGGGGCTGAATCGGGTTGGTACTGATCTCTCCGCAGATGACGCCATGATCGTTGATCGCATTGGCGTAGACCGTCTCGTGTCCGTCGTCCGGCAGGAGTTCGCAGGAGCCGGTCGCGCCGCGCCACCGGGCTGCCCAGAGATCGGTTCGTCTCGTGCCGTCGTGGTCCCAGAGCCTCCCGATGATGTGCCGCTGTGCATTGATCCCATCGGCCTGCGCCCGAGTTCCAACAGGACAATCAAGGATGTGAACAACTCCCGGGGCGAATGCCGCTGCAATGCTGACGCGTCCACCCTTGGGCACATCCTCGAAATCAACTCTCCCCACAACGTCGCCGAAGTCGTTCAGATCCCACCCGGACTGTAAGGGGAACGCTGCATTGCCGTAGAGTCTCGTGCCCATGCTGTCAACGACGGCGATGCGCCGCGGGGGATCGCCGGAGGTCCAGTCCGTTACGAGGAACTGGTCAAAGTTGTTGATCGCGGAAATCTGATAGTCCCCCGTCACCGTGTCCCGAAGACGTATGAGGGCATACTGCGGTTTGTCGGCCGCAGCCGAGGACCCGGCTGTAACCGCGACAATGACGACGGTGAGCGGTATTGACAGAGCATTCGTCTTCATGTCGAGTACTCCCCGGTCCGTGAGTGTCCTGCTTCGGCCGGCCCATCTCCCAGCATACCGAACCTGGTCACAATCTGCAATGGCCTGCGGTACATGTCGCAGCCCCGGAAAGGAGAAAGGCCCACGACCATGCGGTCGCGGGCCTCGTGGATTTCGCAGGGCGTTCGGGTCGCGCTCAATTTACGCGGGTGTGGTCCATCTCGAAGTGCTTCCACAGCTCCTGGCCGGGGTAGGCCATGTACATCGTCAGGGTGTAGGAGTCGGGCGAGGTCAGCGTGTAGACCATCTTCGTGCGGATGGTCATCTTCTTGACGGGCTCCTTGAAGGAGGTCTCGAAGGTGATCTCCTTGGCGTTGCCGGAGCCGGTGCTGAACATGATCATCGTGCCCATGGTGTCGATCCAGGAGGATTCGAACTGGCCCGTGATGTTGTTGTAGCCGACGAGGCCGTGGCC
>CAZPFK010000180.1:0-1909 GCA_964585855.1 uncultured Vicinamibacteraceae bacterium
GGGAGAGTAGGCCGTCGCCGGCACCCCCTGTGGGTTGAGGGCCCCAGTCGAATCAATCGGCTGGGGCCCTTTTCGCATTGTGGTTGTTCGAGGTCTGCCTGGGCAGCGAGGAGCGAAGAGTGAGGGAAAAGAGGGAGAGGCGAGAGGGAGGGGTAAGGGGAAGAACTGCCGCTCGACCCTTCCACTTTCCCTCTCTCCCTCCCTCTCTCCCTCCCTCAGCCCTTCCCCTCAACACTCCCCCTCACCCCTCGCTCTTTCCCCTCGATCCTCGTTCCTCTACCGCCCTCTGATTCGTCTGTAACAGATGCCTCCAACCTCCGCCGGTTTCGTGACCCTCGTCGGCCGCCCCAACGCCGGCAAGAGTACGCTGCTCAACCGCCTCGTCGGCGAGCGGCTGGCCATTGTCTCGGCCAAGCCGCAGTCCACGCGCGAGCGCGTGGTCGGCATCCTGTCGGACGAATCCTCGCAACTCATCTTCCTCGACACCCCAGGCCTCCTGGAGCCGCGATACGCCCTGCATCGGGCGATGCTGCACAGCGCCCACCAGGCGATTGCCGACGCGGATGTGATCGTGCAGCTGGTGGACGCCACGCGAGATGCTCCAGAGGACCTTGTCCAGCTTGCTGGGCTGCCCCAGGCGCCGCGAGCCCCCATTATCGTCGTGCTGAACAAGGCGGATGAGGTCTCCGCCGAACGGCGCGCCGAGCTGACGCGTTCGTATCCAGAGGGCCTCTGGATCTCGGCCGCGACAGGGGAGGGAGTCGAGGCGCTCCTGGCAGCCATCCGTGCCCGGCTGCCGGAAAGTCCGTTTCTGTACGATCCCGACGACGTCTCCACGCAGCATCTGCGGTTCTTCGTCGCGGAGTTCCTGCGGGAGACCGTGCTGGAGCAGTTGGCCGATGAAGTCCCGTATGGGATTGCGGTGGCTATCGAGGAGTTCCGGGAAAGCGAGTCGCCCGTCTACATCCGCGCCGTGCTCTATGTGGAGCGCGAGAGTCAGAAGCGGATCGTGATCGGGGCCGGTGGGCAGCAGATCAAGGCAATCGGGCAGGCGGCACGAGCACGGATCGAGCCGCTGGTGGGTGCCCCGGTGTATCTGGACCTCTGGGTGAAGCCGTTGAAGAACTGGCGCAAGGATCCTCACGCGTTGGCCCGACTGGGCTACGCCCTGCCGACGGAGCGTGAACGATGAATACCTCATTGCCGCCGGACCTGCAGGACCTACTGGCGTGTCCGCAGTGCCGCGGAGCGCTGCGCGCGACGATCCTTGGCGGCGCGCAGCCCGCGCTGGCCTGCGATCATTGCGCGCTGGCCTACGCCATCGAAGAGGGAATCCCCGTGCTCTTGGTGGAGCGCGCGGTACACCAGGATGACCAATCGAATGGCTGAGCGGCCGGCCTCCAACCCTTTGTCATTCCAGCATTTGACACGGTTTTCCCGTAGGCATAGCTTGGACCCTTCCCCCGACTGCTGAATCCGGTGCCCTCGACTGCCGCCCTGATATTCGCTCCCGACGGTCAGCCCTTGCCGGACTCGGTACGGGTGTGGCTGGAGGCTGGGGCCGTGCCGACACGCGCCTTCTCGAATGGCGACGAGGTGATGGCCGCGGCGTTGCGCTCGCGCCCGCGCCTGATCCTGGTGGATGCTCGCCATCACCCGGTGGCAGCCCTCAAGATGTGCCAGCGGCTGAAGCAGGATTCGTTCACGGGCATCGTGCCCGTGGTGATGACAACACGGGACGACGAGGCGGCCTTCGCGGCGGCCTTCGACGCCGGCGCGGACGAGGTCGTGCGCGAGAGCACGCCACCCACCGAGGTGCGCCTGCGGCTCGACGCGACGTTGCGTCGCAGCGATCGCGACACCTTCGTGCATCCGTCCACGCGCTTGCCGGGCACCATCGAGATCGAGC
>CAZPFK010000181.1:0-1839 GCA_964585855.1 uncultured Vicinamibacteraceae bacterium
CCAGCACCCGCAGCAGCTTGCTCTGCATCCCCAGCGGCATGTCGCCGATCTCATCCAGAAACAACGTCCCCCCGTTGGCATACTCAAAGACGCCCTCGGTCGCCTTGTCCGCCCCCGTGAATGCCCCCTTCACATGTCCGAACAACTGGCTCTCCAGCAGCGATTCGTTGAAGGCCGCACAGTTGACCGGCTTGAAGCGCTTCTCTTTCCGCCGCGAGACCTGGTGGATCGCCCGGGCGATCAGCTCCTTACCCGTCCCCGTCTCCCCCCGGATCAGCACGGGAATGTCCGTCGGCCCGACCTGCTTCACCCTGGCGATGACGTCGCGGATCGCCGCACTTGAGCCGATGATGCCCTCGATGCCGAAGCGCTCCTCCAGCTGATCCTGCAGTTCCTCGTTGCGCTGCTGCAGCAGAACCGCCTCGGCGGCCCGGTTGACGAGGTTGCGGAAGACGTCGAGGTCCAGCGGCTTTTCGATGAAGTCGTAGGCCCCCTTGCGGATCGCCTCCTTCGCCGTCGGCACGTCGCCGTGCGCGGTGACCATGATCGTCCGCGCCAGCGGCTGCAGACGCCGGGCCTCCTCGAGAATCTCCATGCCCGCCGCCCGCCCCTCCATCATCAGGTCGGTGATGATGACGTCAAACCGCCCGCCCCGCAGCTCCTCGGCCGCCTCGGCCGGGGCGGTCCGGACCGTGCAGACGTGGCCCTGTCGGCGCAGCGCCTCGGCCATGACGTCGGCGTGCTCGGCCTCGTCATCGACGATCAGAATCTGTGCATTGGCCTCGGCCTTCATCCGCCCTCTTCCAGTTACGCCCGGGGTGAGTATCGCGTCGGGTCGGGCACACCCGCCTCGCGGAAGCCGCGCCGCCGCAGCACGCACGCCTCGCAGTCGCCGCAGGCGCCGCCCTGCGGGTCGGGATCATAACAACTGTGCGTCAGCGAGTAATCCACCCCCAGCTCAACCCCCAGCCGGATGATCTCCGCCTTGCTCATCTCAAGCAAAGGCGTGCGGATCGCAATCGCCGGGCCCCGCTCCGCCTCGGCCGCCTCCACCCCCGCCCTCGTCGCCAGGTTCGCAAGCGTCTGGAAGGCCTCAAAATAGGCCGGCCGGCAATCCGGGTAGCCGGAGTAATCCACGCAGTTGGCGCCGATGTGGATCTCCCCGGCTCCCTCCGCCTCAGCCAGGCCAAGCGCGATCGCCAGCATGACGGTGTTGCGGGCCGGTACGTAGGTCACAGGGATGCCGCTGCCGATCTCGCCAACGTCGCCGGGCTTGGGGACGTCGATGGCGGCCGTCAGCGCGGATCCCCCGAATTGCCCGAGGCCGACTTCGGCGACGATGCAGCGCTGCGCCCCGAGGGCATCGGCGACGCGCCGGGCGGCCTGGAGTTCAAAGCGGTGTCGCTGGCCATAATCGACGGTGAGCGCGAGGCAGGCGCATCCCTGCGCGCGCGCCAGTGCGAGGACGGTGGCGCTGTCGAGGCCGCCGGAGAGGAGGACGACGGCCCGGGTCGCAGGGTCGGAGTGTGGCTGATGTGGGTTCATGGCCGAAGAACGGGGATCGTAGGGGCGCGGGGGCGATCGATCCGCTGATTCTGACCTTCATCGCCCTTTCGCCCCGGGCGACAACTCGGTAAACTGGAACCGATGGACCGGGCCCGCTACGTCATCCTGTTGCTTGTCGCTGCACTGTGCGCCAACGTGGCGGTCGCCTGGCTGGGGGCGGTGCTGGTTGGGTGGGAGCCGTTTGCACATTCTTACAATTCACAGGTCTCCGCCAATATTGAACAGTCTCACTTCCATCATCCATTGAGGTCCATGACAGTTGAGCGGAACCTC
>CAZPFK010000182.1:0-1837 GCA_964585855.1 uncultured Vicinamibacteraceae bacterium
CCCGCCGGCCTCGGCCTGTCCACATACTCCACCCAGTCACCGATGATCCTTCCGTCCGCATCAATCGCCGCAATTCGCTTCGGTGTTACTCGTACCGGTGGATCGATCGACGCCTGCAACGTCTGCCCTGATGCCGATGACACCGCAAAGGCGGCAAGCGCAACCGGCAGCGCACATCGCCTGACGTGATCTGATTCCACGGCAGTCTCCTTTCGGCTCCTGCCGCCAGCATACCAGATCAGCCGCAATCTGTCGAGGGCCATCTATCGCCCCACCGGAACCACCATCCCCGTCTCACGCGTCTCCTGCAACGCCCTGCGGGCGCTCTCATACGACTGAAAAAGCCCCACCTGAACCAGAAACAGCGTTTCCGCCCCCTCCCGCCGCTCAACCACCGTCGCCGCGCCGTACCGCTCCTTGAATCGTCCCTCAAATTCCATCGCCTTCCGCTCCGCATTCGACCGGCTCGAAAACGCCCCGATCTGCAGCACATACCCCGTCTCACCCAGCGCGGCAACCGCGAGGTTGCGCAATGACTCCTCCGTTGCCGACCCCCGCGCCAGCACAAACTGCGTCCGCGCAGCGCTCAACTGCCCAAGCCCCTGGTACGCCAGCCCGCAGTGATACGCCGCCCACGCCCGGTCGTTCCCTTCAAGCCGCCCCGACGCCGCTCGGAATCGCTCCACCGCCTCGGCATACCTCCGCCCCTCCAGCGCGATCAACCCCAGCGTCGCTGAGGAGTGTCCCGCAATCGAATCATCCGCATCCTCGGTCAGCCCGCGAAGATACCGCTCCGCCTCCGCACCACGCCCCAGCTGAAACGCGCTCATCCCCGCGTAATACTGCCCCTGCACCCGCGCCCGCCCTGCCCCCGTCGACGCCGCACGCTCGGCCTCCGCAAATGCCTCGTCGTACCGCCCCGCCTCATACGCCCTCGCCGCCGCATCCAGCGGTGCCGAGCCGCCCCCTCCTGCGCATCCCGACAGCATCGCCGCCGCAATCACCAAAACCCATTCCAGCCCTCGCATCATCATCGCCTCCGACCCCGACCACTTCATCGGCGCAACCATAGTCGCAACGGTCGCTCCCGGGCAGCGCGTATCATTGCCGCCATCCACCTCAGCCGACACGGATTGCCCCCATGCCCATCTACCGCCTTGAAGTCCGACCCCGCCCCGGAGCGGCCGATCCCCGTGCCGAATCCCTCCGTCGCGAGGCCGGGGAGATCGACCCGGCCCTCGGCGCTGTCCACACCGCCGATGTCTACTTCATCGACTCCGACCGCCTCACCGAACCCCACCTCCGCACCCTCGCCGACCACATCGTCCGCGACGCCGTCAGCCAGCAGACCACCCTCGGCCCCTCCGACTCCCTCCACCCCTCTGCGCAGGTCATCGAGGTCCACCCCCTCCCCGGCGTGATGGACCCCGTCGCGCTCTCCGTCGAATACACCATCCGCACCCTCTTCGGCATCGACGCCGCCGTCCGCACCGCCGTCCGCTACGACCTCGCCGGCATCTCCGCCGACTCCGCCCGCCGCATCGCCGAGCGCCTCCTGGCCAACCCCGTCATCCACGCCGTCCACACCGCCCCGCAGCACCCCGACGCCTTTCCCCAGGGACACGCCGCCCGCTTCGAGATCCGCGATATCCCCCTGCGCGACCTCGACGATGATCAACTCACACGCCTCAGCCGCGACGCCCACCTCTTCCTCTCCCTCGATGAGATGCGCACCATCCGCGACCACTACCGCACCCTCGGCCGCGAACCCCGCGACATCGAACTGGAAACCCTCGCCCAGACCTGGTCCGAACACTGCGTCCACAAGACCCTCAAG
>CAZPFK010000183.1:0-1836 GCA_964585855.1 uncultured Vicinamibacteraceae bacterium
GCGAAGCAGGTCGCCGGCCGTTGACACCATGCCGCCGCTGCCGAGCACCAGCCAGGAGGTTCGGCCCCAGAAGGGCGGGGCGTTTACCTCGCCGTCAGTCCGATCCCCATAGCCGACGGCCATGCGTTCGAGGGGATATTTCACGCCGAAATCCATGGTGTCCTTCATCCCGGCGGGCACGAAGAGGTTCTCTCGCGTGAAGTCCTGGTAGGTCTCGCCTGAGGTGATCTCGACGATCGCGGCGATGAGCCCCCAGGCGGAGTGGGAGTGCACCTCGCCTTCGCCGGGCGCAAAGAGCAGCTTCTGATTGAGAATGCGTCTGATGGCTTCCTCCCGATCAATCCAGGCATGGTCCGGATCAGGATCGGAGGGCAGGCCATGGAAATCGCGCAGTCCCGAGCCGCCGGTCATGAGGTGTTCGATGGTTATGGCATGCTTGTCTTCGGGCACGTCCTTGAAGTACGTCGTGATCGGATCGTCGAGCCGGAGTTGCCCGCGCTCGGCCAGAAGCAGGACTGCCGCCTTCGTGAAGTCAATGGGCGTTGACCCGATGCCGAAGATGGTTTCGGGCGAGTTTGGGATCCCCTCGGCGTGATTGGCGAGGCCGGCCGCCTTGTTGAAGACGATCTCATTGCCCCTGGTGACCAGGAGCACGCCGGCAAATCCGGCTTCGGCCTCGGCTGTAAAGCGTTGGTCGAGGGTGTCCCAGGTGAGTTCAGGGGCAGCCTGAGCGGCGAGCAGCAGGGGGGCGATGGTGGCAAGATGCAGCAGCATTGGGGACTCCTTGGGCGGAGGGGTTGAGATCGAACCGCACATGGTGACGCCTGCTCACGGACGAGTCCGGCGGAAATAAATCAGAAAAGTGTCAATGTGCTGAAATATCATTCTCCTGAGTGTGTTTGGGCTTAACGTCAGCAGATGGGAGCGCTATGCCAGGACAGAACCGAAAGAAACAGGATGTCTTCCGGGTAACCTCGGCGGAGCAGTTGCGGGCGCTGCAGTCGCCGGCGCGAGTTCGCCTGATGGAAACACTTCTGGACCTGGACCAGGCCACTGCAGGCGATCTCGCAGACAAATCGGGCATGACCCGCGGCGCAGCGCACCATCATCTCAAGGTGATGGAGCACATCGGCCTCGTCAGCCGCTGCGGAGAGCGCCCGGGGACACGGCGGCCCGAAACGCTCTATCGCCTCGCTGCCCGTGATATCGTCGTTGACCGGTCGGCTTCTGATCCGGCTATGCGACAGGAGATGGCCCGGGGCGCGCGGCTGATGCTGCAGCGTGCTCAGCGCGACGTTGAATCACGTCTGCTCAAGGGCGGAGACAATCGAGAGACCCTGCGGCTCACGCGCGATATGGCGCGGCTCCGCAAACGTGATCTGCTGCAACTCCGCTCGATGCTCGACAAAGTCGATCAGTTTCTGCGTGACCGAGACCTGCCGAATGGTCAAGGCATCCGCATCAGCCTGACAATTGCAATGAGCGAAGTCGAGTGCGGCCGCGGTCAGGCGTGCAGTCGAGCGTAAATCGCCTCAAGACCGCGGATGTACTCCGACCACGACCATTCCCGTTGCAGCGTCTCACGTGCGGCTCGCCCCATCGCCTCGATCCGAACGCGATCGTCAAGAAGCGATCGGAGTGCGGCAACGATTGCTGCGGCGTCTCCGGCTGGCACGATCGCGCCGTTGACGCCGTTGCGGACCAGTTCGGGACAACTCTCCACATCAGTGGTCACAACGGGCACACCGGCGGCGAGACTTTCTGCGATCGCAAACTGCGGGTCGATGGAGAGACGCCGGAACGGCAGCACGATCAGGAGCGACTCGTTGATCAGCC
>CAZPFK010000184.1:0-1829 GCA_964585855.1 uncultured Vicinamibacteraceae bacterium
AGTCGGCGGCAGGGTCTGCAAGGGCGATCGCGTGATCGCGGAGCCAGTCGACGCGCTCGTGCCGGGATTGCGCAGTGCTGGGCGTGGAGAGGGTAAGGAAGATCAGGAGCTTGAAGAAAGGAGAGAACATAGAGATCTGCTCACAGGATTCGGAACTACCGCTCTGCGTTCTGACGGAGGAGTTCGACGATCTGACGGCGGACACCCACCATCCAGTCATCCTTTCCCGACGGAGGGGGCTGATTCGTCAGTTGCTCAGCCAGCTGCAGGGGCGTGGAGCCGCTACCCGGCGGCTGGCTCATCGGATCAGCCCCCGCCTCCAGGAGAATCCGGACGATCTCAATGCGCCCATCAAGAATGGCGATGTCAAGAGGCGTGCGCCATGGTTCCTCCCAGCGTGAGACGCTGACTCCCTTTTCAATCAAGACCCGAACACTTTCCGGTTGATTCACGTGCACTGCATGGACAACGAGTTGCCGTACGTCGAGCCGTTCAATCTCCTCATCGGAAAACTGCTCCAGAATGCGCCGCAGCGGCCGGGCTCGCCCCAGTGATACTGCGATCTCCACCGGTGTCGTCTGATTCAGAGTCCCGGCAATGCGATCAGTAATGTCCGGGAGCCCGGAGAAAGGATCAGCGCCGGCACGCAGAAGTTCGCTGACGGCATCAGCCGCATCATTGGCAATTGCCCAGACAAGAGGAGTCGTTTCGCAACTGGAGGGTTGGAAATTGGTGAGAATCGGCGAACCGTGTTGAAATACCGACGGCTGTATCCTGGCTTCGACATCGGCACCATCCTCGACGAGCCGGGCGATGGCGGCGGCATCGTTCTGTGCTGCAGCCACGTGCAATGCAGAGGGACGTGGTGTACGAATGTACTGCGCCGTCCCGAATGTGGCAGTAACGATAATCATTGTCAGTGCGGCAAAGCAGGCCAGAGCAGGGTGTAGACGGCTTGAGCGTCGAGCAACACCGGGCGCAGTTCCGCATTCCGGACATCGTCGGGACGAAAGACCATACAACGAATAGCCGCAGATCAGGCATTGTCCGCGAAAGCTGCGAACGACTTGTGGAAGTCGTAAGGGAACGCGAAGCAGCCAGAGGAAGCCAAGCCATGCAAGGGCAAAGCATGATGTATTCACAATGAATCCCGACCAGATCGGCAGCAACGGCAGGGCGCGAAGATCCGCATCGTTCAACGAGTAGGCAAATCGAGGCGTCTGCGAAATGAGCGGCAGCGGAGCGACCGGATCGGTTCCGACCGGGATGGCCACGACAGGCACGCCGCCTTCGACAAAGTCCCCCGGAGGTCGAAGAAGATTCTCATACTCATACCAGATGCATCGCAATGAGATCATCGGCCAGCCTGCTGCAAGTTCGCCGGCTTCGTAGGCATCATTCGGCAACGTGTCAGGCAGGTTGCTCCATGCCGGCGCCAAGAAATCTCCGTACTCAACAGATTCTCCGGCGTGTGCATCAACCAGAGTACCCCTCTGAAGAAATTTCGATTGAGAGTGAACGGTTGCTTCCTTCCCCAGCGCGCGAAAATGGCCCCAGTACTCAATCGCCCGATGTACAGCCGAGACGTTGCGCCACTCCATCTTTCTGGCCAGTGGTCCGGCGGATACATGAAACGACACAGCCGCCCACGCGATCAGCACCGTCGTGCTCGCGCCAAGGGTCAGGTAGGCGATGACCAGCGACAGCAGTCGGCAGGATGAAAGGCGTCTCATCTCCGCCCATCATAACCGGGCCGACCGCTCCCCGTGAGATGCGGGCGGTTTCACCGACTCAGGCAGGCGTCCCGGCTGCGGCACGAGTGCGTTCCC
>CAZPFK010000185.1:0-1797 GCA_964585855.1 uncultured Vicinamibacteraceae bacterium
CGGCGGCGATTGCGGGCGGGCTGGCGCAGGGGAAGGGTCTGTCGGAGGCGTGCGAGCAGGCGAAGCGTCTGGTGACCGAGGCGATCCGGCAGAACGTGAACATCGGGCAGGGGCGGGGGCCCGTGAATCACCTTGCGTGGCTGAGCGTGAAGGGGTAGGGGAGGTGGTGGGGGATGGCTCTTAATCCAGTGGCGGCCGGGCGGTGCCGGCCGATGCGTTGGACTTGCCAACGAGGCGGAAGCGAGAGCGACCCATCCTGGCCCCGGAGGGGCCTCGGGTTGTAGCCACGGGTGGAGCGAAGACCGCCCCGGCGGTCGAGCGCAACCCGTGGAGACGGAGCGCCTGCTCCCATTCACTCGCCCCGAAGGGGCGAAGGCGGCGTCGATTCCTTCACCCCTCCGGGGTGAATCTGGAATCGCTGACCTTCCTCCACGGGTTTCGATCGCCTTTGGCGATCTCCACCTGTGGCTACATTCCTGCGCCCCGCCGGGGCGGAGAAACCACCTCTGGATGCCCGCCTGCGCGGGCATGACGGAGCATGTCCGGCGCTGACGCTTCCGGCTCGTTCCGGATGCGGGAGTGGCCGGGCTTTGGGGGAGGCGGTGAGGAATGGGCGGCGGTGAGGTTTTTGAGAGATTGGAACGTGCGTTGGAATCCTGGTATCGTGGTCTGAGGCACGATGACGGGACGACCATGTCAGGAACACATTGGCGACGATCGGCGATAGCGCTTGCGGCCTTGGTCGCGGTGATTGGGGGCGCCTATTTCATTGTCAATCTGTTCGTCGGGAGGGACACCGATGAGATTTCTGACTGGGCAATCACGCGGATTGTTGCCCGGTATGCGGACGTTGAGTACGAAATTGCGGACCGCGCAGCGATTGAAGGTTTTCACAAATGGCTTGCGCGCGGTGTCCGGCCGGAGAACAGGCGGCGCGAGGTTCTCTCCTCCCGGCCCAGAACTGTTCAGATCGAGGTTCATCTGATGTCCGGTCATGCCGAGGTCATGCGGATGTCGCGACCTCATTACATGAAGTCCGATCATTCAGGACAATCTGAGTCTGGTGACGTTGTGATTGAGTTCGACAACCGGATATATATTGCGGATTACCCACGAGAATTGATTCCAGGGCTCTGATTGATCGAGAACCGCGAAACAGATCACGGCACCCTCATAAGAGGAGAGAGAGTTGGAATCCGGCTGTCGTAGACTGAGGCGCAGCCGAAGGCCACGTGGAGACCGCTCCAGCCTTTCTCCCCGAACTGCAAGCGGCTCCCCGTACGTTCCCAGACGATTCTAAGGCATGGCAGATGGCTGAACCTTATAAAATATGGAGAGGGATCGAGCTGTTCCGAATTGATCGCGATGAGTTCATCGCGGAGTATGAGCTGCCGGGCATCACGATAGAGGACATCCAAGGACTGATCGGGCCTCCGTTTGAGAACGACCCGCTCTACTACAGGTGCTATCTGCTGACCGCCGAGCAGATCGGCGTCTTGCAGGCGAAGTGGGACTTGCCGTTTGACGCAACTGCGGTTGAGTGCTATCTGTCGTGCTTTTCGGTTTCTGCCAATGAGGGCGCGTGATGCCGCACGTTCCTCCCACGGGTTTCGATCGCCTTCGGCGATCTTCACCCGTGGCTACAGTCCCGCGCCCCGCTGGGGCGGAGAACCCGGCGCGTCCGTCGCTGACGCGTCCGGCTCGTTTTGGAGCCTCGAATCCTGCCTGACGCAACGGGCCGAAGTCATCTATCCTTCGGGCGATCACACGGTTGAGGATGGAGACGATGATGCCGGC
>CAZPFK010000186.1:0-1792 GCA_964585855.1 uncultured Vicinamibacteraceae bacterium
GCGCTGAGCACACCGCGCTCCCACGGCGGTCGGGCCAGCAACGCGGTTCCGCCGCCCGAGGCCGCCGCAAGTTGCAGTCGGCGAGTATGGGCCATTTGCAGCCGGGAGCCGTCGGCGATGACGATGGCCACCGCGGGGCAGCGCAGGGCGAGGTCGATCGTCCAGAGCCGCGCTGCATCATCGCGCGGATCAATCAGGATCGACCGGGCCAGCAGCAGCCGGTCGGCGGAGTCGAAGGGCGCTTCCCGGTCCCGCACCAGCGCCTGCACGCTCGGCCAGAGATGCGTACCGATCCACAGCGCTGCCCCCGAACCGGGTGTCCCTGCTCCATCGCGATGAAGCGCGACATACGCCAGGTCCGCCAGCAGCAGCAGCGGTGCAAGCCAGGGCGCGGAAGAGCCGGCCGCCCCCTCCAATCCATACCACTCATGCACGCAACCGCGCGGCAGCGAACACCACCCGGTCTCGATCCGCCCTGCTGTGCTGACCTGCGCGGAGGACTCCACAGCCCTGATCCGCTCCCGCAGCTGCTGCAGGTTCATACCGGGGCCGGGTTGTGGAGTCGCTGCCCTCACATCAGCGATGATAGGTATTTGTACGGGTCTGTCAAGGGTCGCGTGGAGGCGTTGCCGGGCCGGATTCCTCATCGAGGGGCCTGAGCACCTCCGGGAGATCGTTGGCGGGCTTGTTCACAAGCGTGGAAACGGGCCGCATCGTCAGAATCCCTTCGGCTGCGGGCTTCAGGAGCGACTGGATCGCGGTGACATCCTGGTTCTCGGGGTCGAGCCAGGCCGCGAACGACTCCGGCTCCAGGATCACCGGCATGCGGTCGTGGACCTTCGAGACCTGCTCGTTGGACTCCGTCGTGATGATCGTAAAGGACTCGACGGTGTTGCCCTCGGGATCGGTCCACGACTCCCACAGGCCCGCAAGCGCCAGCGGCTCACCATCGGCCCGCTCCAGGTAGAAGGGTTGTTT
Source organism: uncultured Vicinamibacteraceae bacterium (assembly GCA_964585855.1). Lineage (GTDB taxonomy): Bacteria > Planctomycetota > Phycisphaerae > Phycisphaerales > UBA5793 > CAZPFK01. Next base: position 979 of record CAZPFK010000186.1, read on the forward strand.
GCGCTTCGCATCGATCTTCTGCCACTCGAAGAAGCCTGAGGCGGGAATGATGCAGCGACGACGCTTCAGCGCAGTGCGAAAAGCCGGCTTCTCCGCGACCGTCTCTGCGCGGGCGTTGATCATGCGGTTGCCGATGGAGGCATCCTTCGCCCACGAGGGGATCAGCCCCCAGCGCATCGTCGCCAGCGAGCGGCTCTTTCCGCCGGGCCGGACCACGATCACCTCCTGCGTGGGGGCGACGTTGTATCGCGGGGTGACGTCGAAGTCGAGGGTCAGCTGGAAGACCCTCGCCAGGACGCTCGCCGGTGTCGTCAGGGCGTATCGGCCGCACATGAGGGAAGGGTAGTCCCGGATCGCGCAGCGCCGCCGCCGCCGGTGCGAGACTCGCGGCCCGCCCCGCGGTGGAAGTGTTCATCGGTGATCTGCAGGTAGTGGCGCATCGCCACCAGCTGGCTGTTGCCGATCCAGCTGCAGACCACGTGGATGGGGAAGTGCTCGGCGAGTTCCGTCTCGCGCGAACTGCGGAGGTTCTGGAAGAGTTTCGGCCAGGGAGGGATGCCGGCCTGTTCGAGGAAGCGCAGCAATTGCGAGCGCAGGTTCGTCGCGGGACTGCGATAGCGGGTGATGACGTACTCGCTGCCGGGTTCGGCTGCTTCGAAGACCTCGCGCAGGTGCGGCCGCAGTTCCGGGAAGAGGGGCATGAGCCGGGAGGCGCCGCCGGGGTGGTGCGCGGTCTTGGGCGAGGTCTCCGCCGGGGATGCGGATACAATGTCGGCACCGACTGCGGGCGTAACTCAGTTGGTAGAGTGTCAGC
>CAZPFK010000187.1:0-1775 GCA_964585855.1 uncultured Vicinamibacteraceae bacterium
GGGAGGGGGAGTCGCTGGAGGCGATGATCCTGTGGTATGCGCGGGAGCTGGTGGGGGAGGTGGCGGGAGTGAACGGAGGCCCAGGATGACCTATGCCGATCGCATACTCTCGCATCTGGCGAAGGTGCGCATGCCTCTCTGCGATGACTGTCTGGCTGAGGAACTCGGCATCAGGTATCGACAGCAGGCGCGATTGCGCAGTTTGCAGCTGGAGGAGCAGGGGGCCGTCTTACGCGATCGCAGCCGAACCTGCGAAAGATGCGGTGGCACGAAGATCTGCACACAATGGAGCGGCGCTGAACCGGTTTTGCAGGCGAAGCCCGGCGTGATTGATGTCAGCCGGCCGTGGTACTGGGAGGGGAACGTGCAGCGGGTGATTGTGGGATGGCTGCATGGCAGGGGATGGAGGATTGAATCCTCTGCTGATACAGCCTCGAAGCAGCACGGTATCGACATCATTGCGATGCGGGAGGGTCGAAGGCTGTTGGTCAGCGTCAAGGGGTACCCGCAGGGCACGATGAAGACCAATCCGTCTACACAGGCGCGGCACTGGTTCTCTCATGCGGTCACCGACCTGATCCGCTACCGCACGGAGCATCCGGAGGCGGAGCTGGCGATCGGGGTTCCGGATCGCGGAGTGACCTATCGCAAGCTCCACGAACGTCTTGAATGGGCCTTTGAGCGCCTGCCTGCGAGCGTCTTCTGGGTCACAGAGATCGGCCTGGTTGAGGATGTCGATGCGCGTTGATCCTGTCGCCGATTCTGCCTTGCCGTCGACCGGGGGTTCCGCGTCGGCCGACTCACATCTTGTATTCGTATCGATGCCGGGAGCGCGAGGGTTTCCGGACGGCGGCATCCCCTGGATTCTGTACCTGGTGGCATTCGGTGTGGGCCTTGTGTGCACCATCAGCCACTTCACGTTCGGCTGGGGCGGTCAGTATGCGCGCCTTGCGTTCTTCGTGCTGATGGTGCTCCCGCTTCTTGCCCTCAACAACATACTTGAGCAGGGTCGCACACGTCGGTTCTGGGAGCGCGAGCTCGACCACCTGTCGGCCGGATCACGAGATCATGCAGTCATGTCCGCCATCTTTGACACCGGCCTCCTCGATCGGAGGCGGCCCTTTCGACCCTACCGGGCGACCTATCGAGCGTTTGTTGAACGACTTGAGGCAGCAGGACTGCAGATTCCTGGCGCTGTTGCCGCAGCCGTACTGAAGGATGAGCTGCTCGAAATTGAACGCCCCGCAGTGCTCCTTGAACCTGAGGCTGTGGGTCAGGAGCCGACTGGCTCCTTTCCAGTCGAGATTGTGTTCATCGCTCTCCTGGTTACTGCCGTCGTCTGGCTGTTCCTTCGCGGCTTGCAGCTGGATTCTCTGCTAATTCTTGGTGGGATTGTCCTGATGTCGCTGGAGTCAAAGAGGATGTGCCGCCTGCTCGGCATTGAGCCCAGTATTGATCGCCTTCCAGTTGCAGGTCCGGGCGTCATCTCCGATTCCACGGGTCAACGCTGGTCGGTCCATGATGCGGTGATGTTTGTCTGGGCGAAGAAGCCGGGTGGAGGGGTGGAGGTGGTTCTTCTCGGCGAGGGACGGGTGCTGGACATGACCTTTGCCTCAACCCGCGACGCCGACTTCGTTACACTCTGGCAGCGATGGAACCACCCCGACCCCAGACCGGAACTGCTGCCGTGAACGAGCGTGAAACGGACCGTGCCGACTCACGCCTCTTCTTCATGGCGATGCCGAAATGGTGTGCGCTGCCGAGTCAGGGCATGC
>CAZPFK010000188.1:0-1774 GCA_964585855.1 uncultured Vicinamibacteraceae bacterium
CTCAGCGGTCATCATCCTCATCGAGATACTGACGCATGAGGTCGGCCATGGCGCGAGGCGAGTACGGCCCGTCGTGATCGGGGAACCTCTTTGCGTAGTGTTCCGCCAACTTCAATGGCGTTATCCCATCTCCGGTAAGATCGAGGGTCGGATCGGCCCCGTGCTCCAGCAACAGCCGCACGATTTCGATGTGGCCGCACTCAACGGCTCGCATGAGCGGAGAGTTTGTGCCGAACTCTGAAGCGTTCGGATCAACGCCTATCGACAGAAAGTACTCTACGACGTCGGGGCAATAATCCCTGACGGCCTCATGCATTCCCGAAACGGCCATCGAGATTCTCCGGTCCGGCGGTACGAACTCAAGGAGCACGTCAAACCCCCTGGTCCTGCACCCTGCCACCATCTCGCTCACGAAAGCAGCGACTAACTGATCGATCTCCGCCTCCGTTGCGTACGTCAGCGCAACACGGGCGATCTCGTGCCGAGTCGAGGTTGCAGCGGAGTATGTCCAGCGTTCATAGTTCCGCAGGTCGCTGAGTCTGACCCCAAGCTCGAAGGCGTGCCTGACCACCTCCGGCTTGTCCCATCGAACTGCATAATCAAGAACTGATTCATATGGAGCGAAGCGATCCGCCAGAGACTTGACGTCGGCGCCGGCCTCAACCAGCGCTGCGGCTGCATCACCTGAGCCGTTGATCACCGCCCAAAGCAGAGGAGTCGTATCTCCAATCTCAATACTCCAGCTCACGTCAGATGGGATACGCGCATCGACAGTCGCACCCAATGCCACCAGTCGCCTGATCTCATCAGGATCGTTGCGTGCCGCGGCTATATGCAACGGAGTCGGTCGTACAAGTCGAGAGCATTGCCACCACCCGAAGGCCGCTGTCCCTCCAGCCAGAAGTGGAATCGCGCACCAGGCCGTCACCAGATTGATCTTCGTCGGCCACGGTACTCCAATCGCCTGAGTCCAGCCGCACTCTGAACACCGCTCTGCCACACTCTCATGCAGGCGATAGCGGCACCGGACGCAGCGATTCCCCCACTTACGCCATTTGAGTCGCATCACGGTCAGGAGTGTGCCAGCGGAACACAGCAGCACCCACATGATCCCAAGGATAAACGAATTGACAATCAGACCCAGCCACTGCGGTCCCCACGCGAGACAGTAGGCGGGCACATCTACTTGATGGCCATACCTCCATCCACCCCAGGCCGCATCCAGTTCCACCTTGAGGCTCTTCACCTCCAGTGGAGGAGCCATTACGCCTGATGTGACCCATTCATCTGGTGGCCGGAACTGGTTCTCCAGATCGAGATACGTGCAGCCCAATGCCGGCAATGGCCAACCGAATCGGAATTCATAAACTTCCTGAGCCAGTCTGAGTTCTTCCAGCAGCGCCTGGTAAGGCATTCCGTCCGGCAGCGCAGGCATCTCTTCCAGCGTGCGATACCGCAATCCCGAGCGCGAGGCCACGGTCACCCACTTACCCCATGCTCTGGAACGCTCGACCCTGAATTCATCGCTCACCAACTTGTCGGCGCCTCGCCACTCAAGATAGCGAAAGCTGTCGTGCATCCAGCGTGTGTCAAGACTCCCAAGTGTCCACGCGATCAGAAAATTGCTCACCAGCCCCAGCACCCAGCAGGCGCTCAGGAAGAGGATGAGCCGGCGGCGATCGACGCGGAACATGCCGCCATTGTAACGGTTGCCGCCGCCGCATACCCTACCCCGTCATGGCTGAAGTCACCAAAGCACCCCTTCTCCGCGTCG
>CAZPFK010000189.1:0-1769 GCA_964585855.1 uncultured Vicinamibacteraceae bacterium
GCCCCAGACGATCGAGGAGTTGGTCGTCAGGTGCGGAAAGAGAAATGCGCCGATGGGAACGACGCCCGAAAGGGAGTGAAGCCGGCGAAGCAGAAAGTAGTGCCGATCGATGAAACCCTGTCCGGCCAGTGATGCCTCAGCCACCGCAGTTGCCTTTCCTGTCGCCGGGAGCGGTCAGCAAAGCTGCCGTCCCGTTTTTCTCCGTCGATCCTCGTGAACTTACAGGCCTTGTACGCCCATGCCCGGCCCCGGCTTCGGCCCGCCGCCGGCGCCGGCCGCGCCTCCGCCGCCCTGGTTCATCATCGCTTCGGCGGCCATCTGCGAGATCTGCACCCAGCGGTTGCGGAGTTCATAGATGAAGGTGGCGAGCTTCTTGCCCTCCTCCTCGGAGAGGTTGCCCTTGGTTTTCTCTTCCAGCACGGCGAGCAGGTCGATGTGGAACTTCGCGCCTTCGAGATCGACGATGGCCCGGCCCGTGCGCGGATCGGCGATTCCGCCGAGGTAAAGCAGGGCCTGGCTGGCCAGCGTGGAGAGGAGGCCTTCGAAGTCGGCCGGGGGGAGGTCGCCGTAGCCGGCGGCGGCGGCCTTGCCGGCGGAGGACGCGGGCTTCTTCTTTTCCTGGTCGATGGCCTTGAGTTTTTCCTTCTCGGCCTGCGCCTGCGACTTCCAGTCGGAGTCGATGTGGATTTTGGGGGTGTCTGCGGAATCGGACATGACGGGCCTTTCTGTCGGGGGAATCGAGCGGGGCCCCCGATTCCGGGGTCGTGCGAGTCAAAGGGTCAGTATAGGCGGGGGGAGGGGCGTTTCGGGGCTCACACCGCCGCAAACGCCCCCGGCAGCGCGTCGGCGAGTTCATCAGCCAGCACGCCACGATCGCCGCCGAGGCGCTCGGCCGCCAGCGCGTGCAGGGCGACTCCCCAGCGCGCGATGTCATAGAGCCCAAGCCCTCCCTGGTGCTGCGGAGTGACTCGGCCCGAAGCGAGGTGGGGCCGGAAGTGCTGCGCCGTCAGCGAGGCGATCAGCCCGGTGAGCACGTCGCCGGAGCCGGCGGTTGCCAGCAGCGGGTTTGCGGCCGGGAGTGTCCAGCCCTGCGAGCCGTCGGAGACGACGGTGTTGGCTCCCTTGAGGATGACGATGCAGCCGAGTCGCCCGGCCAGGCGCATCGCTGCGTCGGTCCGCTCGGCGGGGGTGGTCGGGTCGGCGGGCAGGCCGAGGGGTTGGGCAAGGCGGCGGTACTCGCCGGGGTGGGGCGTGAGGATCAGCGGGCAGCGGCAGTCGCGCGGGAAGTCGCGCAGGGAGGCCAGGGCGTTGAGGCCGTCGGCGTCGAGGATGACGGGGCCCTCATCCTGGGCCAGCAGGCGGATGACCAGTTGCGCCACGGAGGGGGCGCGGCCCAGCCCGGGGCCGAGGGCGATGCAGGAGGTTCCCAGCAGCGCTTCGTCGATGACTTTTGCCGAGGCCGAGGCGTCGAGGGAGCCGTCGGGGTTCTGCGGCAGGGGCAGGCCGGTGGCGGCGGGGCAGAGGGAGATGACGGCGGTGATGATGGAGCGCGGGGCGGCGATGCGGCAAAGGCCGGCGCCGCTGCGCAGGGCAGCGCGGGCGGCGAGGGCGGGGGCGCCGGGCATGACGCTGGTCGGGGAGTCGCAGCCGCCGATGACCATGACGGTTCCGAAGGAGCCCTTGTGTCCGTCGGCGGGCCGGGGCGGGAGCGGTGGGAGGTCGGTGCGGATGAGGTCGAGCAGGGCCATGCGCAGAAGTGTAGCGGGAGG
>CAZPFK010000190.1:0-1613 GCA_964585855.1 uncultured Vicinamibacteraceae bacterium
GGCCGGCCTCTGCCAGCAGGCGCGCCGTCTGGAGCGGAACCTGGATGTGTCCGGAGACGTTGCGCTCGTGGCCGCGCTGCCCGGCGAGACGCGAGGCATACACGCCGATCCTCATTGCCCGGCCTTCTTGCGCAGGAGGACGTAGCTGCGGCTGCACCAGCGCGGAAGCAGGCGGGAGAGCACGCGGTCGGTCAGGGCCACCAGCGGCGTCAGGAACCCCGGCACGGCGTAGTACGCCTGCATGCTCAGCAGAAACGCGCCGTAGTCGGCCACGTGCTCCGCGCCGGCCTCGCGCCCGCGCTGCGCGACCTGCCGGGGGTCGAGGCGTGTCGTATCGCGCCGGTTGACGCCCCAGCGGGGCCGACGGGCGTTGACGAACTCGGCGAGCACGTAGCCGCCGGGCCGCGCCAGCCGGACCATCTCCGCGACGACGTTGAGGGCGTAGTCGGGCGATTCTGTCTGGTTGAGGAGGCGGATGGCGTAGACGAAGTCGTAGGAGCCGTCGGGCCTGGGCACCTTTGCCGCTTCGCCGACGACCATCTCGAAGGTGCCGCCGCCGGCTTCGATCTTCTTCTGGAGTTGCTGGAGCATGTGGGGCGAGGCGTCGAGGCCGTCAACCTGGTACCCGGCCGCCCGGGCCTCCAGCAGGAGCCGGCCCGTGCCGCAGCCGACTTCGAGCGCGCGGGCTGAGGTCGGGAGGCGACGCAGGGCCCGCAGCAGGACGTCGCGCTCGAGGGCGTGGATGCGTGAGCCGGCCGGGCCGCGGAAGCGGATGTCGTCGTAGACGGTGGCCTGCGACTCGGAGTAGGCGGTCTGTGCGGCTGCGGTGGCGGATTCGGGCGTGGAAGGCATGCGGGAGCCGCTCCGGTCTCAGAGTCTTCGGGGTCGGTCGGTCAACATAGACCCATAACACAATACGAGCAATCCGCACATGCGAATCGCTCGTCAGAGTCTATCGGTTGACCGGCTGGCCGGATTGCTCCCGGGCGTGGCGAAGGCGGCAGGGGGAGGCGAATCAGCCCTTCTTCTTGCCGGCATCCTTCTTCTTGCTCTGGAAGTAGTTGCCGCCGAACTTCTTCTGGAACTTGTCGACACGGCCGGTGGTGTCCACGAAGCTGGATTTGCCGGTGAAGAAGGGGTGGCTGCCGGACCAGACGTCGACGCGGAGCTCGGGCACGGTGGCCCCGACGGTCATGATCTCGCGGCCTTCAAAGATGACCTTGGCGTTGGGGTACCACTTGGGATGGATGTCTTGCTTCATGGCCGGGCTCTCGGGCGGTTGGGGGGTTCCGGGGGTCAAAAACAGAGTCGGGGATGATAGGCCCGGCGGCAGCGGGAGGTAAAGGGAAGCGGGCGGCGTGATCCTGCGGCCCAATACTCTGTGGCGGCCGGTCGGTGCCGGCCGGTTTGGGTGCCACGGCCAGCGAGCGAAGCGAGTCGGCCGTGCGGCAGGGGCCGCCCCCACCCCCAGAATCTCGGCAGATTTTCACGGAATTTCCTCCAACACTCCGCGATTTTCCGGTATGGTGGAGGGAGCCAATGCCACGGAGACCGCCTCCCATGAAGATGGTCCTTTCCTGCATCCTCGCCGCCTTCATAGGCCATTCAGCCCC
>CAZPFK010000191.1:0-1571 GCA_964585855.1 uncultured Vicinamibacteraceae bacterium
ATCCACCCCGCGGCCGTCGCGCCGAAGAAGATTGCAGCCGCTCGGCCGAGCCAGCCACGGATTTGGAGAACCACGGTGCGCTTTGCGACGGGGTCGTCAGCCGTAACGATCCGCCCGTCGGTCGTGCGGGTGATCTGACCGCAGAGATGTTCGCCGGGCTGACGCTGAGCCAGGAAGTCATTGGCCTCCTCTCGCGTCATGGCGGCGAAGTTGTGGACGTGCAGGCCGCACTCAGCGCAGAAGCGCGAGCGGTCATCGCCTTCCATTTCCTCCCAACGGGCGGGGCAAGGGGAGGCGATCTCGATTCGGTCCAGCACGTCAAGGCGGATGTCATCGGGCATGGGTGTGCTCCGGAGGCCCCCGTTCGGTCAGACGCCAGTTGCGGCCCGGGTATTTCCGATTGTCGCAGAAACTGCGGCGAATTGCAACAGCCCCACACCGATCCCCAATACGGCTATGCTCCCCCACTGCCCATGCCGGCCCCCCGTTTCAACCTCTCGTTCAAGGCCCGATGGGCCCTGGGACTCATCGGCGCGTGCCTGGCCCTTGCCATCGGGCTTGGGATCGTCAGCGGCTGGGGCTTTGCCGCCTCCTGGCTGATCGGCGTCTCGCTGGTGACGGCCGGGGCCTTCTGGTACGACAAGCAGGCGGCCGGCCGGCAGCCGATGGGCCCGCGCGTGCCGGAGCAGGCGTTGCTGCTGCTGTGCTCCATCGGCGGGACGATCGGCGGCGTTGCGGTCATGCTGGGGCGGGGCCACAAGACGCGCGACGGCGTGTTTCGGCTGGGAATCGCGGTGATCGTGGGTGTGCAGGCGACGCTGCTGGCCCTGTGGCTGTGGAAGCGCTTCGGGTGAGGATGGCCCGGAGGCGCGGCGCGGTCTATATTCGGCGGGCTTTCGGCCAGTCGGGGGCGGGCGACTACCAGGAGGAATGCGACGATGCCGGTGAAGGCGACGGAAGTGAAGTCGGGAATGGCGGTGATCTACGACGGTGTGCTGCACCTCGTCCTGGACACCGAGCACGTCAAGCCCGGCAAGGGACCGGCCTACGTGCAGGCGAAGATGAAGAACGTGCAGAGCGGCTCGATTACCACCAAGCGGCTCAACAGCGCGGACAAACTGGAGACGGCCAACATCGACCGGCGCGACATGGAGTATCTCTATGACGGGGGCGGACAGGGGACGGGGCCCTTTGTCTTCATGGATACGGCGACGTATGAGCAGCTGGAACTCGGAGCCGACGCACTGACGGAGTGGCAGGTGAAGTTTCTGAAGGCCAACACGGTCTGCGCGGTGCAGCTGCATGCGGGGAAGGTGCTGGGGATTCAGCTGCCGCCGACGGTGGACCTGGAGGTGACCGAGACGATGCCGCAGCCGCGCGGGGCGACAGCGACGAACCAGTTGAAGGAGGCGACGCTGGAGACGGGCGCGGTGGTGCGCGTTCCGCCGTTTATCGAGCAGGGGACGGTGGTGCGGGTGAGCACGGAGACGGGTGAGTACCAGGGGAAGGCGTGAGAGAAGGCACTGGGGGATAGGCACTAGGGAATAGGCACTGAGGCATTAGGGGTAGGG
>CAZPFK010000193.1:0-1536 GCA_964585855.1 uncultured Vicinamibacteraceae bacterium
TGCACCTGACGGAGAAGCCGGTGGAACTGGCCCGTCGTGCCATCGAGTACTCCTCGCAGAGCGGTGAGCACGTGCTGGACCTCTTCGGCGGCAGCGGTTCAACGCTGATCGCAGCGGAGCAGATGGGCCGGCGGGCGTTCCTCATGGAACTCGACCCGGCGTACTGCGATGTGATCGTGCAGCGGTGGGAGGCGTTTGCGGGGAAGAAGGCGGAGCGGAGGGGGTGAGGGATGTGATGCAGGAGAAGGCTGCTGGATGTGAATCGTTGTAGGTGTAAACAGGTCAACTCATTGAAAGGAGTCGGAACGTGATTGAGACCAAGGACGATAAGCAGATGGTCGATTCGCTGATGGAGCGGCTGGAGAAGGAACTGCTGGCGGAAGGGTTGTGCACGGTGCCGCCCCATGAGATCGACCTGTGGGCGAAGCGACACTGGATGCTTCGGGATGCGAAGCGATTCGGCCAGAAGAATGCCTCCATCAGGGATCTCGCAGCCGAGATTGACACGCTCATCGACCGGCCCTCCACCAAATGGGAGAATCAGGCAGAACTCGATTGTTACATAAGCCACCTCTCTGATGCGACCCAGGCAGACCTCGGCGGCGACTATTTGTGGCAGAGTCTGATCCTGCGGGATGATGCCCCCATCGGGGTGGTTCTCAAGCACCACTTCATGCTGGAGTCGTTCCTGTTCGGCTACCTGGCAAGAGCCTACCCGATGTTGGACCACGATCGCATCAGTGATCTGCAGTTCGGTGAGAGGGTGGAATGGGCCACGGGACCGACAAGCCTGCTGCGCGATCTCGGCCGACCCTTGTTCGCAGTGCATCGTCTTCGTCAGTTCTACGGGAATGATCTGAGTTACCAGGTGCGCGGCGAGGACGTTGCTGATCTGATCGCGTTCAACGCGAAGTGGATGCCCGTTCGGTCGCGACCGGTGTACCACGAAACCGCACCCGTTACCGATTTCACCTGGCTGGCGTGCCAGCGAATGGACTACCTGACGAAGGTTCTGAGGTATGCCAACTGCGGGATCGATGAGTACCAGGAGCGATACGGCCCCTTCACCCTCCCTGCCCACATCACCGAACCCACGAAGTCGGAATCCACGGAACGGGAGGATGATCGCTTTGAGGTCAAACGCGACTGAGATGATGTGCTGAGGCGAGTAAACAATCACACCGCGCCAACGCCCCGGCACGGGCCGAGGCGTCGGAGGAGAGGCTGAATCGGTGACGGCGTGGCTACGGGCCTGACCCCGGAGCACCTTCCCGCAGGGCGTGGTACTCGATCAGGGCATCCTCGTAGATGAAGTCGCTGGCGGCGATGTGCTTCCGCTCCCGGGCGGGGATGATGCAGCCCCGCTCCTTCAGGAACGCCAGCGCGGTTGCCACCTGCGTCCACGGCGGGAGGCCCTCGGCCTCCTCATCCTCGCCGGCCTTGGCGCGGACCTCTTCAAGCGTGAAGGAGGCGTTGCCGAGGCGTTCGATGGCGTAGGCGACATCCTCATAGACCCGCTTTGTGCAGGCATGCTCG